>MGBT01000152.1:0-14979 GCA_001788395.1 Candidatus Rokubacteria bacterium GWA2_70_23
AGGGACTTTTTCGATTTCTGGGGCATTGGCTCCGTCACCGGGACGTCACGCTCTACGAGCTGGAGCTGTTCGAGAACATCCAGTCGCGGCGACGAACGGGTCCGTGAAGTGAGCCCCGAGCCGCTTGGCGAGCTCCCGCAGCTGCTCCCGCTCCGGACGGCGGTCGGCGAGGTAATAGACCGCGGGCTTCTTCTGGAGCCAGCGGTTGAGGAGGAACGTCTTGCCGACGCGACGCTTGCCCGTGACGATCATCAGCTGAGCCTCGCGCTTCCGCCACTGTGCGTCGAGCACCGCTAACTCGGCCGTCCTGCCGACGAACCGCATCCGAGCGCCTCCCGTCACGAGAGCTTCTAGTCAGGATTATTATAATCACGGTTATAATGTTTACGGCTAGAAACAATCCAGCCCAGGGGGGCCACTCGGCGAAGCCCAGGCCCCCGTGCCACGCCCTTCCAGTGGACCGTCACGCGCCGCGATCTCACCGCGAGGGCCCTGTGATACCCTTTCCTCGGGGAAACCTCCGGCGCCGACTGGAGAATCCTGTCTCGAGTCGCGAGCTTCGTCATGAGGAGAAGGAATGCCCGTCATCCGCATCGGTCACAGCCCGGATCCCGACGATGCCTTCATGTTTCATGCGCTCAACGCGGGGAAGGTGCGCATCCCGGGCTTCGAGGTGCTGCACGTCCTGGAGGACATCGAGTCGCTGAATCGGCGCGCGAGGACCGCCGAGCTCGAGGTCACCGCCGTCTCGGCGGCCACGTATACCCTGATCCACGACCGCTATCGTCTGATGGACCCGGGAGCCTCCATGGGGAAGGGCTACGGTCCGATCCTGGTGGCCCGTGAGCCAATGGACCCCGCGCGTATCGCCGAGCACGTGGTCGCGATCCCCGGCAGCCACACCACCGCCGCGCTCCTGCTGCGGTTGTACTGTGGCGACCCGCCGATCATCGAGGTCGCCTTCGACAAGATCCCGAAGGCGGTGATCGAGGGACAGGCGCATCTGGGTCTCCTGATCCACGAGGGGCAGATCACGCATGCCTCCATGGGGCTCGTGAAGGTGCTCGATCTCGGCCAGGCGTGGGAGAAGGAAACCACCCTGCCGCTGCCCCTCGGCGTGAACGTCATGCGGCGCGACCTGGGCGAGGACCTGCATCGCAAGATCTCCCAGGGCCTCCGCGACTCCATCGAGTACGGCTACGCGCATCTGGATGAGGCCCTCGAGTACGCCATGCAGTACGGGCGCGGGATCGACAAGGAGACGTGCCGCCGGTTCGTCCTCATGTACGTCAACGAGTACACGCGGCGCCTGGGGGACGACGGGCGCAACGCGCTCTTGCGGCTCTACCAGATGGCGCATGCCAGGGGGCTGATCTCCGAGATCCCGCCCATCGACCCGATCTAGACCGTCTCAGAGCTCGCGAAGGATCTCGTAGGTGGTCGTGCGCTGAGCTGGGGTGAAGCCGGCGTCGCGGATCAGGGTCACGATCTCGGCCACGCTGGTCCGGTTCACGTAGTCCGCGGCCGCGTGGACATTCTCCTCGAAGAGCGTTCCCCCGAAGTCGTCGGCTCCCCAGTGGAGCGCCACCTGGCCCGTCCGCTTCCCCTCGGAGAACCACGACGCCTGGACGTGGGGGAAGTTGTCCAGGTACAGGCGCGAGGCGCCGAGCATCCGCAGGTAGGCGCTCGGGCCCTTGTAGTGCGTGATCCACTTCTCCAGCAGCGTGTTGCCCGGCTTGAAGGACCAGGGGACGAAGGCGGTGAACCCGCCATGCTCGTCCTGCAGGTCGCGGATCGCGTCCCAGTGGTCGAGCACGTCCTCGGGCTCCTCCACGTGCCCGTACATCATGGTGGCCGTGGACTTGAGCCCCTGCCGATGGGCCTCCCGGTGCACCTCGAGCCAGGCCCCCGGCCCGCCCTTCTTCGGGGCGATGCGCGTCCTGACGCGCTCCGACAGCACCTCGGCGCCGCCACCGGGCAGCGTGGTCTGCCCCGCTTCCTTGAGGCGCGCGATCACGTCGGGAACGGCGAGGCCGCTCGTGAGAGCCATGGTGCGGATCTCGGAGGCGGAGAAGAAGTGGGGCGTGACCGAAGGGAAGCGCCGCCGCGTCTCGCGCACGAGCGAGAGGTAGTAGTCCAGCGGGAGGTCCGGGTTGTGGCCACCCTGCAGGAGCACCGTCGTCGCGCCGCCCAGCGATGCCGCCTCGACTTTCCGGAGCACGTCGTCCACGCTGAGCGTGTAGGCCTCGGGATCGCCGGGCTTGCGGTAGAAGGCGCAGAACTGGCAGTCGGTGACGCAGACGTTGGTGTAGTTCGGGTTGCTGTCGACAACGAAGGTGACGCGCCGCTCGGGGATGCGCCGGAAGCGGGCGTCCTGGGCGAGGCTGCCGAGGTCGAGCAGCGGCGCCTCGGTCAGGAGCCAGCGCCCCTCGGCCCGATCGAGGCGCTTGCCCGCCTCGACCTTGTCCCGGATCGCGCCGAGCACGCTCAGCTCCAGACGTGGACCACGTGGTAGAGGGCGTCGCGCTCCACGGCCGTTTTCCCGGCGTCGCGGATCATGCGGAGGATCTGCTCACGCGCGAGCCCCGCCGGGCTCTCGGCCTTGGCCATGTGGGCGATCTTCTCGTCCTCGAGCGTGCCGTTGACGTCGGAGGCGCCGAAGTGGAGGGCCAGCGAGGCGGTCGCCTCGCCGAGCATCACCCAGTACGCCTCGATGTGGGGAAAGTTGTCGAGCAGGAGGCGGGAGGCGGCGATGGTGCGGAGGTCGTCGGTGGGCGGCGTCTGTCGCGGGACGAGCTTCGTGTCGCCCACCTGGTAGGCGAGGGGGATGAAGGTGAGGAAGCCGCCGGAGCGGTCCTGCTGGTCGCGCAGCCGCAGGAGGTGGTCCACACGCTCCTCCATGGTTTCCACGTGACCGTAGAGCATGGTGGCGTTGGTCTTGATGCCGAGGCCATGCGCGATGCCGTGGATCTGGCACCAGCGGTCGGCGTCGGCCTTGCCGGTGAAGTTGAGGAGCTTCTGCAGCCGCGGGGAGAAGATCTCCGCCCCGCCGCCCGGCATGGAGTGAAGCCCCGCCGTCTTGAGCCGCTCGAGCGCCTCGCGGGGCTCGATCCTCCAGCGCCGCCACCAGAAGTCCACCTCGGCCGCCGTGAAGGCCTTGATCTGGGTCTCGGGCCTGGCGGCGTGGATGGCGGCGATCAGGCGCTCGTAGTAGTCGAAGGGCCAGTCGGGGTGGTGGCCGCCCACGATATGCGCCTCGCGGGTGCCGGGCGTGATCATCGCCAAGACGTCCTCGATGGAGTTCTCGAAGGCCCCGGCCTCCCCCTTCTTCCGCGCGAAGTTGGATCTGGCACCAGCGGTCGGCGTCGGCCTTGCCGGTGAAGTTGAGGAGCTTCTGCAGCCGCGGGGAGAAGATCTCCGCCCCGCCGCCCGGCATGGAGTGAAGCCCCGCCGTCTTGAGCCGCTCGAGCGCCTCGCGGGGCTCGATCCTCCAGCGCCGCCACCAGAAGTCCACCTCGGCCGCCGTGAAGGCCTTGATCTGGGTCTCGGGCCTGGCGGCGTGGATGGCGGCGATCAGGCGCTCGTAGTAGTCGAAGGGCCAGTCGGGGTGGTGGCCGCCCACGATATGCGCCTCGCGGGTGCCGGGCGTGATCATCGCCAAGACGTCCTCGATGGAGTTCTCGAAGGCCCCGGCCTCCCCCTTCTTCCGCGCGAAGTCGCAGAACGCGCAGGACAGCACGCAGACGTTGGTGGGGTTGACGTAGCGGTTCATCACGAAGCAGACCCGGTCGCCGTAGAGCCGGCTCTTGACGTGGCCGGCGAGACTGCCGAGACCGTGGAGATCCGGGGTCTCGAAGAGGAGGAGACCGTCCTCACGCGTGAGGCGCTCGCCGGCCCTGACCTTGTCCTGGACGGGGAGCAGTCGGGCGTCACGTAACTCCATACGGCCTTCTGCGGCAACGGGCATGCGGGCCTCCAAAGGGATCAGACCGACCGGTCAGGCTGAGTGTAAGTGCACGACAATCAGCCGTCAACGTTTCCTGCGTTCCTTGACGGGGTGGAGGGCGGCGTGTTACACATCGCCAGGTTGCCAACCCGTCCCACCCCTGCGGAGGACTGCGTGGAGTCTCCACTCAGAAGGTTTGCGCGGAAGATCGACCGGTTCCAGGAGCGCGTGGGCCGCGCCATGTCGTTCGTGATGCTGGCCATGGTGCTCGTCACCTTCGGCGACGTGGTTCTGCGATACGCGTTCAACCAGAGCGCGGTGTGGACCCAGGAGCTCGAGTGGCACCTGTTCGCCGTGGGCTACCTCCTGGCCGCCGGCTACACCATGCTGTACGACGAGCACGTGCGCGTGGACATCTTCTACTCGCGCTGGACGCCGCGGAAGAAGGCCAGGTCAGACTTCATCTTCCTGTTCGTCTTCTTCTTCCCCTCCTGCCTCCTGGTGCTCATCACCACCTGGCCGTTCCTCAAGAACTCCTTCCTGGTCAACGAGGGCTCGCCCGACCCCGGCGGCATCCCCGGGCGGTGGGCCCTCAAGAGCATGATCATCGTCGGCTTCGCGCTGCTGATCCTGCAGGGCTTCTCCCAGGCCGTGAAGAACTACTACGTCCTGAAGGGGTGGGAAGAGCCCTCGCGGCAGACCAGGGAGGTCCACTGAGATGCTGCCGCTGGACCAGACGCTCGGCGGTCTGATGTTCCTCGGGATGATCGCCTTCCTGCTCTTCGGCTTCCCGGTGGCCTTCAGCCTCACGTTCACGGGGCTCTTCTTCGGCATGCTCGGCGTCGGGCTGGGCGTCCTGAAAGCCAACTTCTTCGACATCCTTCCCCTGCGCATCTGGGGCACCATGACCAACGTCACGCTCATAGCGGTGCCCCTTTTCGTGTTCATGGGGGTAGTCCTCGAGAGATCAGGGCTGGCCGAGGAATTGCTCGAGACGATGGCGCTGCTTTTCGGCAAGCTGCGCGGGGGCATCGCGATCTCGGTGGTCGTGGTGGGCGCCATCCTGGCCGCCTCCACCGGCATCGTCGGGGCCAGCGTCATCACCATGGGGCTGGTGTCGCTGCCGACGATGCTGCGGCGCGGCTACGACAAGCGGCTGATCTGCGGCACCATCTGCGCCTCGGGGACGCTCGGCCAGATCATCCCGCCGAGCGTCATCCTGGTGCTCCTGGGCGACATCATGGGGATCTCGGTCGGGGATCTCTACATCGGCGCCGTGCTCCCCGGGCTCGTCCTCGTGGGGCTCTATCTCATCTACATCGTCATCCTGGGGATCGTCAGGCCGCAGCTGGCGCCCGCCATCCCGGCGGCGGAGCTCAGGGACTTCCAGCGCGAGGCTGTCAAGCGGGTGACGATCGCGCTGATCCCCGCCTTCGCCCTCATCGTCGGTGTGCTGGGCTCCATCTTCGCCGGGATCGCCACGCCCACCGAGGCCGCCTCGGTGGGGGCCACCGGGGGCATCATCCTCACCATGCTCAAGGGGCGCTTCTCCTGGCCCATGCTGCGGAGCGTGATGGAGACCACGACGCGGATCACCAGCCTGGCCTTCATCATCCTGGTGGGGGCCAACAGCTTCGGCCTGGTGTTCCGGGGGCTCAACGGCGACCACCTGATCCAGGACTTCCTCAAGGGACTGCCCTTCGGCCCCTACGGCGTGCTCGCCATCGTGATGTTCGTCATCTTCCTGCTGGGCTTCTTCATCGACTTCTTCGAGATCGTCTTCATCCACGTGCCGATCCTGACCCCGGTGCTGGTCACGCATTTCGGCTTCGACCCGCTGTGGATCGGCGTCCTCATCGGCGTGAACCTGCAGACCTCCTTTCTCACGCCACCGTTCGGCTTCGCGCTCTTCTTCCTCCGCGGCGTCGCCCCGCCCGAGATCACCACCACCGACATCTACAAGGGCGTCGCCCCCTTCATCGCGCTCCAGGCGATCGGGCTCGCGGTGATCATCGCCTTCCCGCAGATCGTCCGGGCGCTGTTCGTCGTCTTCCGCGGCTAGACAAAAGAGGGGCGGAGCCCGTCGGCTCCGCCCCGGGTGGGCCGGCCGCGCGTCGCTAGACGGCGGCGATCTGCGCGTGGTAGGCGGCCTCGGAGAGCAGGCGCCAGTCGTTGAGCGCGGCCTCGAACTTCTTGACCGAGGCGTACACCTTCCTGGCCTGCGGGCTCTTCTCCGACTCTTCCTTGATGACGTCGTCGGAGATCTTCTTGAGGTCCTTCAACGTCGCGTTGGAGAGGGCCAGGATCTCGACCTTCCCCTTGAAGTCGGTCTTGAGCTTCTGGAGCGCGATCGTGTTCTTCCACTCGTACTCCATGAAGGTGTGGACCTGCATGGACTGGCAGGCGTAGTCGATGATGCCCTTGAGATCGGCGGGCAGGGAGTCGTAGGCCTTCTTGTTGAAGGCGTACTCGCCGGTGGTCCCGGGCTCGTGCCAGCCGGGGTAGTAGTAGTACTTGGCCGCGTTGTGCAGGCCGAGCTTCATGTCGTCGTGCGGGCCCACCCACTCGGTGGAGTCGATGGTGCCGCGCTCGAGGGCGGTGTAGATCTCGCCGCCGGGCGTCAGGATCACGGTGCCGCCGGCCTTGGCGACCACCTTGCCGCCGAGGCCCGGGATGCGCATCTTGAGGCCCTTGAAGTCCGCCGTGGAGTTGATCTTCTTGCGGAACCACCCGGCCATCTGGACGCCCGTGGACGCGCCCGGGCGCGGGACGAGGTTGAAGGCGGCGTAGATCTCCTCCCAGAGCTTGAGGCCGTCGCCGTGGATGTACCAGGCCATCTGGCCCTGGGGGTTGAAGCTGAAGGGCACGGCGGAGAACCACTGCAGGGCCGGCTCCTTCCCCGCCCAGTAATAGGGGGCGGCGTTGAAGGCCTCGATCGTCCCCTGGGAGGTGGCGTCGAAGGCTCCGAAGGCCGGCATGAGCTCGCCGCCGGCGAAGATCTGGATCTTGAGCCGGCCGCCGCTCATCTCGTCCACGATCTTTCCGAACCGCTGCGCGCCGCCCTGGAGCACATCGAGGGCGGGCGTCCAGGTGGTGGACAGGCGCCACTGGAACTTCGGCTGGGCGATGACGTTCGGCGCATTCACCACCGTTGCGGCGGTGGCGGCGGCGAGCGTGGCCCCTTTCAGGATGAACCGTCTGCGACCTTCCATAGACACCTCCATGGTATGGGGTTCGTCACTGACCGCGACCTGGCTGCGCGTGATCGGCGGCCAGAGGATATCACAACCGCCCGTTCTGTTGGGTCAAACGCGCGACGCGCAGGCCTGGCGAGGCGCAGCCCGCAGTGCGAGGCGCAGCCGAAGGCGAGCCGAGCCCATGGATCGAGAGAGCGCGAAGCGCGCCGAGCCGAGCGGATACGGAAAACCGGGTGAGCGTGAGCGAGCCAAGGCGAGCCGGGCGGATATGGGAATTCCCCGAGCGGAGCCAGGCGCGGGTACTGGGTCAAGTTGCGAGCCAGACGAGGCACGAGGGAGCCAGCGACGCGAGGCGTACTCCGCTTGGCGAGCCGAGCCGGAGGCGAGGTGAGCGGATCCGGAGATCCGGGCGAGCGTGAGCGAGCCACGTTGAGCGTCGCGGGCGACCGAGTAACGAAGTATGGCGACGCAAATTGACCCAGTACGAGGCGCGTGGGCAGTTTCGGCCCTCCGGCTGGCATGCTATGCTACCGCCTCGTGAGCGCCGGCGAGGCGGTGTACTTCGAGGACATCCGGGTCGGGGAGGAGTACAGCTCGCCGGGACGCACGGTCACCGAGGCTGACATCGTGATCTTCGCGGGGCTGACCGGCGACTACAACGTGCTCCACACCGACGCCGAGCACATGAAGGCCTCGCTCTTCGGCGAGCGGATCGCCCACGGCCTCCTCGGGGTGTCCATCCAGCAGGGCCTCCTCTCCCGCGACATGCCGGCCTGGGCCAACGAGTCGCTGGCCGGGCTCAGGTGGAAGTTCAAGGGCCCGATCAAGATCGGCGACACCATCCACGTGCGGGCGCGCGTGGCGGCGAAGAAGGATGCCGCCACACCCGGGCGGGGGATCGTGACGATGGCGCGGACGGTGCTCAACCAGCGCGGCGAGGTGGTGCAGGAGGGGGAGACCGAGCACGCTGTCGAGCGCCGGGACGGGTAGGGCGGCTTTGATGGCCACCGCCGCTCCGGGACAGCGTCAGGCCTACTTCGACGACGTCGAGGTGGGAGCATCACTGGAGACGCCCGGGATCACCCTGACGGAGACACACGTCGCCCTCTTCTCCGGCATCACGCGGGACCCGGGGACCCGCGACCCCGGGGCGGTACCCGATCTGCTGCCGCTGTGCCTGTCCTCGGGGCTCGGCTGGCGGGTGCCTCAGCCGCCCCTCGTGGTGCTCGCCTTCCTGGGCTTCGAGTGGCGCTTCCTCCGTCCGGCTCGGGTGGGCGACACGATCCACAGCCGATCGAGAACAGTGACGAAGCGGCCCATGCGGGAGGGCGGCATCATCGTCGAGGAGCGCGACATTCTGAACCAGCGGGGCGAGATCGTCCAGTCCGGGAAACTCACCCTGCTGGTGGCCCGGCGTCCTCGGCCATGACAGCGCGCCCGCCCCGTGTGCTGGTGTTGACGGCCTCCTACGGGTCGGGCCACGCCCGCGTGGCCGAAACGCTGGCCGCCGAGTTCCGCCGCGCCGGCGCCGCGGCGACCGTCGTGGACCATTTCCACGATCTCGTCCATCCCAGCTTCGACCGGGCAAGCCGGGCGCTCTACTACGCGATGCTCCGCCGCGCCCCCGTTCTGTGGGGCGCGGCGTACTGGCTCGGCGATCAGCTGAGCGTGTCCTCGCCGCTCCTCATGGGGTTCAACCGCCTGGGTGTGAGGAAGCTCCGGCAGCGCATGCTGGCCGTGTCGCCGGACCACGTGGTCTCCGTTCATCCGACGCCGGTGGCCGCGCTGTCCGTCCTGTGGTCCCGCGGGATGCGGATCCCGCCCCACACCACGGTGTTCACCGATTTCGTGGCGCACACCCAGTGGATCCATCCGCACGTGGACCGCTACTGCGTGCCCGCGGAGGAGATCGCCCACGATCTCACGGCGCGCGGCGTGCCCCGCGAGCGCGTGGTGGTCACCGGCATCCCGGTGGGCCAGGAGTTCGCGCAACCCGCGGATCGCGCGGCCACCCGGCTGGCCCTCGGCCTCTCCCCGCGGCTGCCCGTGCTGCTCTTCATGGACGGCTCGGGCGGAGGCTTCGGCCGGCTGGAGGACGCGACGCGCAAGATCCTCCAGATGGAGCAGCCGCTGCAGGCAGTGGTCGTGACAGGACGCGAGGAGGCGCTGGAGGGGCGGCTCCGTGGCCTCGTGGCCGGCAGCGAGGCGCGCGTGAAGGTCTGCGGCTATGTGGACAATGTGCGGCAGCTCATGGGGGCGGCCGACTTCCTGGTGACCAAGGCGGGCGGTCTCACGCTGGCCGAGGCGCTGGCCACGGAGCTGCCCATGATCTGCTTCGGCTCGCTGCCGGGGCAGGAGGCGCGCAACGAGCGATTCGCCGCGATGGCGGGCGTGGCCCTCGTGGCGAGCTCCGACGCCCAGCTTCACCGAGTCATCGCGGCGGCGTTGCGCGATCCGGTGCTGCTCCGCAACATCCAGGACCGGATTCGCGTCTACCGGCGCCCACAGGCGGCCCGGACCATCGTGGACCTGGTGCTCACGCAGCCTGACTCCGCCAGGGTGCGCGCCTCGTGACCGCGGCTCGCTGGCTCCTGGCCCCTGCCTTGATGTGGGCTGGCTACACGTGGGGGTCCCACCTCCTGACGCTCGGATGCATCTGGACGGGCCGCGGGGAGGAGCATGCCGCGACTCTCACCTTCGACGACGGGCCCGATCCGGAATACACGCCGCGGGTGCTCGATGTCCTGGGTCGCCACGGGGTGCGTGGCGCCTTCTTCCTGATCGGCGAGCGGGCCCGCCGCGCGCCCGGAGTGGTGGGGCGGATCGTGGCGGAGGGCCACGATCTCGGCAACCACACGTGGAGCCACCGCAGCCTCTGGCTCTGCGGGCCGGCGGAGACGGGCCGCCAGGTGCGGCAGGGCCACGACGCCATCGCCGACACGGCAGGCCAGGCCCCGCGGTTCTTCCGGCCGCCTTGGGGCATGACCAACATGGCGCTTTTCCCCGTGCTCCGCCGGCTGGCGACGCCCTGCATTTTCTGGTCGGTGCAGCCGGAGGGGCGGCGGGCCGTGTCCGCCCCGCGGCAGGTGGAGGCGAGCCTGCGCCGCGTCCTCCCGGGGGCCATCCTCGACCTGCACGACGCCGACGGCGCGCCGGGCGCGGGCGCGAGGCTGGTGGAGGCGCTGCCCGCGCTGATCGAGGCGCTCTCGGCGAGAGGCTATGCGCTGGTGCCGCTCCGCGACCTGCTGTAGAATCCCGCCATTCTCACCACCGTAAAGGAGCCAGCCACATGTCGCCCACCAAGCCCTGGGACCCGCGACAGAAGAGCCGCATCCTCCTCGAAGGCCCCGACCGCGCGCCCGCGCGCGCCATGATGAAAGCCGTCGGCTTCAGGGACGAGGATCTCGCCCGCCCGCAGATCGGCGTGGCTCACTCGTGGATCGGCACCATGCCCTGCAACTGGAATCACCGGAAGCTCGCCGAGAAGGTGATGCAGGGGATCCGCGCGGCCGGCGGGACGCCCATCGAGGTCAACACCATCTCCATCACCGACGGCATCACCATGGGCACCGAGGGCATGAAGGCCTCGCTCATCAGCCGGGAAGTCGTGGCCGACTCGGTGGAGCTCGTGGCGCGCGGGCACATGTTCGACGGGCTCGTGACCATCTCGGGCTGCGACAAGACGATCCCCGCCATGGTGATGGTGCTCGGACGGCTCAATATCCCGGGCCTGATGCTCTACTGCGGCTCCATCATGTTCGGGCGCTGCGCGGCCGGGGGACCGTTCTCCAACCGCAACCTGACCATCCAGGACGTGTTCGAGGCCGTCGGCGCGTACAATGCGGGGAAGATCTCGGCCGAGGCGCTCAAGGACGTGGAGGACCACGCCTGCCCCGGCGAGGGCGCCTGCGGCGGGCAGTTCACCGCCAACACCATGGCCACGGCCTACGAGATGCTCGGCATGTCGCCCATGGGGTGGAACGGCATCCCGGCGCCCGACCCGCGCAAGGAAGAGGTCGCCTTCGAGAGCGGCAAGCGTGTGATGGAGCTGGTGCGGAAGGGCATCACGCCGCGCTCGCTCATCACGCGCAAGAGCTTCGAGAACGCCATCGCGGGAGTCCTGGCCACGGGCGGCTCCACGAACGCTGTCCTCCACCTGCCGGCCACGGCGAAGGAATTTGGCCTGAAGCTCTCCATCGACGACTTCGACCGCATCTCGCGGAAGACCCCGGTGCTCGCCGACCTGAAGCCGTGGGGCACCTACACGGCCCCCGAGATGCACGCGGCGGGCGGCATGGCCGTGGTGGGCAAGCGGCTCGTGGAGGCCGGCCTGATCCACACCGGGGAGAAGACGGTCACGGGACGGACGATCGGGGAGGAGATCAAGGCGGCCGGCGAGACGCCGGGCCAGCAGGTGATCAAGCCGCTGGCGAAGGCACTCAAGCCCACGGGCGGGATCGCCATCCTCCGGGGCAACCTCGCGCCGGGCGGCTGCGTGATCAAGCTCTCTGGCCATTCCAGGGACGCCCACCGGGGGCCGGCCCGCGTGTTCGAGCGCGAGGAGGCCGCCTTCAAGGCCGTGAAGGAAGGGAAGATCAAGGCGAACGACGTCATCGTGATCCGCTACGAGGGGCCGAAGGGCGGTCCCGGCATGCGCGAGATGCTCCACGTCACGGCGGCGCTGCAGGGGGCCGGCCTCGGGGAGACGGTCGCCCTCATGACCGACGGGCGCTTCTCGGGCGCGACCTACGGCTTCATGATCGCCCACATCGTGCCCGAGGCCTTCGAGCGCGGCCCCATCGCCGCGATCAGGAACGGCGACATCATCAACATCGACGTGAAGAAGCGGCGGCTCGACCTCGAGGTCACGGCCGCAGAGATGAAGAGGCGCCTGGCCACGTGGAAGGCCCCCAGACCGCGCTACACGAATGGCATCTTCCACAAGTACGCGAAGACCGTCTCCAACGCCTCCGAGGGCGCCGTCACCGGCTGAGGTCTGCGGAAGATCTACACGGGAGGCCGTGATGAGGTGTCCGCGGTGCCGGATCTACCCCGGATCATGCGCGAACGGACGCCGCACCCTCACCCCAGCCCTCTCCCTCCAGAGGGACAGGGAGCCGCTCAGGTGCCCTCGCCCCCGGAGGGGGAGAGGGTCAGGGGAAGGGGCGGCACGGACGCGAAAGACCCGTTCGTGAATAGATCGGGCTAGCGCCGGCCCCGGCTCGCCGCTCCGCGCGGACGCGGATGCTAGAATGGCCGCATGACGGGCCCTTCTTTCCGCGCCGCTGTCCTTGCTGAGGCCTGCCGCCGCCGCATCCTGGTTCTCGATGGCGCCATGGGCACCATGATCCAGGCGCGCAACCTCGGCGCGGCGGATTTCGGCGGCGAGCAGTACGAGGGGTGCAACGAGCACCTCAATCTGACCCGCTCCGACGTGATCCGATCTGTCCACGACGCGTATCTGGACGCCGGCGCCGACCTGATCTCGACCAATTCCTTCGGCTGTGCCCCCTATGTGCTTGCCGAATATGGCCTGGCGGAGCGCTGCCACGAGATCACACTGGCGGCGGCCCATCTGGCCAGGGAGGCGGCGCGGGCGGTTGAGACGCGCGAGCGGCCGCGGTTCGTGGTAGGCGCCATGGGGCCTGGGACGCGGACGATCACGGTCACGGGCGGCGTCACCTTCGACCAGGTCATGGAGGGCTATCGGGTCCAGGCGCGGGCCCTCATCGAGGGCGGCGTGGACGCGCTCCTCCTCGAGACCTGCCAGGACACGCTGAACGTGAAGGCGGCGGCCCTCGGGATCCGCCGCGCCATGGCGGAGCAGGGCGTGGACTTGCCGCTGATGGTGAGCGGCACGATCGAGCCCATGGGCAGCATGCTGGCGGGGCAGGGAGTGGAGGCGCTCTATGCCTCCCTCGAGCATCTCCGCCTCTTCTCCATCGGGCTCAACTGCGCCACCGGGCCCGAGTTCATGACGGACCATCTCCGGTCGCTCTCGGCGCTGGCGACGTGCTTGGTCTCCTGCTACCCGAACGCGGGGCTCCCCGACGAGCACGGCCATTACGAGGAGACGCCGGAGAGCCTCGCGCTCAAGATGCGCCGGTTCGTGGACGAGGGGTGGGTCAACGTGATCGGCGGCTGCTGCGGGACGACGCCCGCCCACACCCGCGCGCTCGCGGCCCTCGCCGGCGGCAGGTCTCCGCGCCGGCCGGCGCCGGCGGACGCGGCGGCGGTGAGCGGGATCGAGGTGCTCTACCCCGACGAGGACACGCGGCCCGTGCTCGTGGGGGAGCGCACCAACGTGATCGGCTCGCGCCGCTTCAAGGCGCTGATCGCCGAGGAGAAGTTCGAGGAGGCTGCCGAGATCGGGCGCGCCCAGGTCCGGAGCGGGGGACAGGTGCTGGACGTCTGTCTGGCCAACCCGGACCGGGACGAGATGGCCGACACGGAGCGGTTCCTGGATCGCCTCACCCGCAAGGTGAAGGTTCCGCTGATGATCGACTCCACCGATGCCGCCGTCATCGAGCGAGCGCTCCGGATGTGCCAGGGCAAGGCCATCGTCAACTCGATCAACCTGGAGGACGGCGAGGAGCGCTTCGAGCGCGTGGTGCCGCTTCTGCGGGCGTATGGCGGCGCCGTCGTCGTCGGGTGCATCGACGAGGACAAGCAGCAGGGCATGGCGGTGACGCGGGAGCGCAAGCTCAGCGTCGCCGAGCGCGCCCACGCGCTCCTGACGGAGAAGTACGGGCTGCCCGCCCGCGACCTCATCTTCGATCCGCTCGTCTTCCCGGTCGGCACGGGAGACCGGGGCTACGTCGGGTCGGCCGTGGAGACCATCGAGGGGCTCCGCGCCATCAAGGCCCGCTTCCCGTCTTCAAGGACCATCCTCGGGATCTCCAACGTCTCCTTCGGCCTGCCGGAGGCCGGACGCGAGGTACTGAACGCGGTCTTCCTCTACCACTGCACCAAGGCGGGGCTCGACTACGCCATCGTGAACACCGAAAGGCTCGAGCGCTACGCCTCCATCCCCGACGAGGAGCGGCATCTCGCCGAGGACCTGATCCACATGCGCGGGGCGGACCCGCTGGGGGCCTTCGCGTCCCACTTCCGCGGACGGAAGAAGGTGGCGCGAGTGGCGGCCGCCTCGCTCTCGCTCGACGAGCGGCTGGCGCGCTACATCGTCGAGGGCTCGCGCGACGGTCTCCTCGAGGACCTGGACCTCAAGCTCGGGGCGGCGGCGCCGCTCGAGATCATCAACGGCCCCCTCATGAGGGGCATGGAGGAGGTGGGCCGGCTCTTCAACGACAATCAGCTGATCGTGGCCGAGGTGCTGCAGTCGGCCGAGGCCATGAAGGCCGCGGTGGCCCACCTCGAGCCGCTGATGGAGCGGGCCGAGAGCGCCACCCGCGGCACGATCGTGCTGGCCACGGTGAAGGGGGACGTGCACGACATCGGCAAGAACCTGGTGGAGATCATCCTCAAGAACAACGGCTACCGGATCATCAACCTGGGCATCAAGGTGCCTCCCGAGGATCTCATCACCGCCTACCACACGCACAAGCCTGACGCGTTCGGGCTGTCCGGTCTCCTGGTCAAGTCGGCGCAGCAGATGGTCGTCACCGCCCAGGACCTGCGGGCGGCCGGGATCGAGATCCCGCTCTTCGTGGGCGGCGCGGCGCTGACGCGGAAGTTCGCGGCGACGCGTATCGCGGCGGAATACGGCGGGCCGACGCTCTACGCCAAGGACGCCATGGACGGTCTCGACCTGGCGAACCGCCTCTTCAGCGCCACCTCGCGCGAGACGCTGCTCGCCGGACTCCGCAACGAGCAGCA
>MGBT01000152.1:15021-15421 GCA_001788395.1 Candidatus Rokubacteria bacterium GWA2_70_23
CGGTCCCGCCGTCGCCGCGGCACAGCGGTCGTCGGTCTCGAGAACGGTGCCGGTTCCAACCCCTCCCGACCTCGCGCTCCACGTGCTCAGGGCCGTGCCCCTCGGCCACATCTTCCCGTACCTGAACGTTCAGATGCTCCTCGGCAAGCATCTGGGGCTCCGGGGGCCGGTGTCGCGGCTCCTCGCCGAGGGCGATCCGACGGCGGTGGAGATGCTGGAGATCGTCGAGGGGCTCGAGCGCGAGGCGGTGGCGCAGGGGTTGCTCCGGGCCGATGGGCTCTACCGCTTCTTCGAGGCGCGGGCGGCGGGCGAGACGCTGATGCTCTACGACGGCGGCAGGGAGCTGGCCCGCTTGCGCTTCCCGCGCCAGCCCGCGGGCGAGCGCCTCTGCCTCGCCGAC
>MGBT01000153.1 GCA_001788395.1 Candidatus Rokubacteria bacterium GWA2_70_23
GATGAGGGCGACGGCCCCGGCCGGGTGGCCGCTCGCGCGGCTCATGCCCTCCCGCCGCTCATGCCGAGGGTGCCCGCTCGCCGAACTTGCGCTCCGCGCCCCTCATCAGGCGTTCCAGGTTCTCGCGGTGCCGCATGACGATGACGGCCGCGGCCGCGCCGGCAGCAACGGCCGACTGCCACGGGTAGCCGAGCAGCGCGACGCCGACTGGCAGGCCGAGGCAGGCCAGCACCGAGGCCAGAGACACGTAGCGAAAGGACGCGGCGAGCGCGATCCAGACGACCGCCGAGGGAGCGATCGCCCAGGGGGCCAGCGCCAGGAAGGCTCCGAGCCCCGTGGCGACGCCCTTGCCGCCGTGTAAGCGCAGGAAGACGGACCAGCAATTGCCCACGACGGCCAGGAGCGCGCCGAGCGCCGCCCAGGCGGATCCGGCGCCGAGCCAGCCGGCGACCGTGGCCGCCCCGTAGCCCTTGGCCACATCCCCGAGGAGGGTGACGATCCCCGGGAGCGGGCCCAGGGTGCGGAGCACGTTGGTGGCGCCGATATTGCCGCTGCCCCGGCGGCGGATGTCCACGCCGCCCGCCGCCCGCGCCACGAGCAACCCCACGGGAATGGCGCCGATCAGGTAGGCGAGGAGCGCGCCAAGACCCCTCACGGCCAGCGTTCCCGGTCCTTGACGAGGGCGCCCGAGCCCGTCTTGAGGAAGAAGGCATAGAAGTAGTGGCCGCCGGAGATGACCGTCACGGCCAGCGCCAGCCAGAGCGCGGCCGTCGAAGCCAGGTGGAACGGGACCAGCTCGGCCGGCACGCCCTTCTCGAGGATCAGGATCGTGATGGCCACATACTGGGTGACGGTCTTCCACTTCCCGAACCTGGAGGCCGGCACGACGACGCCCATGGAGAGCGCGACCCCGCGCAGCCCGGTCACGGCCAGCTCGCGTCCGATGATGACCACGGTCACCCAGGCGGCCACCATCTCCACCTGCACGAGCGACACCAGGGCGGCGGCGACGAGGAGCTTGTCGGCCACCGGATCCAGCAGCGTGCCGAGCCGCGTCACCTGGTTCCACCGGCGCGCGATGCTCCCATCCAGCCAGTCGGTGAGCGAGGCCAGCACGAAGATCACCGCGGCGATCAGCACACTGACCCGCTCGGAGGAGATGAGGAAGACGATGAGCAGCGGGACGAGGACGATGCGGACAAGGGTCAGCGCGATGGGGATGTTCATCAGAGGCCGTCCGCGCGGCTCGTCACCCGGCCAGGCACGATGGCGCCGTCGTCGAATACCGGCACCTCGTCTACCGTGGACAGGGCGAGGCAGGCCGCCAGGTCCGCCGCGCGGCCGGCGCGGGCCAGCGTCCGCGCCCACGTCGAGTCCTCGAGGAGGAGGCCGAGCCGACCCGCGTAGTGCGCCCCCAGGCGCCGGGCCGCCACGGCGGCATCGGAGACCTCCACGGATCGGCCGTCGCGACGGGCCCCTGCCACGATCCGCTCCACCAGGATCCCCGCGCACACCGCGTCCTCCAGGGAGAACCCGCCCTGCGCGCCGGCGCAGAGCACGGTGGCGTCCCGCCCGTGCGCGCGCACCCAGCGCGCCACCGCGTCCACGTTGGTGAGCGCGGCCACGGCGGTCGCGGCGGCACCCCGGGCGGCGAGCATGGCGGCGGTGCCGTTGGTGGTGGTGAGCAGGAGGGTGCGGCCGCGCACGCGCTCGGGCGTGTACTCCAGCGGGGAGTTGCCGAGGTCGAAGCCGGCGATAGGATCGCCTCCACGCTCGCCTGCCAGCAGCGTCTCCCCCGGAGGAAGGCCACTCGCCCGCAGGTGCGCCCGAGCGGCGGCCGCGTCGGCCACAGGAATCACGCGCCGGCAGCCGGCGGCGCAGGCCGCGACCACGGTGGTCGTCGCCCGCATCACGTCCACGACGACGGCCGTGCGTCCGGACAGGCCCAGGCCCGCGAACTCGGCCGGGCTGAGCGCGACATGGAGGCGCATGGCGGGAGCGGAGTCCCGCCTCAGCGGGCGCGGTCGCGGAGGGCGCGGATCTTCAGGCGCAGGGCGTTGAGGTTGATGAACCCTTCCGCGTCCTTCTGCCGGTAGACCCGGTCGGCCTCGAAGGTCACGAAGTCCGTCCGGTACAGCGAGCGCGGCGAGCGGCGGCCCGTTACGGTGATCGTCCCCTTGTAGAGCTTGAGCCTCACCGTGCCCGTGACGTCTTTCTGGATGGCATCCATCAGGGTCTGGAGCGCCTCCCGCTCCGGCGCGAACCAGAAGCCATAATAGATCATCTCGGCGTAGCGCGGGATGAGCGAGTCGCGCAGGTGCAGCGCCTCCCGGTCCAGCGTGAGCGACTCCAGCGCGCGGTGCGCGGCGTGAAGGATCGTGCCGCCGGGCGTCTCGTACACCCCGCGCGACTTCATGCCGACGTAGCGGTTCTCCACCAGGTCCACGCGCCCGATGCCGTGCTCGCCTCCCAGCCGGTTGAGACGCTCGAGGAGCGCCACCGGCCCGAGGCGGCTGCCGTCCACCGCCACGGGGTTGCCGGCCTCGTAGTCGATCTCCACGTGGACCGGCACGTCCGGCGCCGACTCCGGCGAGTTGGTCAGGAGGAACATCTTCGGCGGCGGCTCGGCCCACGGGTCCTCGAGGATCCCGCCCTCGTAGGAGATGTGGAAGAGGTTGCGGTCCGTGGAGTACGGGCGCTCGGCCGTCACCGGCACCGGGATGTCGTGGCGCTTGGCGTATTCCATGAGGGCCGTGCGGGAGTTCAAGTCCCACTCCCGCCACGGCGCGATCACGGTCAGCTCCGGGCCGAGCGCGGCGTAGGTCAGCTCGAAGCGCACCTGGTCGTTGCCCTTGCCCGTGGCCCCGTGGCTCACGGCATCGGCGCCCGTCTCGCGGGCGATGTCCACCTGCGCCTTGGCGATGAGCGGCCGCGCGATGGAGGTGCCCATGAGGTAGGCCCCCTCGTAGATCGCGCTGGCCCGCAGCATGGGGAAGATGAAGTCGCGCACGAACTCGTCACGCAGGTCCCGGATATGAACCTGGGAGGCGCCGGTCCGGAGCGCCTTCTCGCGGACGGGGATCAATTCCTCCCCCTGCCCCAGATCGGCGCAGTACGCCACGACCTCGCAGCGGTAGGTCTCGATGAGCCAGGTGAGAATCACGGAGGTGTCGAGTCCGCCGGAATAGGCCAGCACGACTTTCTTGACGGGTGTGCTCATGAGTCCTCTATCCGCCTCCCAGGAGGTGCAGGATGATGCCCTTCTGCGCGTGGAGCCGGTTCTCCGCCTGATCGAACACCACGCTCTGCGGCCCGTCGAGGACCGCATCCGTGATCTCCTCCCCGCGATGCGCCGGCAGGCAGTGCATGACGAGCGCCTTCCCACCGGCGAAGCGGAGCAGCGTGTCGTTGACCTGGTAGCGCTGGAAGGCCTCCTGCCGCCGCTCGCGCTCGGCCTCCTGCCCCATGCTGATCCAGACATCGGTGTAGATGACGTCGGCGCCCTCGACGGCCTCCCGGGCCTCCACCGTGAGGCTGACCCGCCCGCCGAGGGCCCGGCAGGCGTCCACCACGGCCGGGCTCGGCTCGTACCCCGGCGGCGTGGCCACCACCACGGTGGTGCCGGTGAGGGCGGCCAGCAGCAGCACCGAGTGGCAGACATTGTTGCCGTCGCCCACCCAGGCCAGCCGCGTGCGCGACAGATCGAGCCCTCGCTCCCACAGGGTGAAGAAGTCGGCCATGGCCTGGCAGGGATGCTCGAGGTCCGATAAGCCGTTGATCACGGGGACGGAGGCGTGGCGCGCCAGCTCCTCGACGGTCCGGTGGGAGAAGACGCGCGCGGTCACGATGTCCACCCAGCGCGAGAGGTTCCGGGCGATGTCCGGCACCGACTCCCGCTTGCCGAAGCCGATCTCCTGGGCGGCCAGGTACACGGACGATCCGCCCAGCTGCACCATGCCGACCTCGAAGGTGACGCGCGTCCTGAGCGATGGCTTCTCGAAGATGAGCGCCATGGTGCGGCCCGCGAGCGCCGCGCCTCCCTCGCGCGCCTTCTGGCGGGCCTTGAGCTCGGCGGTGAGGCGGAAGAGGCGCTGCACCTCGTCCCGCTCGAGATCGCGGATGGACAGGAAGTGCTTCACCGCGCGAGGGCCTCCAGCGCGTCCCCGACGATCCCCACGGCGCGGTTCACCTCGGCCTCGCTGACGACGAGCGGCGGCGCCAGCCGCATCATGTTGTTCCCCGCGGTCAGCACGAGGAGACCCCGCTCGCGGCACGCCGTGACCACGTCGCCGATCGGCGGCACCATCTCCATCCCGATGAGGAGACCGCGGCCGCGGACCTCCTTGACGAGGCCGGGGAGGCGGGTCCGCACCGCCTCCAGACGCTCCAGCAGGAGGCGTCCCATGCGGCCCGCCCGGTCGGGGAGGTTCTCCTCCAGGAGCGTCGTCAGCACGGTCAGCCCCACGGCCGTCGCCAGCGGGTTGCCCCCGAAGGTGGTCCCGTGGCTGCCGGGAGTGAAGACGCGCGCCACCTCTTCCGTCGCCAGCGTGGCGCCGATGGGCACGCCGTTGGCGAGGGCCTTGGCCACCGTCATGATGTCGGGGGTGATCCCCGCGTGCTCGTAGCACCAGAGCCGGCCCGTCCGGCCCATGCCGGTCTGGATCTCGTCGAGAATCAGCGCGATGCGGGCCTCGTCGCAGAGCTTCCGGAGCCCGGGCAGATAGCCGTCGTCGGGGATGTTCACCCCGCCCTCGCCCTGGATGGGCTCCACCAGCACGCCGGCGGTCCGGCTGTCGATGGCCCGCTCCAGCGCCGTGAGGTCGTTGAAGGCGACGTACTTGAAGCCCGCGGGGAGCGGCTCGAAGCCGTGGTGGTACTTGTCCTGGGCCGTGGCCGTCACCGTGGCAAGCGTGCGCCCGTGGAAGCCGCCGCGCATGCTGATGATGTCGCCGCGGTCGCTGCTGCCATGCTCCTTGGCCCACTTGCGGCAGAGCTTGATGGCGGTCTCGTTGGCCTCGGCGCCGGAGTTGGAGAAGAAGACGCGGTCGGCGAAGGAGTGGTCGCAGAGGAGCTTCGCCAGGTGGATCTGCTGCGGGATGTGGAAGTAGTTGGAGACGTGGAGCAGCGCCGTCGCCTGCTCCCGCATGGTCCCGACGACCCTGGGGTGCGAGTGCCCGAGCGCCGTCACGGCGATGCCGCCGGTGAAGTCGAGATACTCCTTGCCGTCGGTGTCCCAGACGCGCACGCCCTCGCCGCGCACCAGCGCCACGGGGTACCGCTTGGCGAACGCCATGAGGTACTTGTCCGACCACTCCAGCAGCTGTTTGGTGTCCACGCGACGCTCCTGCTCCTAAAGGGTGATTTCGGTGCCGACGCCTTCGCGGGTGAAGATCTCGAGCAGGAGGGCATGCGGCACCCGGCCGTCGATGATGTGCGCCTTCGCCGCCCCGCCTTCCAGCGCGCGCAGCGCCGACTCCACCTTGGGCAGCATGCCCCCGTCGATGACGCGGGCCTTGATCAGCCGCTCGGCGTCCCGGCGGGTGAGCGTCGAGATGACCGTGCCGTCCTCGCCCGCGATCCCCTTCACGTCCGTCAGGTGCACCAGCTTCTCGGCCCGCAGCGCCGCCGCCACCTCGCCGGCCACGAGGTCGGCGTTGATGTTGTAGGTCTCGCCCTCGACGCCGACGCCCACGGGCGCGATCACCGGGATGAGGCCGTTGTCCTCGAGCAGCGCGATCACCTCCGGGTTGATCGCCTCCACCTCGCCCACGAGCCCGATGTCCACCAGGGTGCCGTCGGGGGCGCGGTGCATCCGCTTCCGCGCGCGGATCAGGTTGCCGTCCTTGCCCGACAGCCCCACCGCCCGACCGCCGTGCAGGTTGATGAGCCCCACGATCTCCTTGTTGATCTTCCCGACGAGCACCATCTCGACGATCTCGACGGTCTCGGCGTCCGTGACGCGCATGCCGCCCACGAACCGGGGCTCCTTGCCGAGCCGCTTCATGAACGCCCCGATCTGCGGCCCGCCGCCGTGCACGATCACGGGCCGGATGCCGACCAGGCGCAGCAGCAGCACGTCCCGGGCGAAGTGCTCCTTGAGGGGTCCCTGCTCCATGGCCGCCCCGCCGTACTTGATGACGACGCTCTTGCCCTGGAACTCGCGGATATAGGGCAGGGCATCGAGGAGGATCTCGGCCCGCTGGATGATGCCTGCCATGTCGGGTGCGGCCATGGTCTCTTATCTCGCCTGAACGTGATTGCTCACGCGCTGCGGCTCGGCCTCTTCGCCCTGCGGGCTCATCGGGGCGCCCGACTCGCCGTCACAGGATGTAGCGGGACAGGTCCTCGTCCTGGAGGACCTCGGCCAGCCGCGCCTGCACGTAGTCCGCGTCGATGACGATCTCCTTGCCTGCCATGTCCGGGGCCGAAAACGAGATCTCGTCCAGGACCTTCTCCATGATCGTGTAGAGCCGCCGCGCCCCAATGTTCTCCGTCCGCTGGTTTACCAGGGAGGCGATCTCGGCCACGGCCTCCACGGCGTCGGGCTTGAACTGGAGCGAGACGCCCTCCGTCTTCAGCAGCTCCACGTACTGGCGGGTCAGGGCGTTCTCCGGCTCGCTCAGAATGCGGACAAAGTCCCCTCGCGTCAAGGGCTCCAGCTCCACCCGGATGGGGAAGCGGCCCTGCAGCTCCGGGATGAGGTCGGAGGGCTTCGCCACGTGGAAGGCGCCCGCGGCGATGAACAGGATGTGGTCCGTGCGCACCATCCCGTACTTGGTCGTCACCGTGGAGCCCTCCACGATGGGCAGGAGATCCCGCTGCACCCCCTGCCGGGAGACCTCCGGCCCGTGCCCGCCCTCGCGCCCCGCGATCTTGTCCAGCTCGTCCAGGAAGATGATCCCGGAGTTCTCCACGCGCACGATGGCCTGCACCACGGCCTCCTCCGCGTCCACGAGCTTCTGGGCCTCCTCCTGCTCGAGGAGCCGGCGGGCCTCCCCGATCTTGAGCCGGCGCCGCCGGGTCCGGCCGGGGAGGATCTGGGACAGCATGTCCTTCAGGTTGATGCCGACCTCCTCCATCCCCTGCCCCGAGAAGACCTGGAGCATCGGGTTCGACTGGTCGGACACGTCCATCTCGATGACGCGGTCGTCGAGCTTGCCGGCCCGCAGCTGGGCCCGGAGCTTCTCCCGGGTGGCGTCGCGGGAGGCCTCGTGCGAGACCTCCTCGAGCGTGCTGCTGCTGAAGGCCTCGCCGGGCCGGCGCGGCAGCAGAAGATCCAGCAGCCGCTCCTCGGCCTGGGCTTCCGCCTTCTCCCGCACCGCCGCCGCCATCTCGGCTTTCACCATGGTGACCGAGAGCTCCGTCAGGTCGCGGATCATGGACTCCACGTCCCGGCCCACGTAGCCCACCTCGGTGTACTTGGAGGCCTCGACCTTGAGGAAGGGCGCCTGGGAGAGCTTGGCGAGCCGCCGGGCGATCTCCGTCTTCCCGACGCCCGTGGGCCCGATCATGATGATGTTCTTCGGCGCCACCTCGTCCCGCAGCCCCGGCGGCAGGTTCTGGCGGCGCCAGCGGTTCCTGAGCGCGATGGCCACGGCGCGCTTGGCCCGCTCCTGGCCCACGATGTACCGGTCCAGCTCGCTGACGATCTGGGCGGGCGTGAGCGCGTTCATCCAGGTCGCCTGAATGTGGAGGACCTCGCGTTGCGGTTGGGCTTCTTCGCGCAAGCGCTCATCCGAGCACCTCGACCGTGATGTGGTCGTTGGTGTAGACGCAGATCCCCGCCGCGATGCGGAGGGCCTGCTCGGCGATGGCCGTGGCGTCCAGCTCGGAGTGCGCGCAGAGCGCGCGCGCGGCGGCCAGCGCATAGGGCCCGCCGGAGCCGATGCCGATCAGCCCGTCGTCGGGCTCGATGACGTCGCCCGTGCCCGAGATGATGAAGGACGACTCGGCGTCCGCCACCGCCAGCAAGGCCTCGAGGCGGCGCAGCACGCGGTCGAGCCGCCAGTCCTTGGCCAGCTCCACGGCCGCCCGCGGCAGGTTCCCGCGATGCTCCTCGAGCTTGGACTCGAACTTGCCGAAGAGCGTGAAGGCGTCCGCCGCCGCGCCGGCGAAGCCGGCGAGCACCCGGCCGTGGTGGATCTTCCGGACCTTCCGCGCCGCGGCCTTGACCACCGTCTGCCCGATGGACACCTGCCCGTCTCCGCCGATGGCCACATGGCCCCGATGGCGGACGCAGAGCACCGTCGTGGCGTGGAAGCGCGGGAGCCCGTCGAGATCCCTCATGTCGCCCTCGGGTGCGCCTTGTCGTACACCTTCATCAGATGTTCGGGGCTCACGTGCGTGTACCGCTGGGTGGTGGACAGGCGGCGATGCCCCAGGAGCTCCTGGATGAGCCGCAGGTCGGCCCCCTCGCCCAGCATGTGGGTGGCGAAGGTGTGGCGCAAGGTGTGAGGCGACACGCGCCGGGTGATCCCGGCGGCGCGGGCCAGCCGCTTCACGATCCGGTGGACGCTGCGCGTCGTGAGCCGGCCTCCCCTGTGGTTCCGGAACAGCGCCCCCCGCCCCTCCCCGCGAAGGGCCAGGTAGGCGTCGAGCGCGGCGAGCGCCTCGTCGCCGACGGGCACCACCCGCTCCTTGTCGCCCTTGCCGAGGACCCGGACCGTCGCGCGGCGCCGATCCAGGTCATCGAGATCGAGACCGCAGCACTCGGCGACGCGCAGTCCGCTCGCGTAGAACAGTTCCAGGAGCGCGTGGTCCCGGCGCCCGGCCCCGGAGGCGTCCACGGGCCGGTCCAGCAGCTCCTTCGACTCGTCCTTGGGGAGGAAGGACGGCAGCCGGCGCGGCGCGCTCGGCGGCCGCACCTGTCGGGCGGGGTTGCTCTCGAGGAGCCCGCGGCGCGTGAGGAACCGGAAGCAGCTCCTCACCGAGGCCAGCTTGCGCGCGATGCTGCTCTTGGCGAGCCGCCGCTGATAGAGCCGCACCAGATACGCCCGCAGGAGCCGCGCGTCCACCTCCGTGAGCCCGCGGACGCCCTGCTCCCGGAGGAAGTGCTGGAACTCCGCGAGGTCGACCGCGTAGCCCCTGAGGGTGTGGGGCGAGGCGCCTCGCTCGGCCTCCAGATAGGCGAGGAACGCCGCGACGGGATCGGACACCTGCTGGCTCACGGTGACTGGCGCGCGGCCCGTCAGGCGACAGCGGGGCCGACCTCCTGCTTGTACCCGCACTCGTCGCGAACACAGGCGCGGGTGGTCCTGCCGCCCCGGGCAATCCGTTCGGTCAGGAAGGGCGCGGCGCATTTGGGACAGGGCTCCGGGATGGGCCGGGTCCACACCGAGAAGGTGCATTGCGGGTAGTTGGTGCACGCGTAGAAGGTCCGGCCCTTCCGGGTCCGCCGCTCCACGAGCTGACCGCCGCAGGCCGGCTGGGGACAGCCGATCCCGAGCGGCACCGGCTTGGTGGTCTTGCACGCGGGATAGCCGGAGCACGCGATGAATTTCCCGAAGCGCCCATGCTTGATGACCATGGGCTTGCTGCAGGTGGGGCAGATCTCCTCCGTGGGCTCGTCGGCCACCTTCACCCGCCCGCCGCCGAGATCCTTCGTGTACGTGCACTCGGGATAGGCGGAGCACGCGAGGAACTTGCCGAAGCGCCCCCACTTCTCCACGATGGGCTTGCCGCAGTCGGGGCAGGCGTCGCCCGTCTCCGTGCCCTTCTTGACGTCGTCCATCTTCTTGCCGGCGCGAGCGAGGTCCTTGGAGAACTGGGTGTAGAAGGCGGCGACCGTCTCCACCCAGTCGGCCTCCCCCTCCTCGATCTTGTCCAGCGACTCCTCGAGCCCGGCCGTGAACTCCACGTCCATGACTTCCGGGAAATGCGGCACCAGCGAGTCGGTGACCAGCATGCCGAGCTCGGTGGGGAAGAGCGTCCCCTTCTCCCGCCTCGCGTACTCCCGCTCCTGGATGGTGGAGAGGATCTGCGCATACGTGGACGGCCGGCCGATGCCGCGCTCCTCGAGGGTCTTGACCAGCGAGGCCTCCGTGTAGCGCGGCGGCGGCTGGGTGAAGTGCTGCTTGGGATCCAGCGCGCGGAGCCGGAGCCGCTCGCCCTCGACGAGCGGGGGCACCACGGCCTCCGTCTCGACCTCGTCCTCCTGCGTCTCGGGGACCTCCTCCCGCGACTCGACGTACACGGCCATGAAGCCCTGGAACTTCAGCGTCGAGCCCTGGGCGCGGAAGAGGCAGTCGTTGGCCCGGATGTCCGCCGCCACGGTGTCGTACACCGCCGGCAGCATCTGGCTCGCGAGGAAACGCTCCCAGATCAGCCGGTAGAGCGCCAGCTGGTCTCGGCTGAGGAAGCGCGCCACGGCCTTGGGCTCCTGCTCGACGAACGCCGGGCGGATGGCCTCGTGGGCCTCCTGCGCGCTCTTCCTCGCCCGGTACACCGGCGGCGCGTCCGGGAGATACTCGCGCCCGAGCCGGCGCCCCACCCAGTCGCGCGCCTCCGCCTGCGCCTCCTGCGACACGCGCACGGCGTCGGTGCGCATGTAGGTGATGAGACCCACGCTGCCCTCGGCCCCGAGCTCGATGCCCTCGTAGAGCTGCTGGGCGAGCATCATGGTCTTCTTCGCCGTGAAGTGCAGCTTGCGGCCGGCCTCCTGCTGGAGCGTTGAGGTCGTGAAGGGCGCCGCCGGGTTCCGCTTCCGCTCGCCCCGCGTGACCGACGTGACCCGCCACTCGCAGCCGTGGAGCGCCGTCATCACCGCCACCGTCTCCCGCTCGGACGGCAGGCTCGCCTTCTCCCCGCGCACCTCCCGGAGCGTGGCCGTGAACTCCGGCGGGTGCGTGCCCAGGAGGCGTGCGTGCAGCGACCAGTACTCCACCGCCACGAAGGCCTGGATCTCGCGCTCGCGCTCGGTGAGGAGCCGCACCGCCACGGACTGGACGCGTCCGGCCGAGAGCCCGCGGCGGATCTTCTCCCAGAGAAGCGGGGAGAGCTTGTATCCCACCAGGCGGTCCAGGATCCGGCGCGCTTGCTGCGCGTTCACCTTGTTCATGTCGATCTTGCCCGGACGCTGGAAGGCGGCCTTGACCGCGCGCTCGGTGATCTCGTTGAACATGATCCGGTAGGTCTTGCTCTTGCTGATCCCGAGCTCGGCGGCGAGGTGCCAGCCGATGGCCTCGCCCTCGCGGTCCGGGTCGGTCGCGATGTAGAGCGCGTCCACCTTCTCCGCGGCCTTCTTCAGCTCGTCCAGGACCTTCTTCTTCGCCGGCAGGACCTTGTAGTCCGGCTTGAAGCCCTTCTTCTCGTCCACGCCCAGCTTCGACTTGGGCAGATCCCGGATGTGGCCCATGGAGGCCTTGACGATGTACTTCGAGTCCAGGTACTTCTGGATCGTCTTGACCTTGGTGGGCGACTCCACCACCACCAGTGCGCGCTTCGCCACGCTCTCTCCTCGTCCTTTCACGAGCGGCCCGCCCGGATGAACCGCGCGCCGGGCAATTGCCGCACCCAGCCATCGAGTGCGAGTGACTGCAGCAGTGCCGCCGCGCGGCCTGCCGGCAGCCCACTGCGCATGATCAGGTCGTCCATGCCCGCCGGCTCCTCTCCCAGGAGCGCGAGGAGCCGCCGCTCATCGTCCCCTGGCGCCGCGCCGGCGCCCGCGGGGGCGCCGCTCGCGGCCACCACCTTCACGCAATCCCGGAAGCGCGCCGGCAGCTGGGCGATCACGTCCTCCCAGCCCTCCACCGGCGCCGCGCCGTCCTTGAGCAGGCGGTGCGCGCCCCGGCTCGTGGGGGAGGTGACCCGGCCCGGCACCGCCATGACCTCGCGCCCCAGCTCCGCGGCGTGCCCGGCCGTGATGAGCGCGCCGCTCCGCTCCGCTGCCTCCACCACGACCACGCCCAGCGCCAGTCCCGCGATCACCCGGTTCCGCTCGGGAAAATGGTGTGGCAGCGCGCGCGCATTCCGCGCGAACTGCGAGATGACCGCCCCGCTCCGCGCGATCCGCGCCGCCAGCCGCCGGTTCTCGGGCGGGTAAATCGCGTCGAGCCCGGAGCCCAGCACGGCGATGGTCCGCCCGCCCGCCTCGAGCGCGCCGCGGTGGGCCGCGCTGTCGATCCCGCGCGCGAGCCCGCTCACCACCGTCACGCCGCGCGTCGCGAGATCGAAGCCCAGCCGCTCGGCGATCTCGATCCCGTAGGGGGTCGCCTGGCGCGAGCCCACCACGGCCACCGCCAGCGCATCCTCGGCGAGGATGCGTCCCCAGACGTGCAGGCACGCCGGCGGATCCGGGATCTCGCCGAGGAGCCCCGGGAACGCGGCGTTCCCGGGGCTCACGACGCGCACCGAGGGCGCCGCCGCGGCGCGGGCGATCTCCTCGCGCCACGCGGACGCGCGATGCCGGGCATCGCTCAGTGTCTCTGCATAGATACGTGTCGTCGTCATCATCGGTGGCTCATGACAGAACGCGCTTCAGTATACCTTCGTGACGAGGGGCGTCAAGAAATGGACGCGCGCGACCCCGCGGCGGGATCAGCGCGAACGGCGCGCGGCGCCGCTTCGCACGTCGAGCAGGGCGCGCGCGCGGGCGGCGGCATCCGTCCGCGGATGCTCGCTCACGAGCCGGCGCCACGCAGCGGTGGCGCCATCCGGTTCTCCGAGCGACCGGCGGCAGAGCCCGATCTTGAGGAGCGCGTCCGCGACCTGGGCGCTCGCGGGGTAGCCCTCCACCACTTTCCGCAGCTCCACGAGCGCCTGGCGACAGTCGCCTTGCTGGTAGTACGCCTCGCCGATCCCGAGCTGTGCGGCAGGGGCCAGCGGATGTCGCGGGAACCTCGCGATGAGATCGGTGAGCTCGAGCACCGCCTGTCCGGGCTCGCGCGCCCGGACATTCGCCATCGCGCTGGCGTGGAGCCGCTCGGGGGTCGGCTCGGTGGCGGGCGCGGATCTCGCGGCGGGCGCCACCTCCGGCGCTTGCGCGGGCGCCGGCGCGGGAGGAGCGCTCCGGGTCACGCGGGCCCGCAGGGCCGCGCCGGCCTCCTCCAGCGCCGCGCGCGCCCGGGTCAGCTCGGGAGCCGCGCTCCTGATCTCCATCGCCAGGCCCGCCGCCTCGCTCTCGAGCCCGCGCATCCGCGACCCGAGCTCGGCGAGCTCCCGCGTGTTCCCCTGGTGCATCGCCCGCATCTCCGCGAGCTCTCTCTGCACGGAGGCGAGCTCGGCGACGGCGCGGCGCGCGCTCTCGTCCGACGCGCAGCCCCACGTCGCTCCCGCGACGAGCGCGCAACCGGCGAGCCGGCGGAAGTTGGGATGGAGGAGGACGCGCGGCATGACAGCCGGACGGTAGCACCCGCCCCGAAGACAAGTCAAACCTCGGGGTCGCCTGACTGTGGAGGACCCCGCGTCGCGGTTGGGCCTCTTCGCGCAAGCGCTCATCGGGACGCCTGAACGTGGATGACTCCGCATCCCGGTTGGGCCTCTTCGCGCAAGCGCTCATCGGACCGCTTTACACACCCGTGGCTGCGGGCTAGCATGCGCCCATGGACGACGTCAACTGGGCCCTGTACGTCTCGGCGCTGCTCACCGGCCTCCTCTTCGGGTACGTGCTCCAGCGAGGCGGCTTCTGTCTCACGCGCGCGCTGTCCAACGCCGTCCTCATGGGAGACGCCACCATCCTCCGCGCCTACGTGCTGGCGCTCCTGGTCGCCATGATCGGCGTGCACACGCTCATGGCGCTCGGGCTCATCGAGGTCCCCATCCGGCCGTTCCGCTGGGTCGCCAATATCCTGGGCGGGGGGCTCTTCGGGGTCGGCATGATCCTCTCCGGCGGCTGCTCGGGGAGCACGTGGTATCGCGTCGGTGAGGGCGCCATCGGGGCCTGCGTCGTGCTCCTCGGCTTCGCCATGGGCGCGACCACCGTCAGCGTCGGCGTGCTGGCCCCGGTGCGGACGTGGCTGCAAGCGCCGGCCGTCACCCTCGGCGGTGCGGCGCCGACGCTCCACGGGCTCGTCGGCGTCTCGCCGTGGGTCGTCATCGCGGTGCTCGCAGCCTCCGCCGCCGTCTGGCTGGCGCGGCCCCTGCTTGGCGAGCTGAGCCGCGGCCGCCGCGGCGAGGCGAGCGGATATGGGAATCCGGGCGAGCGTGAGCGAGCCCAACCCGAGCACGGCAAGTGGTCGTGGCCGGTGACGGGGATCGCCGTCGGGGTGATGATCGCAGCGGGCTGGTGGGCCTCCGGCTTCGGGAGCCGTCCCGCCGGCATCACGTTCGCGTCCAACACGGGGTACCTGCTCACCTACCCGCTCGTGGGATACCCGACCCAGGTCACCTGGAGCATGGCGATGCTGCTCGGCGTGCCCGTGGGCGCCTTCGCGGGAGCCTGGCGGGCTGGCGACTTCCGCTGGAAGCTGCCTCCGGGGTGGAGCCTCCTGAAGCTCTTCGGGGGAGGGCTCTTGATGGGCGGCGCGGCCCTTCTCGCCGAGGGGTGCAACATCAATCAGGGACTGACCAACTCCGCCACGCTCAGCGTCGGCAGCCTGGTCACCTTCGCCTCGATGGCGCTCGGCGCCTGGCTGGCCGTCTGGGCGCTCTACCTCAGAGCTCCCTGAGCAGCATCACCCGGACGTCCTCGCCCCGCCCCACCGTCGTAGCTCCGGGGACGATGGCCAGACCGTCGGCGGCGACCATGGAGCGCAGGATCCCCGAGCCCTGCTCGCCCGTGAGCCGCGCGCCGAATCCGCCGTCCCCTCGCGTCACCGTCACCCGCAGATAGCCGCGGCGGCGCCCCGGATTGGGGATCGGCAGGAGCGCGCGCGCAGAGATCACGGGACGCGACAGCCGCGCGTGGCCACCCACCCGCAGGATGGCCGGACGGACGAAGAGCTCGAAGGTGACCATGGCGGACACCGGGTTGCCCGGCAGGCCGAACACCGGCAAGGCGCCCTTGGCTCCCGCGGGGATGGTCGCGAACGTCACGGGCTTCCCCGGCCTCATGTCGACCAGCCACAGGTGCTGCTCGGCCCCGAGCCGCCCGAGCGCCGCCTTGACGAGATCGTGGTCGCCCACGGACACGCCTGCGGACGAGACGAGGAGATCGCAGCCGAGCCCCCAGGAGAGCCGCTCGGCGATGTCGTCCAGCCGATCGCGCGCAATGCCCAGGCTCACGGGCTCGCCGCCGGCCTCGAGCACCTGCGCCATCAGCGCGTAGGTGTTCGAGTTCGGAATCTGGCCCGGGCCGAGCGCGCCCGGCAGATCCACGAGCTCGTCGCCCGTGGAGAGGATGCCCACGACCGGCCGCCGCACCACCCGCACCGGCTGATGCCCGAGCGTGGCGAGCAGGCCGATCTCGGCCGGCCCCAGCACGCGCCCGCGCTCGAGCACGCTGTCCCCGGCCCGCATGTCCTCGCCCCGGGGCCTCACGCACTCCCCGGGCGGCACGAGACGGCCGATCACGACCGTGCCGCCATCCGCCGTCACGTCCTCCTGCGGGATGATGCTGTCGGCGCCCTCGGGGAGCGGCGCGCCGGTGAAGATGCGGAAGGCCTCGCCGGCCCGGAGCGCCCGCTCGGCCACGCCTCCGGCCGGCACGCGCCCGCCGAGCGTGAGCCGCGCGGGACGCTCGAAGGTCGCCCCCACCGTGTCGGCGCTGCGCACGGCGTAGCCGTCCATGGACGAGTTGGGCCAGGGCGGGATGTCGAGGCCCGCCGTCACCGTCTCGCCGAGGACCCTGTGCAACGCTGCGAGCAGCGGCACGCGCTCGTCTCCGAGGACGGAGACGCGCGAGAGGATGCGGTCGAGGGCTTCTTCGACGGAGATCACACGGCCAGTGTAGCACCGGGCGCGGCACCCTGCGGATCAGGCCGTCCGCGCCCGGGCGACTACTTGGCTTGGCTGAGGAGCGCCCCGTAGCGGGACAGGAAGCGGTTGCGGCCGAGCGCGAAGAGCGCGAAGAACCCCGCCGTGATGAGGATCTCCATCAGGCCGAACGGGAAGACGTCGTCCGGCGAGAGCGCCGGGAAGACCAGCAGGATCCGCTCGAGGAAGATGGCCGCCCATCCCATGAAGAGGATCACGACCAGCGGCTTGTGGGCCGTGGGCGGGCGTCCCGTGAGCCGCTTGAGCAGGTAGCCGAAGGGGACGAGCCAGCCCACGATGAAGATGACGAAGGCGATGGTCCGCCACGGGTCATTGAAGAAGCGCCGCAGGAAGAACTTGGTCTCCACGGGCACGTTGCCGTACCAGATCACGAGGTACTGCGAGAAGAAGAAGTACATCCACATGACGCACATGGCGAAGGTGAGCTTCGTCACATCCTGGATGGCGGACGGCGAGACGCTGGTGAGCCCGCGGGCGTTGGCGCGGATGGTGAGGAACGCCACGAGGCCGAAGCCCGTGTAGAGCGTGCTGACCACGTAGTAGCCGCCCAGGAGCCCGCTGTACCACTTGGGATCGAGGGACATCACCAGGTCGAAGCCCCAGAGCGAGAGCACCACCACGAAGAGGACCAGGAGCGCGGTGGCCAGCCGGTTGCGGCGGTTGCGGGCCTCGGCGCTGTCGGCGGCGCCCGGCTGCTCGTCGAACACCGCCCGGGAGAAGCGAAGCGCCACCCAGTAGAGCAGCGCCACGCCGAGACCGATGCGGAGCGACATGAAGGGCACGTTGAGCCAGGCCGCCTTCACCGGCACAGGCGTCGTCACCCACGGGTAGAGCACCGACCGACCGGCGAAGAGGATCAGGAAGAGGACGAACGAGATCGGCAGGAAGCCGGCCGTGGTCAGCGCGATCCGCTTCACGCTCGGGGACCAGCGCGCCTCGGTGAGCTGCATCATCCCGGCCAGCGCCGGCCCCGTGATGGCCAGGCTCGACCAGAAGAGGAGGTTGACCAGGTACATCCCCCAGGCGCGGGTCGGCTGGGGCTGCATGATGCCGTAGACGAAGGCGGCGGCGCCCGCCACGGCGAGCGCGACGAGGACCGCCTGCGACCCCTGCGGAGGTTGTGCGGTCGAGGCTGTCGGGGTCATTTCTGCGCCAGGCTCCTCACGTAGTTCACCACGTGCCAGCGCTCCTCGGGCGAGAGCGCCTCGCCGTAGGAGGGCATGATCGCGCCGCCCACGCCGAGATAGCTCTGCCAGTAGCCGTCGGTGCGGCCCTTCTGGAGGTCCGCGTTGGTGAGATCTGGCGGCGGCACGAACTTGGGCGTCACCAGCCCGTCGCCCTTGCCGGCGGCGCCGTGGCACGGGGTGCAGTAAACGACGTAGAGCGCGCCCCCCTTCGTCACCGACTCGAGGGTGGCCGGGACCGGGTTCTTCCGCGCAGCGGCCGCCTCCCGCTCTTCCTTGGGGTAGTACAGCTCGCCGCCCGAGCGCGGCACGCTGCCCGCCGGCATCGCGAAAGCCCGCTCGCCCGGCATGACCCGCGCCGTCTGCGTCATGTTGTCGTTCCAGCGCATCACGAGGACCCCGCCCTGCACGGCCACGACGCCGCCCACCACCAGCAACACCAGCCCGAACACGTACTTCATCATCGCCGGACCTCCTCCGCCCCGGATGCCGTCAGGAGCGCCGTGACCGCCTCGGCCCTGTCGGGCGGGCACGCCACCGCGACACCGAAGCGGTCCAGCGTGAAGCGCGGGTCGTAGGTCGGCGACGGTCGGAGCCTCGGCAGGCGGCCCAGGATCAGCAGGGCCAGCAGGGTCGAGAGCCCCCCGAACAGGATCGTCAGCTCGAAACCGATGATGACGAAGGGCGGGATCGAGACCGGGTGCTTGCCGCCGGTCACGAGCTCCCACTTGAGCGACGACCAGATGGTGAGGAAGAAGCCCGTGACGGTGCCCGTGAGCCCGCCGATCAGGGTGAACAGGCGCACCCGGCTCAAGGGCCGGCCCTTGTCCACCTCCTCCTCGATCTCCTCCACCGGCACCGGCGTGTACACCGTCAGCTCCGAGAAGCCCTGCTGCCGCAGCGCGCGGATGGCGTGCAGCGTGGTGTCCACGTGGGCGAAGACGCCCAGCACGTTCGCGCTGGCGGTCGCGGTCGCCATGCTAGTGTCCTCCCCCGTGGGTGCCGTGCTTCAGGGGATGCGGGAGCACCTCCTTCACCTCCACGATGGAGAGCGACGGCATGACCCGGATGAACCCGAGG
>MGBT01000154.1:0-34719 GCA_001788395.1 Candidatus Rokubacteria bacterium GWA2_70_23
CGCCCCGGACTTCAAATCCGGTGTCCGGCTCTAGACAAGTCGGAGGTGGGTTCGACTCCCACACGCTTCCGCCACACGGACTCCGAGGAGCGAGCAACCATGGCGACGGACAAGACGCAACCCGCTGACCGGCTCGCGCGGCCCTCGCGCGCCAGGCGGCGGCAGCGCCGCTGGATCATCGGCGTCGCAGCGGCGATCATCGTGGCGGTGGTGGTCGGGTATCTCGGCTACCAGGCGGGGGCGGACCGGCCGGGCGTGGAGATGCCGGACCAGGGCAACCTCCACGTCCAGACCGAGAGCGAGCCGCACGTGCCCTACAACTCCGATCCGCCCACCTCGGGCCCGCACCTGCCCTACCTCGCGCCGTGGGGCGTCCATACCTCGCCGATCGCCAAGGAGCTGCAGGTGCACAACCTCGAGGACGGCGGCGTCATGGTCCAGTACGCCTGCCCGACCCCGTGCCCGGATCTGGTGGACAAGCTTCGCGCCATCGTGTCGCAGCACCGCGACCACGTGATCCTCGCGCCGTATCCGGGCATGAAGACCCGCATCGCCCTGACCGCGTGGACGCGGATCGACGCCTTCGAGGAGGTCGACCAGGCGCGGATCCAGCGCTTCATCAAGGCGTATCGCGGAATCGACCACCACAAGAGGTAAAATGGCCGCATGAGAGGGTCCCCCCGTCCCTCGTCTCTGGCGATCCTGGCGCTGACCGCGCTGACCGTGATGGCGCTCGGGGCCTGTGCGCGCCTCTTCATCTCGCCCATTCTTCCGCCGCCCTACCGCGACCAGGTGGAGGCGCCCTACGACGCCACGTGGAAGGCGCTGATCCGCGCGCTGGCCGCGGACAACGTGCCGCTCCGCACCGTGGCGAAGGACTCGGGCGTCATCTCCTCCGACGACATCGTCTCGCCGATCGGTGTCTTCGCCGACTGCGGCCGGCTGGGGGCCGTGGGTCTCGAGGGCGAGGCCCTGGTGACGTTCACCGTATTCGTCCAGTCCAATGGCGGCACCACGACCGACATCCAGGTCAACGCGAAGATGCGGACGCAGGCCCATCGCCGCGGCGACTCGGGCAAGCTCCGCTCCGACCCGGTGTACCGTTGCGCCTCCACCGGGCGCTGGGAGGCGAATCTGGTGGACGCGGTACGGCGCCTGGTGAAGGAGTAGGCGCCTCGTGGCGCCCCGGCTGCCGGAGCTGATCAAGCGCGCGCGGCGTCTGGCGCTGGAACGGGACCGCCTGGTCCACGAGCTGGCGCGCGAGTGGACGACGGCGCTCAAGGGGCAGGGCTTCTCGCCGAGGGATCTCGACGAGCTCTGGGCGGGGCTGACCGAGGAGGCCGTGCGCCGCCTCCTCAAGACCGCGGCGGGCAGTGTCGGGGTGGAGGCGCTCCGCCGGGAGGCGAACGAGGTGATCGCCCGGGTCAAAGAGCGCGTGGAGACGGGCCTTGCCGCGGGAGGGTAGGGGGACGGGCGGCGCGGGACTCCAGGCCGCGCTCCGGAGCCTGCCGTCGGTGGACGCTATCCTGATCTGGCTCGAGTCCGAGCCCGCGATCCGCGGCATGCCGCGGCGGCGCGTGACCGAGGCGGTGCGCGAGACGCTCGCCCAGGAGCGGCGGCGGCTCCTCGGGGCAGGGGAGCGGCCGAGCGCGCCGGCCGACGCGCTCGGGATCGGCCGCCGCGTGGTCGCGCAGCTCACGCGTGCGGGCGCCTTCTCGCTCGGGCCCGTGATCAACGCCACGGGCGTCGTGCTCCACACCAACCTGGGGCGCGCCCTCCTGTCGCCGCTCGCCCAGGAGCGGCTTCTCCGCGTGGCCGCCGCCTACTGCAACCTCGAGATGGACATCGCCACGAAGGAGCGCGGCTCGCGGTACAGCCACGTGGCCGGCCTCCTCCGCCGCCTCACGGGGGCGGAGGCGTCGCTCGTCGTCAACAACAACGCCTCGGCCGTGCTCCTGGTGCTCGAGAGCCTGGCGCGGGGCAAGGACGTGATCGTGTCCCGCGGCGAGCTCATCGAGATCGGCGGCGAGTTCCGCATCCCGGACATCATGCGCCGCTCCGGCGCCGTGCTGCGCGAGGTGGGCACGACGAACCGCACCCACCTCAAGGACTACGTCAGTGCCATCGGCCCGGAGACGGGCCTCATCCTGAAGGTGCACACCTCCAACTACCGCGTGGTGGGCTTCACCGCCGCCGTGTCCTCCCGCGAGCTGGTCGAGCTGGGCCGGGCGCGCGGCATCCCGGTCATGGAGGACCTGGGCTCCGGCTGCCTCGTGGACTTGCGGCCCTACGGCTTTCCCCATGAGCCCACGGTGCCCGAGGTGGTCGCCTCGGGCGTGGACCTGGTCTCGTTCTCCGGGGACAAGCTCCTCGGTGGGCCCCAGGCGGGCATCGTGGTGGGGCGCGCCGACCTCATCGAGCGGCTCGCCCAGAACCCGGTGAACCGCGCGCTCCGCATCGACAAGTTCACCATCGCGGCGCTCGAGGCGACGCTGTACGCCTACGAGGCGGGGACGGCGCTCGAGACGATTCCGACGCTGCGCATGCTGACCGAGCCCCTGGCCGGGATCCGCCGGCGCGCCCGAGGGCTGCTGCGCCGCATCCCGGCCGAGGTGCAGCGGGCCCTGGGCGCGCGGGTTGTCGAGGCGCACTCCCAGGTGGGCGGGGGGGCCTTGCCCACGCTGGATCTGCCGACGGCGGCCCTGGCGCTGGGCACCGCCTCGCGGCCGGCCCAGAGCCTCGACGAGGGGCTGCGGGCGGCCCGGCCACCCGTGCTCGGCCGGCTGCTGGACGACCGGCTCCTGCTGGACTGCCGCACCGTCCTCCCGGGGGACATCCCCGCCCTCGCCCATGCCGTCTCCTCCCTGTAGATGAAGCACGTCGTGGTGGGGACGGCGGGACACATCGACCACGGCAAGACCTCGCTCGTCAAGGCGCTCACGGGCACGGACACCGACCGCCTGCCCGAGGAGAAGGCGCGCGGCATCACCATCGACCTCGGCTTCGCCTTCCTCGAGGAGCCGGACGGGCTCACCATCGAGATCGTGGACGTGCCCGGCCACGAGCGCTTCGTCAAGAACATGCTCGCCGGCGTCGGCGGCATCGACCTGGCCCTGCTGGTCATCGCGGCCGACGAGGGCGTGATGCCCCAGACACGGGAGCACCTGGCCATCTGCCAGCTCCTCCGTATCAAGACCGGGCTCGTGGCGCTCACCAAGACCGACATGGCGGAGCCGGACTGGATCGAGCTGGTGCGCGAGGACGTGGCCCGCCTGCTCGAGGGCACCTTCCTCCACGCCTGCCCGATCGTGCCGGTGTCGTCCAAGACGGGCGAAGGTCTCACCGAGCTGCGGGCGGCCCTCGTGACGCTCGGGCGTGAGGTTCCGCCCAAGGCCACCGACCAGACCGCGCGCCTGCCCATCGACCGCGTCTTCACCGTGAAGGGCTTCGGCACGGTGGTGACGGGCACGCTCACGGCCGGGCGCATCGCGGTGGACGAGCGTGTCGAGGTCTATCCCCGGGGGCTGTCGTCCAGGGTGCGGGGCCTGCAGGTTCATGGTCACGCCGTCGCGCGGGCCCAGGCGGGACAGCGCACGGCCGTGAACCTCCAGGGCGTGGACCGGGCCGCCATCGAGCGCGGGGATGTGCTGGCGCCGCCCGGCGCGCTGCTGCCCACGCTCCTGCTGGACGCGACGCTCGAGCTCCTGGAGGACGCGCCGCGCCCGCTCCGGACGCGCGATCGGGTGCGCTTCCACGTGGGGACCCAGGAGGTGATGGCGCGCGTGCTCCTCGTGGGCCAGATGGAGCTCCCGCAGGGGCGCACCACGTACGGCCGCTTCCGGCTGGAGAAGCCGATCGTCGCCCTGCCGGGTGACCGCTACGTGATCCGCACCTACTCGCCCATCGTGACCATCGGGGGCGGCACCCTGCTCGACGTCGCCCCGCCGCGCTTCAAGCGGAAGGCCCCGGCGCTCCTGGCCCATCTCGAGGTGCTGGAAAAGGGGAGCCCCGCCCAGGTGCTCGAGGAGCACCTCAAGCAGGCGGGCGCTGCCGGGCTCCGCCTGGCCGATCTGCCGGCCCGGACGCCCGTCGGCCCCGACCGTCTCCGGGGGCTGCTCGAGGCGCTCCAGCAGTCCGGCGCCGTGGTGGCGGTGGACCGCGAGTGGTACATCCAGCGCGACGCCAGCGACCGCCTCCGCGAGGAAACCCTCGCGCTCCTCGAGACCTTCCACCGGGAGAACCCGCTCCGCGGCGGCATCTCGCGTGAGGAGCTGCGCAGCCGGGCGGGCAACGCCCAGGAGCGCGTCTTCTCCCAGCTCCTGTCGGTGCTCGAGGCGGAGGGCGTGGTGCGAAGCGAGCGGGACCAGGTGCGCCTCGGCGCCCACGCGATCCGGCTCAGTCCCGAGCAGCAGCACGTCGTGGACGGGATCGAGGCCGAGTTCCGCCGCGCCGGCGCCGCCCCGCCGAGCCCCGAGGAGGCTCTCGGCCGCTCCGGCATCAAGGGCACCGAGAAGCACGAGCTCTTCCACCTCCTCGTGGCGGATGGACGGCTGGTGCGCGTCAAGGAGTCGCTGTACTTCCACGCCGAGGCACTCCACGGGATCCAGGACAAGCTGGTGGCCCACTTGCGGGAGAAGAAGGAGATCGGGCCCGCCGACATGAAGGATCTCCTGGGCGTCAGCCGGAAGTACGCCATTCCGCTGATGGAGTACTTCGACGCCCAGCGGGTGACTGTCCGCCAGGGTGAGCGCCGCGTCCTCCGCGGCGGGTAACGTCTCAAGGCCCGCTCGCGCGGAGCCGGGGGCAGGGCCCCGCGTCGACCCCGGAACACCACGGATCTCAGCGGGAGCCCTGCCCCCGGCTCCGCGCACGGTAATGGGTCAATTTGGCCCTCGGTACTGGGGCAAGTTGCGAGCCAGACGAGGCACGAGGGAGCCAGCGACACGAGGCGTACTCCCTGTACGTTGAGCGTCGCTGGCGACCGAGTAACGAAGTATGGCGAAGCAAATTGACCCAGTACCCCGCGCGACGGCGCGTTGACAACCCTCCCCGCCCAGGTTAGGGTGAGATCGCTTCGGCACAAGGAAAGGAGTCCCGCCATGTTCGGTCTGGGATATCAGGAATTGCTGATCATACTCGTCATCGTGCTCATCCTCTTCGGGGCCCAGCGGCTGCCGGATCTGGCCCGCTCCCTGGGGTCCAGCGTGAAGGAGTTCAAGAAGGGCGTCGCCGAGCTCAAGGATGACGGCAGCTCCGCGACCAAGAAGGACGAAGAGAAGAAGGTCTGACCGTTCCCTCTTCTTCACCTTCACCGCCGCCCCCGCCGCCGCTCATGCCCGCCGACCGCTACGCCGTCGGAATTGACCTCGGCGGGAGCAAACTGCGCGGCGGGCTCCTCTCCGAGTCGGGTCAGCTCGCCGGCCGCCTCGAGATGCAGACGGAGGCCTGGAAGGGGCCGGCCGGCGTCCTCGCCAACCTCAAGCGTGTCCTCTCCCAGCTCCTGGATTCCACCGACCGCTCCCGCGTGACCGGCATCGGCATCGCCGCCGCGGGGATGATCCATCCCAAGACCCACGCCGTCGTCTACGCGCCGAACCTCGAGTGGCGGGACGTGCCGCTGCGCGACGAGATCGAGTCCGCCTTCGGCCTGCCGACCTACGTGGAGAACGACGTGCGCGCCGCCGCCTGGGGCGAGTACCGCTTTGGCGCGGGCCGCGGCGTGCAGAGCCTGATCGCGGTCTTCGTCGGCACGGGTGTCGGCTCCGGGGCGGTCATGGACGGTCTCCTCCTGCGCGGGTTCACCAACGCCGCGGGGGAGATCGGTCACACGCAGGTGGTGATGGACGGCCTGCCATGCCCCTGCGGGCAGCGGGGCTGTGTCGAGGCCTACGCCTCCGGTTCCGGCTTCGTGCGCCGGCTCCAGTCGGCGCTGGCGACCGGCACCGTCACCTCGCTCGGCGAGGACACCGGGCGCGAGCCCGCCCGCCTCACCGCGGCGCTGGTGGCGCGCGCCGCCGAGACGGGCGATCCGTTCGCGCGCGAGCTGTGGCAGGACGCCGAGCGGTATCTCGGCATGGCGCTGGCCAACTACGTCACGCTGCTCAACCCGGAGCTCCTCGTGCTCGGCGGCGGCGTGATGACCACGGTGCCGGCGCTGGCCGAGTCACTCGCGCGGCAGGTGCGGGACCGCACCACCGTCGTGTCCCGTGAGGTTCGCGTGGTGCGAGCGGGACTCGGCGACTCGGCCGGGATCTTCGGCGCCGCCGATCGCGTGTGGGCGCAGGGGTGATCCGCCGCGTGCGCGCGGCGGTCATCCATGGCCTCCGGACCTCCAGACCCGCGCTGGCGCAGGCGGGGGGCCGGCACGCCGATCTGTGGACGGCCCTCGGGCTCGCGCTCCTCACGCTCCTCTCGCGCTGGCCGTACCGGGCGCGCATGCTCTACAACTGGGACGCGGTGCAGTTCGCGCTGGCGCTCCACGAGTTCGACATCTCGAAGCACCAGCCTCACCCCCCGGGGTATCTCCTCTACGTGGGACTGGGCCGGCTGGTCAACGCTACGCTCGGCGATCCCACCCAGGCCTACGTCACGCTCGCCATGCTCTTCAGCGCCGCGACCACCTTCACGGTGTACTGGCTCGCGCGGACCCTGTACGACCGGTTCACGGCGACGGCCGCCGCCGCGCTCCTGGCGGGCAGTCCGCTCTTCTGGTTCTACGGCTCGGTGGGGCTCACCTATGCGGGCGAGGCCTTCGGGGCCTCGCTGGTGGCGCTGCTGGCGTACCGCACCCTCGGGGGCAGCGCAACTCATCTCTACGCGGGTGCGGTGGTGCTCGGTCTCGTGGGCGGGATGCGCCAGTCGGTGCTCGTGCTGCTCTTCCCGCTCTGGCTCGGATGTGCGCTCGTTGGGGCCCGCTCGGCGCGCCGGCTCGCCGCGGCCGGGACCGTCCTGGCAGGGGCGGTGCTGGTGTGGTTTCTCCCGCTCGTGTGGCTTTCCGGCGGCTGGCGCGCGTACCTGGCCGCGTCCACCCAGCTCTACGGCTCGGTGGTGCTCCCCACCTCCGTGCTGGGCGGCGATCTGGACACCACGCTCCGGCAGACGGGCCACGTGCTCGAGTCGGTGGCCGTGGGTCTTGGACCGCTCGGGCTCGCCGTCCTGGCGCTGCCCTACTACGCGCGCCGGCGAGGCTGGGGCAGGCAGGAGTGGTTCCTCCTGGCGTGGGTGGCGCCCCCGGCGGCCTTCTACACGCTCGTGCACTTCGGCCAGGCCGGCTATGTGCTCACCTTCCTGCCGGCGCTCGTGGTGCTCCTGAGCCGCGTGCTGGCCGAGCTCGTGGCGGCGTGGTCAGCACGCCTGAGGCGCCCGCAGTGGCGCTGGGCGGTGGCGCTGGCCACCCTCGCCCCGCTCCTGCTGGTCAACACCGGCTTCTTCGTCAGCGCCCGGCCGGCGCCGCGCGAGTTCCACAACCGCACCGGCGAGAGCTGGGTGTGGCGCGCCCGCGACGAGGCCTCCGACTGGATCATGAGCCGGACGGCGGCGGCCCTGCGCGAGCACGAGGCGGTGATCCGGACGTATGTGGAGACGATCCGCGCGGTCTACGACCCGTCGGACACGGCGCTGCTCACGGAGCTGGGGAACCCGCGTTCGTACCCGTGGCTGCGCCACGCGATGTTCTACATGCCGGAGTACGCGATCTACCAGATCTCCCTGGGCGAGGAGTCACGTGGCTTCTACGCGCCGCAGTCCTCGGCGACCATGATCCTCTCGCCCGGCACGCTCGTCTCGGTGCCCCGCCGGGTGAAGCAGCTCGTCTGGTTCGTGGATCACTGGGATCCTTCGCGCCCCCGCCCGCGCGGGCTGGTGGAGATCCCGTTGCCGTATGGGCGCTACCTCTACGTGCTCCCGCTGGGCCGCAGACCCGTCGAGCACGCCGGCTACACGTTCGTGCGCGACAGGACGTGAGCCGCCGCTCGCTCGCGATCGCGCTCTCGCTGGCCCTCGCCCTCGGGGTCTTCCTCGTGCGGGAGCGCCAGCTCGCCGGGGGCAGCGGCTTTCCCCTCGACGACGCCTGGATTCACTTCCACTTCGCGCGGAACCTGGCCGAGGGGCACGGCTTCGTCTACAATCCCGGCGTCCACGTGTCCGGCTCCACCGCGCCCCTCTGGACGCTGCTGCTGGGCGGCACCTTCGCGCTGGCCGGGAGCGAGCCCCTGCTCGCCAAGGCGCTGGGCGTGGCGGCAGCCCTGCTCACGGCGCTCCTGGCGGGCGTCCTGGCCGGGCGCTTCACGGGGCACGAGGGGCTCGGCCTGCTGGCCGGTGCCCTGACGGCTCTGGCCGGACCGCTTGCGTGGGGAGCGCTGTCGGGCATGGAGGTCTCGCTGGCCGCGCTGCTCGTCACGGGAGGGCTCCTCGCCCACTCGATGGGCCGGGACGGCGCCGCGGCGGCGCTCCTGGCGCTGGCCGTCCTCGCGCGGCCCGAATCGGTGCTCCTGCTGCCGCTCGTCTGGGCGGCGGGACGGCTCACGCCGCGGCGGACCATGCTCTTCGCCGTGACTGCAGGGCTCATTGTGGCGCCCTGGGTCGCCTTCAACCTGGTGACGACCGGGCTGCCACTGCCCGCCACGGCGACGGCCAAGATCGAGGGCGGGCTCATCGGCTATCTGGCGGGCAGCCGCGAGCCTCTGGCGACGGCGCTCGCAACGCGCCCCTCCCGCTTTCTGGTCGAGTGGGTCCGCTGGCTGGGCTCGGTGAATCTCCTAACGCCGGTGCTGCTGCTGCCGGGGCTCTGGCTGCTCTGGCAGCGTGGCGGCCGGGCCGCCGTGCTCCCGGCGGCGGTGCTCGTGGCTCACCCCGTCGGCATGGCGCTCCTGGCCCCGTACCGCGGGCCCGCCTTCCAGGAGGGCCGGTATTCGATCCATCTCCTGCCGCTCGCCATCGCCGTGGCCGTCTCCGCGCTCGGCCTTCTGCGCGGCCGCTTCTTCGTCCAGGCCCGCGCCGCCGTGGCGATCCTCCTGGTCGGCGCCTCGCTCTGGACCATCTGGCCCGCGGCCTCACGCTACGGCTGGGCCGTCCAGAACATCAACGCGATGCAGGTGGAGCTCGGCCGGTGGGTCGCGGGCCACACGCCGCGGGAGGCGCGGGTGGCGCTCAACGACGTGGGCGCCATCGCCTTCATCTCCCGCCGCGAGGTCGTGGACGTGATGGGGCTCGTCACACCATCCATCATCCCGTACCGCAAGGCCGGCGAGGCCGGCGTGCTGCGCTATCTCGGGCGCGCCTGTCCCGACTTCCTCGTGGTCTTCCCCGCGTGGTTCCCGCGGATCGCGGCCATGACGGCGGAGTTCACGCCGCTGCACCGGGTGAGGCTCGAGCACAACACGGTGGCGGGAGCGGACGAGATGGTGGTCTACGAGACGCCGTGGAACCGATGGGGCGCGGCGCCACGCCCCTGCGGGCCGCTGGCGGGGCAGCCGGCGTGAGGCTATGATCTGCCCGCAACTCGCACCGGATCGCAGGGGGTGCCGGATCACCCGTCGAGCCCTCCTCAGGGTGACGCTCACGCTCGTCCTCTGTGCCGCCGGCGCGGCGCCGGCCGGCGCCCAGCTCTACCGCTGGACGAACGAGCGCGGCGAGGTGCACTTCACCCAGGGGATCGACAGCGTGCCGGAGCGCTACCGCCGGGGAGCCAAGCTGCTGGGCTACCCCGAGGCGCCGCCACCTTCCAGGACGGAGCCGCCTTCGGGCACGACGCCCGCCGCTCGTGGCAGCACGCGCATCCCATTCGTCCCCGGCCGCCCGATCCTGGTCGACGCCCGCATCAACGGTGGCCGCAGCGTCCGGCTCATCCTCGACACCGGCGCCTCGTCGACGACGATCACCCCGCGCGCGCTGTCGGCTCTCGGGGTGGACATGAGCCGCGCGCGGCCAGCCGAGGTCAGGGGCGTCACCGGGACCGCCCAGGCGCTGGTTGTCCAGCTCGAGAGCATCGAGGTCGGGGCGGCCAAGGCGGGGCCCTTGTGGATCCTGGCCCACGACGCATCCATGACGCAGGGGGATGGCCTCCTCGGCCGGGATTTCCTGGACCGCTTCACCGTCACCCTCGACCCCAGGGAGCGCGTCGTGATCCTGAGCCAGCCGTAGCGACGAGGTATAATCGTCGCGCGATGAGGCGCCTGACTCTCTTCTCGCTGGCTCTGCTCCTCGCCGTGCTGGGGATCGTGCCCGCGGCCTCCGCCCAGATGTACCGCTGGACCGACGACAGAGGCCAGGTCCATTACGGCCAGGGGCTCGACAGCGTGCCCCAGCAGTATCGGGACAGCCCTCGACTGCTCAGCTTCCCGGCGGCCCCCCCCGAGCTCAAGCCCGCCGGCTCGGCCACGCCGTCCGGCACCGCCCAGATCCGCTTCACCCCCGGCCAGCCCATCTGGGTCAGCGCCCGGATCAACGATACCGGGAGCGCACAGCTGATGCTGGACACGGGCGCCTCCGTGACGACCATCAGTCCGCGGGTGCTCGCGCAGCTGGGCGTGAGCAGCCGGAGCGCGCTGCGTGGCTCCATCAGGGGCGTCACGGGGACGGCCGACGCGCTCCTGGTCGTGGTGGACAGCATCGAGGTGGCGGGTGCCACGGCGGGCCCCATCCGCGTGGTCTCCCACGACTCGGAGCTGGGGCAAGGCGATGGCCTCCTCGGCCGGGACTTCCTCGACCGGTTCACGGTCAACATCGACAACGCGGCGGGCATCGTCACGCTGACGCCGCGGTAGCGGCACTCCGCCGCCGCCGGGGGTTTCCTTGACCGTAAACCCCCACGGGTGTTACGTTTCAGCCTCTATGGACTACAAGGGCACGCTCAACCTGCCGAAAACCGCCTTCCCCATGAAGGCCAACCTGCCGAAGCTCGAGCCGGAGATCCTCGAGCGCTGGGAGGCCACCGACATCTACGCCAAGATCCGCCAGGTCTCGGCCAAGCGCCCGCTCTGGATCCTGCATGATGGGCCGCCCTACGCCAATGGCCACATCCACATGGGCACGGCCCTCAACAAGATCTTGAAGGACTTCATCGTCAAGTCCCGCACCATGCTCGGGCAGAACGCGGTCTACGTCCCGGGCTGGGACTGCCACGGCCTGCCCATCGAGCATCAGGTGGACAAGGAGCTGGGGCTCGACACGGCCTCGCTCGACGTGCGCCGCGCCATGGACCCCGTGGAGAAGATCCGTCGCTGCCGCGAGTACGCCGCCAAGTTCATCGACATCCAGAGGGACGAGTTCCGGCGGCTGGGCGTCTTCGGCGACTGGAAGCACCCCTATATCACCATGGAGCCGGCATACCAGGCCACCATCGTCAGGGAGTTCGGGCGCTTCGTGGGCCGCGGCATGGTCTACAAGGGGCTCAAGCCCGTGCACTGGTGCATGCACTGCAAGACGGCGCTGGCCCAGGCGGAAGTCGAGTACGAGGGCCAGACGACCCCGTCGGTGTACGTGAAGTTCCCCGTGAAGGCGCCCAGCCCGGCACTGGCTCAGGCGCTCGGTGGTCGGACGGCCTCCCTCGCCATCTGGACCACGACGCCCTGGACGCTCCCGGCCAATCTCGCCCTCGCGATTCACCCCGGCGAGACCTACACCGCGCTCGAGGTCGGCGGCGAGTGGCTCATCGTGGCCCGCGCCCTGGCCGGCGCGGTCGGCCAGCTCGATGGAGTGCGGGGCCGCGCCGCGGCCACGGGGCTCGCGGTGTCGGGCGAGGCGCTCGCGGGCACCCTGGCGCGCCACCCCTGGCTCGAGCGCGACGTGCCGGTGATCCCCGCGGACTTCGTCGCCATGGACACCGGCACGGGGCTCGTCCACATCGCTCCCGGCCATGGGGAGGAAGACTACGAGCTTGGGCGCAAGGCGGGGCTCAAGGTCTACAACCCGGTGGACGACGACGGCCGGTTCAGGGCAGAGGTGACGCACTTCGCCGGGCTCACGGTGTGGGAGGCCAACCCCAGGATCATCGAGCATCTGCGGAGCGTGGGGGCGCTCGTGGCATCGGTCCCGTTCGAGCACACCTACCCGCATTGCTGGCGCTGCAAGAATCCGACGCTCTTCCTCGCCACCGAGCAATGGTTCATCGCCCTCGATCAGACGGGCCTCCGGCAGAAGGCGCTGGACGCCATCCGGCGCGACGTCCGGTGGATCCCGCCCTGGGGCGAGGAGCGCATCTTCAACATGGTGGCGCATCGTCCCGAGTGGGTCATCTCCCGCCAGCGGGTCTGGGGCGTGCCCATCGTCGCCTTCTACTGCCAGGCCTGCGACGGGCTCTTGCTGGACGAGCCCCTCGTGGAGCACGTGGCGGCCATCATGAGAGCCGGCCGCGGCGCCGACGAGTGGCACGCGCGCGAGGCGGCCGACCTCCTGCCCCCCGGCACCGTCTGCCCCAATTGCGGCGGGGTCTCTTTCCGCAAGGAGACGGACATCCTCGACGTGTGGTTCGACTCCGGCTGCAGCCACGCGGCCGTGCTCGAGACCCGGGCCGATCTCCGCTGGCCGGCCGACATGTACCTCGAGGGCTCGGACCAGCACCGCGGCTGGTTCCACTCCTCTCTCCTCGAGGCCGTCGGCACGCGCGACAAGCCGCCCTACCGATCCGTCCTCACCCACGGCTTCGTCGTGGACGGCGAGGGGCGGAAGATGTCCAAGTCCCAGGGCAACTACGTGACGCCCGAGGAGCTGATCCCGAAGTACGGCGCCGAGGTCTTGCGTCTGTGGGTGGCCGCCGAGGACTACACGGAGGACATCCGTCTGTCGCACGAGATCTTGAACCGGCTGGCGGACGCCTACCGCCGGGTGCGCAACACCTGCCGCTTCCTCCTGGGGGCGCTCGCCGACTTCGATCCCGACCGCGACCGCGTGTCCTACGCGCAGATGGACGAGCTGGACCGCTGGGCGCTGCTGCGGCTCGGCGAGCTCATCGCGCGGGTGCGCAAGGCGTACGACGAGTACCAGTTCCACGCGGTGTTTCACTCCGCGCACAACTTCTGCGCCGTGGACCTCTCGGCGCTCTACCTCGACATCATCAAGGACCGCCTCTACGTCCTAGCTCCCGATGACCCGCGCCGCCGTGCCGCCCAGACGGTGTGCTTCGAGGTGCTGACGGCCCTGACCCGCCTGCTGGCGCCGATCCTCACCTTCACGGTGGACGAGGTCTGGGCGCATATCCCCGGCCTCGGCAAGCCCGAGAGCGTGCACCTGACGCTGTTCCCCGAGGAGCGCGGCGAGTGGCTGGACGAGGCGCTGGCCGCCGACTGGACTCGGCTGCTGGAGCTGCGCGGCGAGGTCTCCCGCGCGCTCGAGGGGGCGCGGAAGGCCGGCCGCATCGGCAAGGGGCTCGACGCCGTGGTCTACATCGTCACGGCTCCGGAGGAGCAGTGGCTGCCGCTGCTCCAGGCCAAGGGCCGGGCGCTGCTCGCCGCGCTCTTCAACGTCTCGGGCGTCCGGGTGAAGGAGGCGCCGCCCGCGGGCGCCGGCCTGGCGTACGACAGCCAGGACATCCCCGGCCTCCTGGTGACGATCGTCCCCGCCCAGGAGCTCGGCTGGAAGAAGTGCGCGCGCTGCTGGATGTGGAGCGGTCGCGTTGGCGAGGACGCCCTCCACCCGACCCTCTGCGAGCGCTGCGCTCCCATCGTCCGCTCGCTCAGTACATGAAGCTCGTCCTCTGGCTCGCCGGGGTGATCCTGGTGCTCGACCAGATCACCAAGGCGATGGCCCTGCGCCGCCTGGCGCTGGGTGTTCCCGTTCCCGTGGCCGAGGGGGTCTTCTCCCTCACCCTCGTCATGAACCCAGGGCTGGCCTTCGGCATGCTGTCCGGCGCCCCCGACGGATGGCGGTGGATCGCCGGCATGCTCTCGCTCGTCGCGCTCGCGATCCTCTCCGTGATCGCGGCGCGACTACTGCCGGCCGGCGGCCGCTGGACAGCGCTCTCCCTGGGCCTCGTCTTCGGTGGCGCCGCGGGCAATCTGATCGACCGGGTCCGCTTCGGCGCCGTGGTGGACTTCCTGGACTTCTACTGGCGCGGCTACCACTGGCCGGCCTTCAACGTGGCGGACTCGGCCATCAGCGTGGGCGTGGCCCTCCTCGCCCTGCGGATGACGCTCACGCCCCCCGCCCCCTCCGACCGGGCGCCCCGCTGAGCCCCTCCGGGGCGCCGGGGCCACCCCGCGCCGCACAGCCCACCCGAGTTCCCTGGAGCGGACCACCTGGCCCGTCCCAGCCAGCCCATGCTCCTCACCCACCGGCGCCGCTGCGGGCTGGCGGTTGCCCCAGCTCAGCCCGCCGGCTATCGTTGATCCGCCACGGACGGGAGGGGGCAGCCCGCATGACGTCCTCACGATCGCTCGGGCCGACCGCATCAGCCGCGCCGCCCCGGAACGCGCGCGCCCTCCGTCACGTCACCACCGCCATCGTCTGCGCGCGCGCTCGAAGGCGCCCCGGCCGGCGTCCGGAGTCCGGCCGCCCGGGCGGTCCTGTCGTGATGGCGGTCGGCAGCGGGAGGCTGGCCGCGCGGGCGCAGGTGATACACCGCGGGGCCACGCGGAAGAGCCCGGCCAGCAGGGCGTGGCGGGGCTTCGTAACCTCGCGGGCGATCAGGGCCGCCAACCCGTGGGCCCGAGCCGGCGACCGGCGTTACACAGACCGATCTTCCCCTCGTAACGCAGTTCCACTGATATCAGGTTCGGCCGACAAGGAGCCGGCAGTCGGCAAGCCTGGGTAGGGTACGATGACGACGTGAGCCCGACGATCTTCCGCGAAGCGGGCTATCGGTTCTACTTCTTCTCCAGGGAAGAGGCGAGAATGCACGTGCACGTGCATCACGAGACGGGAGAGGCGAAGATCTGGCTCGAGCCGGACGTCATGGTCGCCGAGAACTACGGGCTGAGTGAGCGTCGGCTAGCGACAGCGCTAAGACTGACGCGGGAGCGCCAGGATGAGATCCGTGCGGCGTGGACAGCACACTTCCGACGTTGAGGTAACGAACGTATCAAGCCACGGTATGTGGGTTCTTCTCGGCGAACGGGAGCTGTTCCTGTCCTTCGAGATGTTCCCGTGGTTCCGGGATGCCCCCGTCGCGAAACTGCTGCGGCTGGAGCTGCCGTCGCCCGGGCACCTGTATTGGCCGGACCTCGACATCGACCTAGCCGTGGAGTCGATTGAACATCCTGAACGATTTCCCTTGGTCAGTCGGGTGCGGCCGAACCGCGCGTTGCAGCGGTCGGGCCGCCGAGCGGCCCGCCGCTGACCGCAGCGTTGGGCAGCAGCGCCGGTTCGACCGGGTGCTGTCCGGCGAGGTCGGTGGATGTGGTCACCCGCCCTTGTGATACCCTCGGGAGATGGCTAACCCGGCGCGCGGACTCGAATCGAAGGCCCTGAAGCTCTCGCGCCGGGACCGCGCCCGCCTCGCGCAACGCCTCCTCTCCAGCCTCGATCAGGAAGCAGATGGGGATGCTGAGCAACTCTGGCTTGAGGAGGCGGAGCGTCGCCTGGGCCAGCTCAAGTCCGGAAAGGCCGTCGGGATTCCTGCCGAGAAGGTGATCAAGAAGGCTCGCTCCACGCTTCGGTGAGAAGCGTTGAGTTTCATCCCGAGGCACGGGACGAGTTCATTTCGGCAGCCCAGTTCTACGAGAGCCAAACGGCTGGGCTCGGGCTGGACTTCATCCGCACGGTTCAGCACACGTACGAACGACTGCTCGAGTTTCCTGCCACCGGCCCGCCGTTTGGCCGCCGGCTCAGGCGCCTTCTGGTTCCGAAGTTTCCCTACGGCCTCCTGTATCGTGTCGAGCCTGAGCGCATCTACATCGTGGCGGTCATGCACCTGCACCGTCGCCCCGGCTACTGGCGGTTACGGCGCTGAAACGACGCTGCCCAACTCTCGTTCGCCCATTCGCGTGACCTTGTGCCCACCGGCCTCGGCCGATCGCTCCTGGTCCTGGTGGGCGCCGTCTGGGTCTTGCGGGCCATGGAGCAAGGGGATTGGCCCCTGACCTCCCGGCCGCGCCGACCGCGTGCCAGCGGCGCGCGCAGGTTCCCTCCGCGTCATGTCGCGATCGGTGACTGGAGGCCCGGCTGGCGAACTCGCGAGGGCGGCAGTTGAAGACCTGGGCCGCCACGGTCGCCCATGCCGAGGCCGGGACGCGTCTGGACCGCTGGCTGGCCGGGGGCCTCTCGGATCTCTCGCGCACGCGGCTCCGCGCGCTGATCGAGGGCGGCCAGGTCCGCGTGGGCGGTCACGCCGTCAAGGCGGCGCACCGCCTCAGGGCCGGCGAGCGCGTCGAGGTCCTCATCCCTCCGCCGCCTCTCGAGACCATGGCCCCGGAGGCGATCCCGCTCCGCATCGTCCTGGAGGACGAGGACGTGCTCGTGGTGGACAAGCCCGCGGGGATGGTGACGCATCCGGGGGCAGGGCAGCGCACCGGCACCCTGGCGGCGGCGGCGCTGGCGCATGCTCCCGGGATCGCGGGCGTCGGGGGACCACGCCGGCCGGGGATCGTCCACCGGCTGGACAAGGGCACCTCGGGCCTGATCGTGCTGGCGAAGACGCAGCGCGCCTACGACGCGCTCACCTCGCAGCTCGAGCGGCGCAGCGTGACGCGCCGCTATCTCTGCCTCGTCCATGGCGCCGTGAGGTCGGCGAGCGGCGTCATCGACGCCCCGCTGGCGCGAGACCCGCGCTCGCGCATCCGCATGGCCGTGGCGCGGGCGGGCACGGGCAAGCGGGCCGTGACGCGCTACACCGTGCTCGAGGGCTTTCCGGGCGTCAGCTTCCTCGAGTGCCGGCTCGAGACCGGCCGCACGCATCAGATCCGCGTCCACCTGGCCTCGCTGGGCCACCCGTTGCTGGGAGACGAGACCTACGGCCGACGGCGGGCGGCGCCCGTCAGCGACCCCGAGCTCGCCCGGCTCATCCGGGAGCTCGACGGCGTGGCGCTACACGCCGCGGGACTGGCCTTCATTCATCCGGGCTCCGGGGCCCCCGTGGAGCTCCTGTCTCCTTTGCCCGACAGAATGGAGCGCCTGCTGTCTCGCCTGCGCCACAGGTCGCCATGATCAGCATGGCTGAGCCATGTTGCCCGTGGGCGAGACGGTCGCATCAGCCGCGGTTTGGCGGGCGCGAGGGGCCGATCGGGGCCCGTGGCACGCCGCGTGCTAGAATCGATCAAGCATGAAGAAGCTGACAGCGGTCATTCTCGCGGCGGGCGAGGCCAAGCGCATGCGCTCGAGCCGCCCAAAGGTGCTCCACCCGCTCTGCGGCCGACCCCTCATCGCGTATCCCGTCGCGGTGTGCCGGGCGCTGGGGGCCCGCGTGGTGGTGGTCGTGGGGCGCGCCGCCGGCGAGGTGCGCGCCGCGGTCGGCGAGGCTGGCGACGTGACCTTCGTCGAGCAGAAGGAGCGCCTCGGCACGGGGCATGCGGTGCTCCAGACGCGTGGCGCCTGCGGGGGCGACGAGGGGATTCTCCTCGTGATTCCCGCCGACCAACCGCTGCTCGCCGAGCCCACGCTGCGCCGCCTCGTGGAGCATCACCGCGCCACCGGCGCCGCCGCCACCCTGCTCACGGCCGTGCTGGACGATCCCACCGGCTACGGCCGGGTGGTCCGCGAGGGCGAGCGACCCGTCGCCATTGTCGAGCACCGCGATGCGACGGAAGCGCAGCGCGCCATCCGCGAGATCGGCACATCCGTCTACTGCTTCGAGGCCCGCCGCTTCTGGCCGGCGCTCGCGCAGGTGACGCCCCAGAACGACCAGGGGGAGTACTACCTCACCGACGTCATCGGGATTCTCCAGCGCGCGGGGCAGCGGATCGAGGCCGTGGTCGCACCCGATGCGGCCGAGTGCCTCGGCATCAACGACCGGAAGCAGCTCGCCCAGGTCTCGGCCGTCGTGCGGCAGCGCATTCTCGACCGGCTCATGGCCGAGGGCGTTACCGTCCTCGACCCGGCCTCGACCTTCGTGGACGACACCGTGCGGATCGGGGCGGACACCGTGATCTATCCCGGAGTGATCCTCGAGGGGCAGACCGTCATCGGCAGCGAGTGCGTGGTGGGGCCGGGCTGCCACGTCGTGTCGAGCCGGCTGGGCGATGGCGTGGCGCTCAAGCCCTACTGCGTGCTCACCGAGGCCCGCGTGGAGGACGGCGCGCAGCTCGGCCCCTTCTGCCACCTGCGGCCGCTCTCGCACGTGGGCCCGGCGGCGAAGATCGGCAACTTCGTGGAGCTCAAGAAGTCGCGCATCGGGCGCGGGGCCAAGGTGCCCCACCTCTCCTACGTCGGGGATGCCACGGTGGGCGAGGGCGCCAACCTGGGCGCGGGCACGATCACCTGCAACTACGACGGCGTGAACAAGCACGAGACCGTGATCGGCGACCAGGCCTTCATCGGCACCAACGCGAGCCTCGTCGCCCCGGTGACCATCGGCGAGGGCGCCTACGTGGCGGCGGGCTCGGTCATCACCAAGAACGTCCCGCCCGGCGCGCTGGCCGTGGCGCGCGGCCGGCAGGAGATACGCGAGGGCTGGGTAGCGCGCCGGCAGGCGGCGCGCAGGCGCGAGACGCAGCCGCCAGAGGGCCAGGACTAGCACGATGCTCAGGAGTTCTCAGGTCGCTCAAAAGGGTCCAGATGCGAGGCGGCGCCCGACGGCCGCACGCGAGGCGTACTCTCTGTACGTTGAGCGTGCGGCCGAGGGCGCCAACGAAGCAGATGGGCCGTTGTCAGCGGCCTGCTAGCCATGTGCGGCATCGTCGGCTACATCGGTGACAAGAACGCGGTGGAGATCATCCTCGACGGGCTCAAGCGCCTGGAGTATCGCGGCTACGACTCGGCGGGGGTGGCGGTCCTGGGTCCCGAGGGGCTGCAGGTGCGCCGCGCGGCGGGCCGGATCAAGGTGCTCGAGGGGCTGCTCCGCGAGCAGCCGGTCAAGGGGAGCATCGGCGTGGGCCATACCCGCTGGGCCACCCACGGGCGCCCGACGGACGACAACGCCCACCCGCACACGGACGGCTCGGGCAGCCTCGTGGTGGTGCACAACGGCATCATCGAGAACTACCTGCCCATCAAGGAGCGGCTCCAGCGAGAGGGGCACCAGTTCCGCTCCGAGACCGATACCGAGGTCATCGCGCATCTCATCGAGCGGCACTTGAAGGACGTGCCCCGGCTGGAGGAGGCGGTGCGCCGAGCGCTGGGCGAGCTACGCGGCTCCTATGCCATCGCCGTGCTGTCCAGGAACGCGCCGGACCGGCTCGTCGCCGCCAAGCACGGTGCGGGCAGCGTGGTGGTGGGGCTCGGGGAGAACGAGACGTTCCTCGCCTCGGACATCCCGGCCATCCTCATGCACACGCGTGACATGGTGATCCTGGAGGACGGCGACCTGGCCGTCGTCACGCGCCACGGCGTTGACATCAGCCAGCTCGACGGGGCGCCCGTGGAGCGCGCGCCCACCCGCATCCTGTGGGATCCGATCCTGGCGGAGAAGGGCGGCTACCGCCACTTCATGCTGAAGGAGATCTACGAGCAGCCCCGCGCGGCGGCGGACACGCTGCGCGGCCGCGTCTCACCCGAGAGCGGCAGCGTCGTGCTCCCCGACATCACGCTGGACCCCGAGGTGCTCCAGGACATCCAGCGGGTCGTGCTGCTCGCCTGCGGCACCTCCTACCACGCCGCCATCGTCGGCCGGTTCCTCATCGAGCGGCTCGCGGGGATCACGGCCGAGGTGGACGTGGCCTCCGAGTGGCGCTATCGCGAGGCGGTGGTGGGGCCGGACACGCTGGTGGTGGCGCTGTCTCAGTCCGGCGAGACGGCCGACACGCTCGGCGCCGTGAAGGCGGCCCGGGCCAAGGGGGCGCCCATCATCGGCATCACCAACGTCGTGGGCTCGGCGCTGGCGCGTGAGGCCACGGGCCTCCTCTACACGCCTGCGGGGCCCGAGATCGGCGTCGCCTCGTCGAAGACGTTCACGGCGACCATGATGGCCTGCTACCTGCTGGCGCTCTGGCTCGGCCGCCGGCGGGGGGCCCTGCCGCCCGAGGAAGGACGGAAGCACGTCCAGGGGCTCCTCGAGATGCCGCGGCTCATGGAGAAGACGCTCGAGCTGGAGCCCGAGGTGGCCGCGCTCGCCCGGGAGATCTCGCGCTACAAGAACTTCCTCTTCCTCGGGCGCGGCATCAACTTCCCCATCGCCCTCGAGGGCGCGCTCAAGCTCAAGGAGCTATCGTACCTGCACGCCGAGGGGTACCCGGCGGGGGAGATGAAACACGGGCCCATCGCCCTCATCGACGACGGGATGCCCGTGGTGGCGCTGGTGCCGAGAGACGGCACCTACGAGCGGATGATGAGCAACGTCGAGGAGGTGCGGGCGCGAGACGGGCGCATCATCGCGTTCGCCCACGAAGGGGACACGCAGATCACGGCCAAGGCCGACTGGGTGATCTCCGTTCCCGTCACGAGCGATCTCCTGACGCCCATCCTCATGGCCATCCCCCTCCAGCTGCTGGCCTACCACGTGGCGGTGCGGCTTGGCCGCGACGTGGATCAGCCGCGGAACCTCGCCAAGTCCGTCACCGTCGAGTAGCCGCCGCCCGCGGAGCCCGCATCCAGGCTCCCCCCGGTGCGCGCGCTCCCGTGTGGTATCGTACAAGCCCATGCTCCGCTCGGACGTGAGCCGCGAGGCGATTCTCGGCCCGCTGAATCCGGTGCAGCGGGAAGCCGTGACGGCCACCCGGGGCCCGCTCCTCGTCCTGGCGGGGGCGGGGAGCGGCAAGACGCGCGTCATCGCCCACCGCATCGCCTATCTCCTCGGCGTCGAGGGGGTCCATCCGCGCCACGTCCTCGCCGTCACGTTCACGAACAAGGCCGCCGGGGAGATGCGCCGGCGCGTCGAGGAGCTGGTGCTGTCCGCGGGGATCCGCCCGCCCCTCATCGCCACCTTCCACGCCACGTGCGTCCGGCTGCTCCGCGCGCACGCCCCGCGCGTGGGCCTCACCCCCTCCTTCGTGATCTACGACGAGGAGGACCGGCTCACCCTGGTCCGGGAGGCCATGCGCGAGCTCAAGCTCGACGAGCGCGAGCTCACGCCGACCGCGGCGGTGTACCGGATCAGCCACGCCAAGAACCAGATGCTCTCGGTGGAGGAGGTCGAGCGCTTCGCCCGGACGCCGCGCGAGGAGCGCCTCGCCTCGCTGTACCGACTCTACGAGGGCCGGCTGCACGGGATCGGCGCGGTGGACTTCGACGACCTGCTGCTCCTGGGCGTGCGCCTCTTCGAGGCCGCGCCGGACACCCTCGCGTGGTACCGGGAGCTCTGGCAGCACGTCCTGGTGGACGAGTACCAGGACACCAACCGCGCCCAGTACCAGCTGGTGCGGCTCCTGACGCAGGAACACCGCAACCTCTGTGTCGTGGGCGATCCCGACCAGTCGGTCTACCGCTGGCGGGGCGCGGATCTCCGGAACATCCTCGACTTCGAGAAGGACTTCCCGGACTGCCGCGTGGTGGCGCTCGAGCAGAACTACCGGTCCACGAAGCGCATCCTCCGGATGGCCTCGGCGGTCATCCAGCACAACACGGCGCGCAAGGACAAGACGCTCTGGACGGAGAACGCCGAAGGAGAGACGGCGGCCGTGTACCGGGCGTGGGACGAGAACGAGGAGGCAGGCTTCGTGGCCCGCGCGATCCGCGACCTCCACGACCGGGGCGGCGAGTACCGCGACGCGGCGATCTTCTATCGGACCAACGCCCAGTCGCGGGTCCTGGAGGACGCGCTCCGCCGCGCGAGCCTCCCGTACCTCATCGTGGGGGGCGTCCGGTTCTACGAGCGGAGAGAGATCAAGGACGTGGTGGCCTATCTCCGCCTCGTGGTGAACCCCAGGGACGACGTCGCATTTCGCCGCGCGGTGGCCGCGCCCTCCCGCGGAATCGGCCGGACGACGCTCGACCATCTGGATGCCCTGGCGCGCCGCAGCGCGCTGGGCCTGCTGGCCGGTTGCGACGCGCTCCCGCCCGAGATCACGGCCAAGCCGCGCAAGGCGCTCCAGGAGTTCGCCGGGCTCGTCGTCCGTCTCGGGGAGCGGCGCGCCGCGCTGCAGCTGCCGGCCTTCATCGACGAGGTGCTGGCCGCCTCCGGCTACCGCGAGGCGCTCAAGGCCGAGCGCACCGCGGAGGCCGATGCGCGGATCGAGAACCTGGAGGAGCTCGTCGCGGCCTCCGAGGAGTTTCTCCAGTCCCGGGCGGCCGAGCCCCCGGGCGAGGGGGCGCTGGAAGCCTTCCTCGACTCCATCTCCCTCGTGGCCGACACCGATGAGATCGAGGAGGACCCCACGGGGGTCACGCTCATGACGCTGCACGCCGCCAAGGGGCTCGAGTTCCCCGCCGTGTTCCTCACGGGCATGGAGGAAGGGATCTTCCCCCACTCGCGCTCCATGAACGACCCGGAGGAGCTGGAGGAGGAGCGGCGGCTCTGCTACGTCGGCCTCACCCGGGCCAAGGAGCGTCTCTTCCTGTCCTACGCGCTCCACCGGCGGCTGCACGGGTACGGGCTCGGGGAGCCCTCGCGCTTCCTCCTGGAGATCCCGGAGGACGCCCTGACGCTCCTCAACTCCCGCGCCGCCGAGCCGCGCATGCCGTCGCGCTCGACCGGACCCATGCCGCAGGAGGTGGAGCCGGACGACGATCTGCCCTTCCGCGTGGGCGCCAGGCTCCGGCACGCGCGCTGGGGCGAGGGGCTCCTGGTGGGGATCGAGCGGGAAGGGGCCGACGTGATCGCCACCGTGCACTTCGCGAGCGTCGGGCGCAAGCGCCTGTCGCTCCAGTACGCGCACCTCGTGGAGATCGAATGACCCAGCCGAAGATCTCGCTGTCGCAGGTGGAGCATGTGGCCCGCCTGGCGCGGCTCGAGCTCTCCGAGGCCGACAAGGAGCGCATGCGCCGCGAGCTCGACGGCATCCTGTCCTACATCGACACGCTGCGGGCCCTTCAGACTGACGGTGTCGAGCCGACCTCGCATGCCGTCCCGCTCACCAACGTGATGCGGGAGGACGAGCCCCGCCCCTCCGTGCCGCAGACGGACATGCTGGCGAATGCGCCCGATCCGAGCGGCGAGTTCTTCCGCGTGCCCAGGATCATCGAAGAGTAGGGCATGCTCACGCGCCTCACCATCGAGGACCTGGCTGCCCGCTTCCGCCGGGGCGAGGCCACGCCGAGCCAGGCGGCGGCAGCGTACCTCGAGCGCATCGAGGCGCTCGACGGCCGCGTGAACGCGTTCCTCACGGTGACGCGGCAGGCGGCGCTCGGCCAGGCGGCGGAGGCCGACGCGCGCTTCACGGCCGGCCGGCCGCTCTCGCCGCTCGACGGCATCCCCATCGCCCTCAAGGACCTGCTCTGCACGCGGGGGATCCGCACCACGTGCGGGTCCCGGATCCTCGAGACCTTCGTGCCGCCGTACGACGCCACGGTGATGGCGCGTCTCCGCGCGGCGGGCGCCGTGCTCCTCGGCAAGCTCAACATGGACGAGTTCGCCATGGGCTCGTCCACGGAGCACTCGGCCTTCTTCCCCACGCGGAACCCCTGGGATCTGGATCGCGTGCCCGGGGGCTCGTCCGGCGGCTCGGCGGCCGCGGCCGCCGCCGACCTCGCCGCGGCGACGCTCGGGTCGGACACCGGCGGCTCCATCCGGCAGCCGGCGGCCTTCTGCGGGACCGTGGGCCTCAAGCCCACCTACGGGCGCGTCTCGCGGTACGGTCTCATCGCCTTCGCCTCATCGCTGGACCAGATCGGCCCCTTCGCGAAGACGGTGGCCGACGCGGCGCTGGTCCTGGGGGTCATCGCCGGGGCCGACCCCCGGGACTCGACCTCGGTGGACGTCCCCGTGCCCGACTACCGCGCGGCGCTCGAGGGGGGGATCGCGGGGCTCCGGGTCGGGATTCCCGCCGAGTACTTCATCGACGGGATCGATCCCGAGGTGGAGGCGGCGGTGAAGGCGGCCATCGAGGTGCTCCGCGGCCTCGGAGCGCGGCCGGAAGCCGTGTCGCTCCCGCACACCCGGTACGGGCTGGCCGCGTACTACGTCATCGCTCCCGCCGAGGCCTCCTCCAACCTGGCGCGGTACGACGGCGTGAAGTACGGGCTCCGGGTGCCGGGCGGACGCGACCTGATCGAGATGTACGGCCGGACGCGGGCGGCGGGCTTCGGGACCGAGGTCAAGCGCCGGGTCATGCTCGGCACCTATGCGCTGTCCGCGGGCTACTACGACGCCTACTACGGAAAGGCCCAGCGCGTGCGGACGCTGGTCCGGCGGGATTTCCAGGAGGCCTTCGAGCGGGTGGACGTGCTCGCCGCGCCCACCACGCCGGGTGTGGCGTTCACGCTGGGCGAGAAGACGGATCCCCTGCAGATGTACCTGAACGACATCCTGACCATCCCCGTGAACCTGGCCGGGCTGCCCGGGGTCTCGGTGCCCGCGGGCTTCACGACGTCGGGGCTCCCGATCGGGCTGCAGCTCATCGGGCGGGCCTTCGACGAGTCCACCGTGCTGCGCGCCGCCCACGCCTACGAGCGCGCCACCGACTGGCACCTGAGAAAGCCCACGTTGGAGGCGCCGCCCCGATGAGCCCGTCAGGGCGAAGAGGCCGAACCGCCAACTGATGTCTTCCACATTCAGGCGAGATGGAGAGCGACCCGTCAGGGCGAAGAGGCCGACCCGCCAACTGATGTCTTCCACATTCAGGCGACATGAATGATCTAGAGACCGTCATCGGGCTCGAGGTCCACGCCCAGCTCCTGACCCGCAGCAAGATGTTCTGCGGCTGCTCGACGGCCTTCGGCGCGGCGCCCAACAGCCAGACCTGTCCCGTGTGCCAGGGCATGCCGGGGGCGCTGCCGGTGATCAACCGGAGCGCGGTGGAGTTCGGGATCAGGACCGCGCTGGCGGTGGGCTGCCGGGTCAACGAGCACCACCGCTTCGCGCGGAAGCACTACTACTACCCGGACATGCCGAAGAACTTCCAGATCAGCCAGTACGAGGAGCCGCTGGCCGAGCACGGAGTCCTCGACATCGAGGTCGGCGGCTCCTCGCGCACCATCGGCATCCAGCGGCTCCACCTCGAGGAGGACGTGGGCAAGCTCATCCACGAGGGACCGCTCGAGACGGCCCAGTCGAGCACCGTGGATTTCAACCGGGCCGGCGTCCCCCTCATGGAGATCGTCTCCAGGCCCGACATGCGGAGCCCCGCGGAGGCCGCGGCCTACCTGCGCACGCTCCGGACCATCGTCGTCTACCTCGGCGTCTGCGACGGGAACATGGAGGAGGGGTCGCTGCGCTGCGACGCCAACGTCTCGCTGCGCCCCGCGGGGAGCCCGGAGCTCGGTGTCAAGGTCGAGATCAAGAACATGAACTCCTTCCGGAACGTCCAGCATGCCCTGGAGTACGAGGTCAAGCGGCAGGTACGCGCGCTCGCCGAGGGCGAGAAGATTGTCCAGGAGACCAGGCTGTGGGACCCGGAGCGCGTCCGGACCGTCTCCATGCGGTCCAAGGAGTATGCCCACGACTACCGCTATTTCCCGGAGCCGGACCTGCCGCCGCTCCAGGTCGAGGCCCGGTGGGTCGAGGCGATCCGTGCCACGCTGCCAGAGCTGCCGGCCGCGCGCCGCCGGCGCTTCGCCGGCGGTTACGGATTATCGGCGTACGACGCCGACCGTCTCACCCAGGGACGGGCGCTGGCCGACTACTTCGAGACGACGGTGAGGGAGTACGACAAGCCCAAGATCGTCGCCAACTGGGTGCTCAACGAGCTCCTGCGCGAGATGCCCGCGGACGATGACCGCGCGGTGGCGGCCTGTCCGATCCCACCCCGCAACCTGGCCGGGCTCCTCCGACTGATCGACGACGGGACCATCAGCGGCAAGATGGCCAAGGACGTCTTCGAGACGATGTACCGGACCGGCCAGGACGCCCCGTCCATCGTCGCGCGAGAGGGGCTGACCCAGGTCGCGGACGCCGGCGAGCTGAGGCGAGTCGTGGACCAGGTCCTGGCAGCGCACCCCAAGGTCGTCGAGGACTGGCGTGGGGGAAAGAAGGCCGCCCTGGGCTTCCTGGTGGGCCAGGTCATGAAGGCGACGCTGGGGCGGGCCAACCCGGCGCTGGTGAATCAGCTGCTGGGGGAAAAACTTCCGAAAGGTTAAAGGGTTAAGTAGAATGGTGGTAGCCAATGATCTGGCTCCACCATGTGGCGAAGCTGTACGATACCGGCCCGGTTGCCCTTCCGGCCCTCACTGACGTCTCGTTCAGCGTGGACAAGGGCGAGTTCGTCGTTCTGAGCGGGCCGAGTGGGGCCGGAAAGACCACTCTCCTGCGCCTTCTCTACCGGGACGAGCGTCCCTCCGAGGGCGAGATCGAGGTGGCGGGATTCGATCTCGTCACGCTCCGGCGCTCCCGGATTCCCCTCCTCCGGCGCTCCATCGGCATCGTCTTCCAGGATGCCAAGCTCCTCGCCGGGCGGACGGTCTTCGAGAACGTGGCCTTCGTGCTGCGCGTGCTGGGAACCCCTCGCGGCGAGATCACTCCGCGGGCCTTCCAGGCGCTGAAGGCCGTGGGGCTCTCGGCTCGCGCCCAGGCCTATCCCGCCCAGCTCTCGCAGGGGGAGGCCCAGCGCGCTTCGCTTGCCCGCGCCATCGTCAAGGCTCCCGCGCTTCTCCTCGCCGACGAGCCCACGGGCAATCTGGACGAGGACATGGCCGCCGAGATCCTGGAGCTGATCAAGGAGATCTGGACGCGCGGCACCACCGTCCTCCTGGCGACTCACCGGGGAGCGCTCGCCGCCCAGCTCAAGCGCCGCACGCTCACCCTCCGCGCCGGCCGCCTCGTGAAGGACGAGGGATGAGGAGCGATGTTTAGCTTTCTCGTGGGCGAAGCGGTGCGGGATCTCCGGCGGGCCGGCCGGGTCGGTCTCTCGGCCGTCCTCCTGATCACCCTCTCGCTGGCGGCGCTCGGCGCCTTCTGGCTCGTCTCGATCAACCTCGAGCGGGCTGTCACCCAGTGGCGCGAGCGGCTGCGCGTCGTCGCCTACCTGCGCGACGAGCCCCGGCCGGAGGCCGTGGCCGAGCTGGTCCGCAAGGTGCAGGCGGTGGGCGGCATCCAGCGCGTCCGCTACGTCTCGAAAGGCGAGGCGCTCGAGTCGCTGAAGCGCGCGCTCGGGGCCCAGTCGAGCGTCGTGGACCAGCTCCCCCGCAACCCGCTCCCCGCGTCGGTGGAGGTGACGCCCGACGAGGCCACGGCGACGCCCGAGGGGACCCGCGAGCTGGTCCAGCGGCTCACGGCCCTGCGAGAGGTCGAGGAAGTGCAGGGCGGCGCCGAGTGGGTCGAGAGCCTGGCCCAGTGGCGGCGGCTCTTCCAGCTGACGGGGCTGGCCGTGGGGGCGGTGCTGGCCCTGGCGGCCATCCTCACCGTGACGACGGCGACGACCCTCGTGCTGCACGCGCGGCGGGACGAGATGGAGATCATGCGCCTCGTGGGCGCGACGGAGCGGGTGATCCGGCTTCCGCTCCTGCTGCAGGGGATGGTGCAGGGGCTCCTGGGAGCGCTCATCGCGCTGGGCGGCCTCGAGGCGGCCCATGCGCTCCTGGCGCCGCGGCTCGAGCCGCTCCTTACGCTGACGCTCGGGCTCAGCCGCGCGGCGTTCCTGTCCGCTCCCGAGATGCTGCTCCTGCTGGGGGGTGGGGCCGGGCTGGGCGCGCTCGGGGGCGTGCTGGCGAAGGGACGCAGCTTCGCATGAGGCGCCAGGGCCTCGTGGCGCTGCTGGTCCTGCTGGTGCTCGGCTCGGCCGCCTGGGCCCAGCCGAGGAAGGACGGCGCCGAGCTTGGCGACAAGGAGCGCACCCTCCAGCAGACGCGACGCCAGCTCCGCGAGGAGCGCGCCAAGGCGGTAGCAGCGCGCAACCGCGAGGCCTCACTCCTGGCCGAGCTCGAGGAAACGGAGAAGCGCCTGGCGGCGAAGCGGCGCCAGGTCGCCGCGCTGGACGCCCGGATCAGGCGGGCCCAGTCCGACATCGCGACGCTTCAGGCGGACATCGGGCGGCTCGAAACGCAGCGCGGCGGGCAGGAAGAGGCGCTGGCCCGCCGGCTCCGCGTGATGTACCAGCTGGAGGCCCAGGGTGGCGTGCTGCCGCTGGTCCTCTCCGGCGCCGATCCGGTGGCCCAGGCCGTGCGCCTGCGCCATCTGACCACCCTGGCGACGGTGGACGCACGGACGATTCGAGAGTATCGTGTGAATTCCGAGGGGTTGGAGGAGCGCAGGGTCAAGATCGAGGCGCGGCGCAAGGAGCTGTCGGCGCTTCGCACGGAGGCCGATCGCGAGCGAGTCGAGGCCGATCGGGAGGCCGCAAAGCGGCGGGTGCTGCTCGCCAAGGTCAAGGACGAGCGGGCCTATCACGACCGGATGGTCCTCGAGCTGTCCGAGGCGACGCGCCGGCTCGAAGCCTTCATCCGGGACCTCCAGGCGAAGCAGCGGCGGGTGGCCAGGACGCCTCCGGCGGGCCGCGCTCGACCCGCACCAGGAGACATCGGGCCCAGCGTGGGGCTTGGCGCGTTGCGCGGTCGGCTCACGTGGCCGGCCGAGGGGAAGGTGGTCGCGGAGTTCGGGACGCAGGTGCACCCGCGGTTCGGGACGAAGACGTTCCGGAACGGCATCGACATCGAGGTGGCCGAGGGGACGAACATCGTGGTCGTGTACCCGGGGTACGTGATGTACACGGGGTGGTTCCGCGGGTACGGCAACCTGATCATCGTGGACCACGGCCACGACTACTACACGCTCTACGCCCACGCCGCCGACATCCGGGTGGCGGAGGGCGATGACGTCAAGCAGGGACAGATCATCGGCACGGTGGGGGACACCGGCTCGCTCCAGGGGCCGCGCCTGTACTTCGAGGTGCGGCACCAGGGCAAGCCGCAGGACCCCGAGCAGTGGCTGAGGCCTCGGGGCTAACAGGGCAACGGCACCGGAGGAGGGTGGGGCACATGGGTCCGATTCGGAACATCAAGAAGGTCGCGCTGGTCTCGGCGCTGCTGCTGGTGCTCACGCTGTCCGTGGGCGGCGGCGTGGCGAGCAAGGGGAATGACCAGGCGGCCACCTACGAGAACCTCCGGCTGTTCACCGAGGTGCTGTCCATCGTCCAGAGCCAGTATGTGGACGAGGTGGCCGTTAAGGACATCATCTACAGCGCCATCAAGGGAACGCTGCGCGGCCTCGACCCGCACTCGTCGTTCCTCGATGCCGAGATGTACCGGGAAATGCAGGTGGAGACCAGCGGCGTCTTCGGGGGCCTCGGGATCGAGATCACGCTGCGCGACGACGTGCTCACGGTCGTGTCGCCCATCGACGGCACGCCGGCCTACCGCGTGGGGATCCAGTCCGGGGACCGCATCGTGAAGATCGAGGGCCTCACCACCAAGGACATGCAGCTGACCGACGCGGTGAAACGCATGCGCGGCAAGCCGGGCACGAAGATCATCATCAGCATCATGCGCGAGGGCTTCACGGAGCCGAAGGACTTCGAGATCACCCGCGAGCAGATCCACGTGCAGTCCGTGCGCGCCGTGCTGCTCGAGCCGGGGATCGAGTACATCCGCCTGCGCCAGTTCCAGGAGCAGACGGCCCAGGACATGGAGGCCGCCCTCGACAAGTTCACGAAAAACGGCAAGATCCAGGGGCTGGTGCTGGACCTGCGCAACAATCCGGGCGGGCTCCTCACCTCCGCGGTGGAGGTGTCGGAGCGGTTCATCGAGGCGGGGAAGCTCGTCGTGTACACCGAGGGGCGCGTGCGCAATCAGAACATGCGGTTCCAGGCCAACGCCAAGCGCGTGTACTCGGACTTCCCCATCGTCGTGCTGGTGAACCAGGGCAGCGCCTCCGCTTCCGAGATCGTCGCCGGGGCGCTCCAGGACCATGGCCGGGCCGTCGTGCTGGGCACGCAGACCTTCGGCAAGGGCTCGGTGCAGACGATCATCCCGCTGTCCGACGGGTCCGGTCTCAGGCTCACGACGGCCAAGTACTTCACCCCCAAGGGGCGCTCCATCCACGGCAAGGGCCTCACGCCCGACATCATCGTCGAAGTGCCCAAGGTCACCGCGGCTGCAGCCCCCGCAGAGCAGCCGGCGCCGGGCAAGCCCTCGGGCCAGACCGTGGACACGAAGACGCAGGACGATCTCAAGCGCGATCCGCAGCTGCAGCGGGCGCTGGACCTGCTCAAGGCGATGCGGATCCTCGATCGGACGCGTCCGACTCCCGCGGGGACGCAGGCGCAGGTCCGCTAGCGAGCGGGGCGGGGAGGGATGCCGGCTGGAGTCTGGAAGGCTCTGGCCGGCGTCATCGTCGCGCTCCTCCTGGCCGTGATCGCCCTGGACCAGTGGCAGGCATGGCAGGGCGAGCCGAGCCTGCTGGGCTTCTCGCTCTTCACTGCGGCCCCCGCGACGCAGGGGGCGCCACGGGCGCCCGGCTCCGCAAAGGCGCCCCGGCCTCTCCAGCCGGCGCTGTCGCCGGCCCCGCCTCCCACCGCCGTTACGTCCCGACTTGCCGTCATCGTCGATGGCCTGGGCAGCCGGCGTGACGTCTTCGATCTGCTGAAGGATCTTGGCCGGCCCGTGGCGGTGGCGATCCTGCCCGATCTGCCCCTCTCCCAGGAGATCGCCGGGGAAGCCGCGCGACTGGGCATGGAGGTCCTGCTGGATCTGCCGATGGAGCCGTACCGCTACCCGGAGCTGGACCCAGGCCCGGGCGCCCTCATGATGGCCATGGATCCCGCGACGGCGGCGCGGATCCTGACGAAACACCTGATGGCCCTGCCGGGGGTGGTGGGCGTCACCAACCACATGGGCTCCCGCATGACCGAGGATCGCGCGCGGATGCGAGCCGTCCTCGAGCCGCTCCGCACCCGGCGGCTCCTGTTCGTCGATGCTCTCACGAGCAACCTGTCGGTCGGTTACGATGAGGCGAGAGCGCTGGGGCTGCGCGCCGGGCGCCGCCAGGTGGCCATCGACGCCTCGGCCGGCGAGGATGCGCTCCGGGCCCGCTGGGAGGAGGCGGGGCGCCTGGCGGTGGACCGGGGGGAGGCCATCGCCCTGGCCCACGGCCATCCGCTCACGATCCGGCTCCTGAAGGAGTACATTCCCCGGTGGGAGACCGCAGGGGTAAGGTTGGTCCCCGTGTCCCACGTCGTGCGGTAGAGGCAGACATGATCGTCCTGGGCATCGAGACGTCCTGCGACGAGACGGCGGCGGCCGTGCTGGACGGGGGCCGCAAGATCCTGGGGAGCGTGGTCGCGTCCCAGGATGCGGTGCACGCTCCGTACGGTGGCGTCGTGCCCGAGCTTGCCTCGCGGCGGCACCTGGAGGTCGTGCTGCCGGTGATCACCCAGGCTCTCGGCCAGGCCGGCCTGGGGCTCACCGACCTCCACGGGGTGGCCGTCACCCAGGGACCGGGGCTCGTGGGCTCGCTTCTCATCGGCTGCTCCGTGGCCAAGGCCATGGCCTACGCCCACGGGCTGCCGCTCGTGGGAGTCAACCACCTCGAGGGCCACATCTACGCCGCATTCCTCGAGGAACCCGCGCCCACCTATCCCTTCCTCGCCCTCGTCGTCTCGGGGGGCCACACGGCGCTCTACCTCGCCCGCGGGCCAGGGCGCTACGAGCGCATCGGCCAGACCCGCGACGACGCCGCAGGCGAGGCTTTCGACAAGGTGGCCAAGCTCCTCGGCCTCGGCTATCCCGGCGGTCCCGTCATCGAAACCACGGCGAGGCTGGGCGACCCGAAGGCCATCCGGTTGCCGACGGCGCAGATGAGCGATGGCGCGCCGGACTTCTCCTTCAGCGGGCTCAAGACGGCCGTGTCCCTCCACGTGAAGCGCCACGCTCCGCTTGCCTCCCGGCAGGTGGCCGATGTGGCCGCCTCCTTCCAGGCCACGGCCGTGAAGATGCTGGTGAGCAAGACCGTCGGAGCCGCCCAGCGCAACCACGTGCGGCGGATCGTGCTCACCGGTGGTGTGGCCGCCAACGGGGCGCTGCGGGAGGCGCTCCAGCAGGAGTGTCAGGCGCGCGGGTGGGACCTCCACGTGCCCTCGCGCGCGCTCTGTACCGACAACGCCGCCATGATCGCCGCTGCGGGCCACGACCGTCTCGTGGCGGGCGAGCGGGCGCCGCTCACGATGAACGCGATCCCCGACCTGGCGCTCGGATGAGGGCGCTTCCGCCGATGACCGCACGGCTCGACTACGAAGCGCTCCTGGCGGGCCTCCCGGACGCCGTGGTGGGCGTGGACGAGGGGCTGCGGATCGTCCTCTGGAACCCGGCCGCCGAGGCGCTGCTTGGCCGCTCGGCCCGCCGGGTGCTCGGCCGGACCCTGAAGGACGTTTTCCCGCCGGACACCTCCCTGGTTCGCCATCTCACCGGCACCCTCACGACGGGCGAAAGCCGCTCGGAGTCGGAGGCGGCGCTGGACGGGGGCGACGGCCGGCCGATCCACGTCAGTGTGATGACGGCGCCTCTGGCCTCACGCAGCGGCGCCGTCGAGGCCGCCGTCGCCGTGATCCGGGACATGACACGCCTGCACCAGCTCGAGGCCGAGGTGCGCCGCGGCGAGACGCTGGCGGCGGTGGGGCGGATGGCGATGGGGCTCGCCCACGAGATCCGGAACCCGCTCTCCGCCATCCGCGGCGCCGTGCAGCTCATGAAGCGCGAGCTCGGCGACGACGGGCGCTTCGGCGAGTACACGGAGGTCCTGCTCAACGAGGTCAACCGCGTCAACCGGATCATCGAGATGCTGCTGGACCTCGGCCGTCCCGTGACCTTGCGCCTGGCGCCCCTCAACCTCCACCAGCTCCTCGAGCGGGTTGCGCTCCTCTCCCAGGAGATGGCGGCGCAGCAGGGCGTGCAGATCATCAGGCGCTACGACCCGAGCCTGCCCCCGATCCTCGTCGACGAGGATCGGATGCTGCAGGTCTTTCACAACCTGGTGCGGAACGCGCTCGAGGCGATGCCCGCGGGCGGTCGGCTCACGCTCATCACGCGGCTCAGCATGAGCCCGCTCTTCTCCAAGGTGGACCTGGGGCAGGGCCCGCGAAGCCTGGCGGAGGTGCAGTTCATGGACGAGGGCCCGGGGATCCCCGAGGCGACGCGCGCCCAGCTGTTCACGCCCTTCTTCACCACCAAGGACCGTGGGCTCGGGCTCGGGCTCGCCCTGTGCCACCGCATTCTCGAGGAGCACAAGGGCACGATCCAGGTGGAGAGCGAGCCCGGGCGCGGCACCACGGTCTCGTGCTTCCTCCCGGTGGCGCGGTAGATCGACAGCCATGGTCATGGGCCGGGTCCTCGTGGCTGACGATGAAGATGGCCTCCGGTGGGTCCTCGAGAGGGGCTTCCGGAGCGCCGGCTACGACGTCACCGCGGTGAAGGACGGGACCGCGGCGCTCCGGGAGGCCGAGGCCCAGCCCTTCGACCTGGTGATCGTCGACGTGCGCATGCCGGGGATGGACGGGCTCACGCTGCTCGGGCATCTCCGCACGCTGCGGCCGGAGGCGCAGGTGGTCATCATGACGGCCCACGGGACCATGGAAACCGCCATCCAGGCCATGCAGCGCGGCGCCTACGACTATCTCGCCAAGCCCTTCGATCTGGACGAGGCGCTGCTCCTGGCGGAGCGGGCACTGACGGCGCGACGGCTTTCGCAGGAAGTCGCCGCGCTGCGCACCGGGCTCAAGGAGGTGTGGGAGTTCGGCGTCCTGGTGGGACGGCACCCGACGATGCAGGAGGTGTACAAGACCATCGGGCGCGTGGCCGGGAGCGACGTCAGCGTGCTCCTCCGCGGCGAGTCGGGGACGGGCAAGGAGGTGGTGGCCCGCGCGCTCCACCACTACAGCCGGCGCGCCGGCCGTCCCTTCGTCGGCATCTCGGCCGCGGCCATCCCGCTCACGCTCCTCGAGTCCGAGCTCTTCGGGCACGAGAAGGGCGCCTTCACGGATGCCAAGGAGCGCCGGCTCGGGAAGCTCGAGCTGGCCCACGGGGGCTCCGTGTTCTTCGACGAGATCGGCGACATGCCGCCCGAGCTCCAGGTGAAACTGCTCCGGGCGCTGCAGGAGCGCGCCTTCGAGCGCGTGGGCGGCCACGAGCTGATCCGCATGGACGTCCGGGTGCTGGCCGCCACCCACCGGGATCTCGAGGGCATGATGAAGGAGGGGCGCTTCCGCGAGGACCTCTTCTACCGGCTCAACGTGGTGACGCTCCACCTGCCCGCCCTGCGCGAGCGGCGGGGGGACATCCCGCTGCTCGTCGAGCACTTCCTGGCGAAGTACGCCGGCGCGCTGGGGGAGCGGGTCATCGCCCCGGAGGCGATGGACCGGCTCGTGGGCTACGACTGGCCGGGCAATGTCCGCGAGCTGGAAAACGTCATCCAGCGCGCCATGGTGATGGCGACCACGGGCGTGCTCCTGCCCGAGCACCTGCCCATCGGGCCCGTGTCGGCGGCCGCCGGCGTCTCGACGGACGCCAGCCTCGAGGAGGTCATCGAGCGGAAGATGCACGAGTGCGTGCGCGGCCTGCGGGGCCATGCATCATCCAACCTGCACGCCCTCATGGTCGGGCTCGTGGAGAAGCCGCTGCTGCGCGCCGTCATGCGCGAGACCAAGGGAAACCAGGTCCGCGCCGCCCAGCTCCTCGGCATCA
>MGBT01000154.1:34736-43799 GCA_001788395.1 Candidatus Rokubacteria bacterium GWA2_70_23
ATCCGCTCACCGCGCCTCCGGCTCGGCTCGCCACGCGGAGTGCGCCTCGCGTGCGGCCGTCGGGCGCCGCCTTGCATCTGGACCTTTTTGAGCGGCCTGCGGGGGTTTTCCGCATCCTGCTAGAGGTCGGCGCAACCGGGGTGTCTCGGGGCGCAGGCTACGACCGCGGCGGCACGTAGACCTCGCCGCCGGTCGTCCTGAACTCCTCGGCCTTCTCGCGGAGCCCCCGCGCCACCGCCTCCGCCTCGTCGAGACCCTGCTTCTGCGCGTACTCCCGCACGTCCTGCGTGATCTTCATGGCGCAGAAGTGCGGGCCGCACATGGAGCAGAAGTGGGCGAGCTTGGCCCCCTGAGCCGGCAGCGTCTCGTCGTGGAACTTCCGCGCCGTCTCCGGGTCCAGGGACAGATCGAACTGGTCCTCCCAGCGGAACTCGAACCGGGCGCGTGAGAGCGCATCGTCCCACTCGCGCGCATGGGGATGGCCTTTGGCCAGGTCGGCCGCGTGCGCCGCGATCTTGTAGGCGATCACGCCGTCCTTCACGTCCTGCTTGTCGGGCAAGCCCAGATGCTCCTTGGGCGTGACGTAGCAGAGCATGGCCGTGCCGAGCCAGCCGATCATGGCGGCGCCGATGGCCGAGGTGATGTGATCGTAGCCGGGGGCGACATCCGTTGTCAGCGGCCCGAGCGTGTAGAAGGGCGCCTCGTGGCAGACCGCGAGCTGGCGGTCCATGTTCTCCTTGATGAGATGCATGGGCACGTGCCCCGGCCCCTCGATCATGACCTGGCAGTCCTGTTCCCAGGCGATGCGCATCAGCTCCCCCAGGGTGTCCAGCTCGGCGAACTGGGCCTCATCGTTGGCGTCCGCCTGGCAGCCCGGGCGGAGGCCGTCGCCCAGCGAGAAGGCCACGTCGTAGGCCGCCATGAGCTCGCACATCTCGCTGAAGTGGGTATACAGAAAGCTTTCCTGATGGTGCGCCAGACACCACTTGGCCATGATCGAGCCGCCCCGCGAGACGATGCCCGTGATGCGCGTGGCCGTCAGAGGGATGTAGCGCAGGAGCAACCCGGCGTGGATGGTGAAGTAGTCCACGCCCTGCTCGGCCTGCTCGATGAGCGTGTCGCGGTACACCTCCCAGCTGAGATCCTCGGCCCGGCCGTCCACCTTCTCGAGGGCCTGGTAGATCGGCACGGTGCCCACGGGGACGGGCGCGTTGCGGATGATCCACTCGCGCGTCTCGTGGATGTTCTGGCCGGTGGAGAGGTCCATGATGGTGTCGGCGCCCCAGCGGGTCGCCCACGTCATCTTCTCCACCTCCTCCTCGATGGACGAGGTCACCGCCGAGTTGCCGATATTGGCGTTGATCTTCACGAGAAAGCGGCGCCCGATGATCATGGGCTCCGTCTCGGGGTGGTTGATGTTGGCGGGGAGGATGGCGCGCCCCCGCGCGATCTCTTCGCGGACCGTCTCGGGGGCGAGCCCCTCGCGCAGGGCCACGAACTCCATCTCCGGCGTGATCTCGCCCCGGCGGGCGTAGTGCATCTGGGTGACCCGGCGCCCCGGCCGGGCGCGGAGCCCCCAACGACCGCCGGCCCCCGGCTCGACGTCGCCCCGCTCGAGGATCCAGGGACGCCTGAGCGCCGGCAGGCCCTGTTTCAGGTCCGGCGTGAAGCCGGGAGCGGTGTACGGCCCGCTCGTGTCATAGAGGCGGAGGCTCTCGCCGTTGCTGAGCCTGATCTCGCGGACGGGGACGCGGATGGAAGGATGAGAGCCCGAGAGATGGATCTTCATGGTGGCCTCCCTACGCTGGCATTACCCAGGTCAGGTGTGTAGCGGTCGGCGGCGCGCGGCGGCCGCCCTCTCAGCCCGGTTCCCCGAGCTCCCGCGTGGGTGCTGACGGACAAATCTTAGGGCCGCCGCCCCGGGCCGTCAAGTCCGGCCCGGATAAAGCAGGGCGCTTGGGCCGCCTTTGCGCTATAGTCCGGGGCGAAGTCCCGTCCGACCCGACGAGGGCCGTTCCCGAGGTACCCATGGCACCGACAGAGCCCGAATCCCTCCCCGGCTGGCCGCCGCGCCCGGTCGCCCCCTGCGCACTCGGCACCAGTCCATGACGCCCGAGGAGTCGCGCCCCTCGACGGATCAGCGCATACGCGAGCTCGAAGTTTTCGTAGAGTCCTCGCGGCTCGTCGCCTCCACCCTCGACCTCGGCGAGGTGCTCGACCGTCTGGCCGGTATGGCGCGGGCGCGGCTCGGGGTGGACGTGGTGAGGATCTGGCTGCGGGACGAGGCGCCGGGCGACCTGGTCCTGCGCGCGCAGACCGGCACCCGGCGTCAGGACGTCGCCTTCCAGACGAGGCTCGCCTCGGGCGAAGGGCTCGCAGGCGTGGTGCTCGCCACCGGGGAGCCCATCTTCATCTGCGACGTGCTCGGCGACCCGAGGCTCACGAACCGGGTGTGGTTCGAGGCCGAGGGCCTCGTGTCCATGATGCTCGTGCCCATCGTGCTCGACATGGCCCGCATCGGGATCCTCGCCTGCGCGACCCGATCGCGCCGCGAGTTCTCGCCCGGCGATGTGGCCCTGGCCGCCGCGGTCGCCGCCCCGGCGGCTCAGGCCGTCAGGAACGCCGGGATCCATGCCGAGGCGCTCGGGCACATCGAGGAGATCCAGGCCTTCCAGCGGGTGACGGCCGAGACCCTGGCCTCCCCCGATCTGGACACGGCGCTCCGGGCGCTCGTGAGAGAGACCCAGCACCTCCTCGCGGCCGATGCCGCCGTCTGCTCGCTCGTGGACCCCTCAGCCCAGCGCACCGACCGGGTCGTCGGCCTCGGGGTGGAGACGGAAGGGCTGCCCCGCTACCGGGTCGCCCCCCGGGCCGGGCTCGGGGGGGAGGCGCTCGCCGCGCGCCGGCCCGCGCGGACTGACGACTACTTCGCCGATGCGCGCCTCGTCCGGATCCCCGAGTTCGACGCCTGGGCGCGCGCCCAGGGGATCAAGGCCATGATCGGGACAGCCGTCATCGATCGGGATGGGGCAGCGCTGGCGTTCCTGTGGGCCTTCAACCGGAGCGCGAGCCCCTTCACGGCCAACCACGAGGAGCGGCTGGGGCGCCTCTCCCAGCAGGCGGCCGTCGCCATCGAGAAGGCCCGGGGCTTCGAGGAGGAGCGGCGCCGGGCCCGCGAGAACGCCGCGCTGCTGGAGATCGCGCGGGCCTGCAGCACGACGCTGGACCTGAAGCCGCTCCTCGGCGAGGTGTCGCGCCAGGCCGCGCTGGCCGTCGGGGTGGAGCGCTGCACCGTCAGCCTGTGGCGGGACGGCCATCTCGTTCCGCTGATGTCCCAGTTCGCCGACGGCTGCGCGAGGCCCGACATGTGGGCCAGGCTGAAGGCCATGCGGAAGGAGGGCTGGGAGCGTGTCCCGGCCGCGGAGGAGGTCACGAGGACCAAGCAGCCGGTGGGCATCGAGGACGCCGCGCAGAGCGATCTCATCCCCGCGACCTGGCTCGAAGCCTTCAGGATGCGCGCCGCGCTGGTGGTGCCCCTCATCGCCAAGGACGAGGTGATCGGGGTCATGTTCCTGGACGACACCCGGGGCCCGCGGCAGTGGAGCCCGTCCGAGGTGGACCTGGCCATGACCATCGCCGGCCAGGTGGCGCTGGCCGTGGACCGCTCGCACCAGTACGAGGCCGCCACGAGGCGCGCGGCCGAGGTGGAGACGCTGTCCGCCATGGGCGCGACCCTCGCCTCGACGCTCGACATCCAGGCGGTGCTGGAGGCCGTCGCCGATTCCGCGATCGCGCTCATCGGGGCGCAGCGCGCCGCCGTCTTCCACCTGGACGAGGCGGCCGGGCAGCTGCGGGCGCGGGCGGTGCGCGGCGCCGGCATCGCCGTGGGATTTCCCGTGAAGCTCGGCCAGGGGGCTGCCGGGACCGCGGCCGTCACCCATGCGCCCGTGTGGAGCGCTGACGTTCTGAGTCAGCCGCTGCCGGGCTATGACCTTCCGGTGGACGAGGTCGGAACGAGCTTCGGCGAAGCGATCCGTGGTCACGGGTACCGCGGCATCCTGGGGGTGCCGATCATCAGCCGCGAGACGGCGCTCGGAGCGGTCTGTGTGTACTGGCAGGAGGTGCACGCGCCCGACGAGCGCGAGATCCGCCTGCTCACCGCGCTGGCGCGCCAGGCGGCCATCGCCATGGACAATGCCCGGCTCGTGAGCGATCTGCGACGCACCCTCGAGGACCTCAAGGCCGCCCAGGACACCGTGGTCCAGGGGGCGACGCTCCGCGCGGTGGGCGAGATGGCAGCCGGCGCGGCCCACCACCTCAACAACCTCTTGGCCGTGGTCCTCGGGCGGACCCAGCTGCTCCTCATGCGCGAGCCGCCGCAGCAGATGATCCAGAGCCTCAAGACCATCGAGCGGGCGGCGGTGGACGCGGCCGACACCGTCCGGCGCATCCACGTCTTCGGCCGCACCGACAAGGGCGAGGCTCTGTCCGCCGAGGTGGATCTCAACGCGGCGATCCGCGAGGGCGTCCAGCTCACCCGGCCCCGCTGGGAGCACGAGGCCCAGGTCAAGGGCGCGGGCATCGAGGTCGTGTTCGAGCCCGGGCCGCTGCCGAATATCTCGGGGCGGGCTGCCGAGTTCCGCGAGGTCATCACGACTCTCATCCTCAATGCCGTGGACGCCATGCCGAAGGGCGGGCGGATCCGCATCCGGACGGTGCGGGACGGGGATCGTGCGGTCGTCTCCGTCCAGGACTCGGGCGTCGGCATGTCCAGCGAGGTGAAGCGGCGGGCCTTCGAGCCCTTCTACACCACCAAGGGCGTGAAGAGCACGGGGCTCGGGCTCGCCGTCGCCTACGGGACTGTCCGCCGCCGTGGCGGGGACATCACCGTGGAGAGCACGGAGGCACAGGGGACGACGGTGTCGTTCTGGGTGCCGCTGGGGCCGGCCGTGCAGGCCGCTCCCGCCGCGGCAGCGACGCCGGCGCGGACGGGTGCCGTCCTGGTGATCGACGACGAGGACTCCGTGCGCGAGCTGGTGGCTGACGTGCTGGCCTCCCAGGGCCACCGCGTGATGACGGCGAGCGGCGGGCGCGAAGGGCTCGAGCGGTTCGAGGCCGGGCAATTCGATCTGGTGATCACCGACCTGGGCATGCCGGACATCACCGGATGGGACGTGGTGCGGGGCGTCCGCGCCCGGCGCCCCGAGACGCCGGTGGTGCTCGTGACCGGCTGGGGCGAGGTGGTCGAGACGCCCGCGGACGTTCGCGTGGACGGCCTCATCAGCAAGCCCTTCGACGTCGCCAAGCTCACCGCAGCCGTCAGCGAGGCGCTCGCTCGACGCTGACCTCATTGCTGACAGGAGACGCTCATGCCGCCTCATAGACTCGCCTACCGCCCCGTGGTGATGGGAACGCGCGGGGCCGTCACCTCGGCCCATCCGCTGGCCTCGATGGCCGGCACCCGCATGCTGCTCGAGGGCGGCAACGCGGTGGATGCCGCCGTGGCCGTGGGCTCCACGCTCAACATCGTGGAGCCGTTCATGTCCGGCGCCGGCGGCATCGGGCTCATGGTGATCTCGCGCGCAACCACGGGCGAGCGTCACGTGCTGGACTTCATCGGGCGCGCCCCGGCGGCGGCCGATCCGGCGCGCGCGACGGAGGACGAGCTGGCGGGCGGGCCCAAGTCCTGCGCGACACCCGGCAATCTGGGCGGCTGGCTCACCGCGCTCGCGCGCTTCGGCTCCATGCCGGCCGCCCGCGTGCTGGGGCCGGCCATCGAGGCGGCCGAGCACGGCGTGCCGCTCACCTGGATGAACACCCAGTTCTTCGAGCAGGCGCGCGCCACGCTCGGGCGGTCCGCCGAGGCGCAGCGCCTGTACCTCGGCAACGGCGCGCCGCGCCCGGGGAAGGTCGTGACCTACAAGGAATTGGCCGCGACCTTCCGCCAGGTCGCCGAGGGCGGCGCGGACGCCTTCTACCGCGGCCCCATTGCCCGGGCCATTGCCCGGGCGGTCGCGGAGGCCGGCGGGTGGCTCTCGGAGGCCGACATGGCGGCCTTCAGCGCCGAGTGGCGGGAGCCCGTCACGATCACCTACCGGGGCCGCGAGGTCTGCTCGGTGCCGCCGCCCTTCTCCGCCTTCCAGATGCTCGAGACGCTCAACATCCTGGAGGGCCATGACGTCGCGGCCTGGGGGCACAATTCGGCCGACTACCTCCACCACCTCATCGAGGCGGTGAAGCTCGCCTCGGCCGACCGGCTCGCCTACGCCTACTCCCCCGACGTCCCGATCCGCGGCCTCGTCTCCAAGGCCTATGCCGCCTCGCAGCGGGCGCGCATCGACGCCGCGCGCGCCGCAGTCAGCGAGGGCGAGCGCCACAGCCGCGAGCGGCTCGCGGGGCAGATCGGCGAGGGACACCCGGCCAACTTCATGCACGAGCAGACCACCCACTTCGCCTGCGCGGATGCCCAGGGGACCGTGGCGTCCGTGACCCAGACGCTCGGAGTGCCCTTCGGCTCGGGCTTCGCCGTGCCCGGCACGGGCCTGGTGCTGAACAATATCCTCAAGTGGATGGATCGCGATCCGGAGTCGCCCAACGTCCTGCGCCCCGGCAAGAAGGCGGGCACCATGATGTCGCCCACCCAGGTCTTCACCGACGGCGCGTTCTCCCTGTCCATCGGCACGCCCGGCTCCTACGGGATCCTCCAGACCACCACGCAGATGCTCCTCAACCTGCTCGAGTTCGGCATGAACATCCAGGAGGCCATCGAGGCGCCGCGGGTGCGCGTGTACCGCGACCGCCTGGTGGATGCCGAGGGGCGGGTATCGGCAGAGACGCGCCAGGCCCTGGCGGGGCGCGGCCATGAGATCAATGTCATCGAGGACTGGTCGTGGATCGTCGGCGGCGGGCAGGGCATCGCCCGCGACCCGGAGTCGGGAGCGCTCATGGCCGGCGCCGACCCGCGGCGCGATGGCTACGCGCTGGCGATCTGAGAAGGCCTTGAGTAGTCGGGGCGGGGCATCACGGTCAACGCCATCTGCCCCGGCGTGATCCTCACCAACCTGCGCGCGACCTCGCAGCAGATCCTGGGCTTCGGCACGCCCGACATGAGCAGGCGCGGCATCGCCGTGAACGACGAGCAGGTGCGCGCCGTCACGCCGGCCGGGCGCCGCGGCACCGAAGAGGAGATCGCCGCGGCGGCCTGCTTCCTCGCCTCGGACGGAGCATCCTATATCACGGGCCACGCGCTCGTCGTGGACGGCGGCTGGACGGCGACGTGACCGAGGGAGATACCCCCACCGGGTAGTAACTCCCTCGTGGGGGGGCCCCCAGGGATAGTATTTTTCACTTGCCCTCCCTCGTGGTCCGGGGATAATACCCTCAGCCGGATCGGGAGGCGCCGGGCGGCGAATCCCACACCCAGACGAGGGAGGATAGAGAATGGCGAAGGCAAAGAAGCTGGCGTTCGGGGGCTACTCGATCAACTTCAAGGGCTGCAGCGACACGCTGGAGTCCGTCATGGGCTCCACCCCCATCGGCCCCTCCGAGATGACGAAGAAGATCTGGGGCTACGTGAAGAAGAAGAAGCTCGGCAAGAAGTAGGAGGGGGTCATCCCGGCCGGATCATCCTCGCTACGCCCGGCGCCTCCAGGATCAGCCGGCCGGTTGACTCGCCGGTCCCGCTCCCGCGGGCCGGCGTGGAGGAGATCACGCATGTTGAAGGCCCGGGGCTTCTGCATGGGGAGCCTCCCAGGAGAGGGAAACCGGCTCAGCCGGCGGTGGCGAGGGATGCGCTGGAGCGGCGGTGGGCGGGGCGGCGCGCCGGCGCCGGCCGCCGGGGCTCCTCGCCCGACTCGATCCCGTTGGCGATGAACCCGTACTGCAGGAGCCGTCTTGCGTCGCGGAAGGAGAGGCTGCGCGTCTGGGCTCCGAGGACCACGAGGAGGAAACGCTGGCCCGCCCGCCAGGCCGCCACGGCCAAGTTGTAGCCCGCCTCGTTGGTGAAGCCGGTCTTGAGCGCCTGCACGCCGCCGGGATCGTCGAATAGCGGGATGCGCCGGCTGTAGACCCGGCCCCGGTAGATGAAGTTCTTGCCGCCGAGGATGGTGCGCGAGGCGGGGTAGTCGTGGACGAGCCGCCCGATGAGCGCAGCGATGTCGTTGGCCGTGGTCCGCTGGTTGGGATCGGGCAGCCCGTGGGCATTCGCGAAGCGGGTGGCCGCGAGCCCCAGATCCCCGGCCTTGACGTTCATCCGGGCGACGAAGTCCTCCTCGGTGCCCCCGAGATGCTCCGAGACCGCGGTGGCGGCGTCATTGGCGGAGGCGATGGCCACGCCCTCCAGGAGCGTGCCGAGGGAGGCAGTCTCGCCCGCGCGCAGTCCCATCCGGTAGCGCGGCGTGTCGGCGGCGCGGCGGCTGACGGTGACCGGCTCGTCCCAGTGGGCGCGGCCCGACTCCAGGTCCTCGTAGGCCAGGTAGAGCGTCATGAGCTTGACGAGGCTGGCGGGGGCGTGGTCCTCGGCCGCGTTCTTGGAGAAGAGCACCTTGCCGTCCGCATCGAGGAGCAGGACGGCCTCGGCGTTGAGGGCCGGGGCGCGACCGTTCTGCGCCCAGGCCGGCGCGGCCGCGAGCCAGAGCATCACGCTGAAGGCGAGAATGAAGCGCACTGCAGTGAATCTTACGCGAGGGCAGGGCACCCGTCCAAAGGGAAAAGCCTACCGGACCGCTCGCTTCAGCTCCTTGGAGGGCTTGAACCGTGGCGTCCTGCCTCCCACCACGTTCATGGGCTGCCCCGTCCGCGGGTTCTTGCCCTTGCGCGGCTTCCGCCGGCTCACCGAGAAGGTGCCGAAGCCCACGAGCGTCACGGGCTGGCCGCGCTTGAGCGAGGTGCGAATGGACGCCAGCAGCGCTCGGAGCGCGCGGTCGGTGGCAGCCTTGCTCCAGCCGCTCGCCGCCGCCATGGAGGTCACCAGGTCCGCGCGGGTCATGGGGAGGGCCGAATGCTAGCAGACCTGTGGTTGGAGGGTCAAGATGGGCGATGGTATTGTTACCCCATCATGCGTCA
>MGBT01000155.1:0-665 GCA_001788395.1 Candidatus Rokubacteria bacterium GWA2_70_23
GAGCTCGCGGCGGATCTCCCGAAGGGAGAGCCGCGAGACGACGGGCCGGCCATGCGGGCAGAAGTAGGGCTCCTGCGCCGCGGAGAGGTCCGAGATCAGCCGCCGCATCTCCTCCCGCTCCAGGGGCGCCGGCGCCTTGATGGCCGCCCGGCAGGCGACGAAGGCCAGCACCCGGTCGAGGAGCGGGCCCTCGGCTTCTCGTCCCGGCGCGGCCACTTCCTCGAGCATCCGCTCGATGAGCCGCCTCGGCTCCCGGCCGCCGAGGAGCACCGGGACGGAGCGGAGGAGCACCGTGGCGCCGCCGAAGCCCTCGAGGGCAAAACCGAGACGCTCGAGCGTTGGCGCCCACTCGGTGAGGAGCGTGGCGTCGGCTGGCGCCAGGTCGAGCGGCTGGGGAAAGAGGAGCTCCTGGGCGGGAAGGGCGTCTCCCGCGAGGACAGCCCGCAGCCGCTCGAACAGCACCCGCTCATGGGCCACGTGCTGGTCGATGAAGAAGACCTCGTCGTCGCTGGCCGATACGATGAACGTGTCCTGGACCTGCCCGACGACCTCGCCGAACCGATCCCCGGCCGGCGGTCGCGCTTCCTCCATGAACAGCGCGCCCTGCCCCCCGGAGACGTCGGCTCCCGCCCAGACCGGCTCGGTGCGCTGCGCCGCGCCACCGG
>MGBT01000155.1:695-1902 GCA_001788395.1 Candidatus Rokubacteria bacterium GWA2_70_23
CGGTGCCGAGCCCCTGCTGGTGCTGGACCACGGAAGCGGAGCGCAGGGCGTCCTGCACGGCGAGGAAGAGCATCTCCTGGATCACCCTCGGGGACCTGAAGCGAACCCAGGCCTTCGTCGGGTGGACATTGACGTCCACCTCCTGTGGGGGGAGCGTGAGCGACACCACGGCGGTCGGGAACTGGTCCCGCGCCAGCAGCGGCCGGTAGGCGTCGACGAGCGTCTGGGTCAAGAGCGAGTCCCTGATGGGGCGTCCGTTGACGATGAGGGTGATCGCCTCGCGGCTGCCCCCGGCCGCCTGGGGCGGTGCGACGAGACCGGCGAGCGTGATGGCATGGTCGGCCCGCGCCACGTCGAGCATCCGGCCGGCCAGCTCGTAGCCATGGAGCGCACCCACACGGTCGCGGAGCGTGGCCGCCCTCGGCGCGGCGAGCATCGGCTTGCCATCGTTGGTCACGTGGACGTGGATCTCCGGATGGGCCAGCGCGATGGCCTGGAGGAGGCGGAGGATCATGGCGAGCTCGGCGCGGGCGCCCTTGAGGAACTTGAGCCGACCCGGCGTGTTGAAGAACAGGTCCGCGATCTCCACGGTGGTGCCAGGCGTGGCGGCGACACTCATCGGCGCTCCCGCGGTGCCGCCTTCCCCCCGCACCAGCGTCCCCGCTGCGGAGCCCCGCGGGCACGACAGGAGGGAGAAGCGGCTCACCGCGCAGATGGCAGGCAGTGCCTCCCCCCGGAAGCCGAGGGTGTGGATGGCGTCCAGATCCGCCTCGTCAGCGATCTTGGAAGTGGCGTGGCGCAGCAGCGCCAGGCCCATGTCTTCCGCCGTCATCCCGATCCCATCGTCCAGGGCACGCACGAGCTGCCTGCCCGCATCCCGGAGATCCAGGACGACGCGCGCGCAGCCGGCATCGATGGAGTTCTCGACCAGCTCCTTCACCACGGACGCCGGCCGCTCGACCACCTCGCCGGCGGCGATCTTGTTCACCAGGTGGTCGGGCAGCCTGTGAATGCGAGGACTATTCATTGCTGACGCTCTTTCAGTTGGCGCTGCCAGTCGGCGAGGAGGTTGAGCGCCTGGAGCGGTGTCAGCGAGGCCACGTCGAGCGCGGCCAGGTCGCGGACGAGCGGGTCGCCGGAGGGCGGGAAGAGCCCCAGCTGTACCGGCGCGTCCGTGGCCGGGGCCGCGGCTGCCGTGAGCGCCGCC
>MGBT01000155.1:1913-19915 GCA_001788395.1 Candidatus Rokubacteria bacterium GWA2_70_23
CGTTCCACTCCTTGACCGCCACGTGGAAGTTGCGGACGCGGGGAAGTTGCTCCGCCAGGGCCGTCAGCTCGTGGTAATGCGTCGCGAAGAGCACCTTGGCGCCCCGCCCGCGCTCGTGCAGCTCCTCCGTCACCGCCCACGCGATGGCCAGCCCGTCGAAGGTGGAGGTGCCGCGCCCGACCTCGTCGAGCAGGATCAGACTGCGCGGCGTGGCGTTGTGCAGGATGCTCGCGGTCTCGACCATCTCCACGAGGAACGTGCTTTGCCCTCGCGCGAGGTTGTCCTGGGCGCCCACCCGCGTCAGCACCCGGTCGACGAGGCCGATCCGTGCCGAGCGTGCCGGCAGGAACGCACCCACCTGCGCCAGGATGGCCAGCAGGGCCGTCTGGCGCATGTAGACGCTCTTGCCGCTCATGTTGGGGCCGGTGAGGATGATGATCTGCGCCGAAGCCGGGTCGAGGCTCACGTCATTGGGTGTGAAGGGCTGCCCACCGGTGGAGTCGAGCACCGGGTGGCGCCCCTCGACGATCTCGAGCCGGACGCCCTCGTCCACCACGGGCCGCACATGCCCGCGCTGGTGAGCCACCTCGCCCAGCGACTGGAGCGCGTCCACCGCTCCCACGGAGCGCGCCGTCCGCAGCAAGCCCTCCGCCTCGGCGGCCACGGCAGAGCGGACCTGCTCGAAGAGCTCGAGCTCGAGCCGCGCCATGCGCTCCTCGGCGCCGAGGGCCCGGCTCTCGTACTCCTTCAGCTCCGCGGTGACAAAACGCTCGGCCCCCACGAGCGTCTGGCGCCTCACGTACTCGGCCGGGACCTTGGCGGCATGGGTGTTGCTCACCTCGATGGCGTAGCCGAAGACCCGGTTGAAGCGCACGCGGAGGGTCGGAATGCCGGTGCGCTCGCGCTCCCGCCGCTCGAGCGACGCGATCCACTCCTTCGCCTCGCGCTGGGCGAGCCGTAGCTCCCGCAGCTCGGCGCGCCAGCCTTCGCGGATCAGCCCCCCGTCGCGAAGACTCAGGGGTGGGTCGTCCTCCAGGGCCTCCTCCAGAAGCGTGACGAGCCCCGACAGGGGGGCGATCTCCTCCGCCAGGCGCAGGAGTAGCGGCGACGGAAGCCTCCCCACCGCGTCCCGGACGGCCGGGAGCTCCCGCAGATATGCGCGCAGTGCGATGAGGTCGCGGGCGTGAGCCACGCCCAGCGCCGCCCGGCTCGCCAGGCGCTCGATGTCGCCGATGGCGGCGAGGCGCGCCCTGAGCGCCGTGCGCTCGGCCGGGACCTCGGCCAGGGCACCGACGGCGTCCTGACGCTCCCGGATCCGATCGAGATCGAGCAGCGGGCGCAGGAGCCAGTGCCGCAGGAGCCGCGCTCCCATGGGTGTCCGCGTCGTGTCCAGCGTCGCCAAGAGGGACCCGCGGGCCGTCCGATCCTGCGCGGTCTCGAAGAGCTCGAGTGTCGCGACGGCGGTACGGTCAAGGATCATGGCGTCTCCCGAGACGAAGCGCTGGATGCGGGTCAGGTGGGAGAGGCGTTCCCCCTGCGTGTCCCTGAGGTATGCCAAGGCCGCCCCGGCCGCCTGGATGCCGGCAGCGAGGGCGCCGAGGCCGAAGGCCTCCAGGCTCGGGACCTTGAAGTGGGCGGTCAAGCGCTCCTGCGCCGCCCGTGCCGAGAACCAGGAGGGCTCGACGCATGTCAACGGGATGCCGAGGCCGCCGAGTGTCCGGGCCAGGAAAGCGTCAGCGCCGTGGGCCACGAGGATCTCGGCTGGCCGCCGGAGCAACGCCGCCTCCAGCAGGGTCTCCCCCACGCCCTCCTCCTCCCCTACCCAGAAATCCCCTGTGGAGATGTCCGCGAGCGCCACGCCCAGGCTCCCCGGGCCCCTGTGCACGGCGAGGAGGAAGTTGTTCGCGGCCCCGTCGAGGTACTGCGTGTCCGTCACCGTGCCTGGAGTGATCACGCGCACCACTTCGCGCCGCACCAGTTTCTTGCCCTTGACCGGCGCCTCCATTTGCTCGCACACCGCCACCTTCTGTCCGGCGCGGATGAGGCGGCCGATGTAGCCGTCGGCGGCGTGGTGCGGGATGCCGGCCATGGGGACGTCCTGGCGCGCAGTGAGCGTGATCTGCAGGAGTCGCGCCCCGAGGTGGGCGTCCGCGAAGAACATCTCGTAGAAGTCCCCGAGGCGGAAGAGCAGCAGGTACTCCGGGTAGCGGCGCTTCAGCTCCCGGTACTGCCGCATCATCGGCGTGAGCTCGGCAGCGCCCTCCGTCACGTGCGCAGCGCTGCCGACAGGCGATCGTAGGTGTCCTGGAGGGATTCGGGGAGGACCTTGGTGTCGCCGATCGCGGTCATGAAGCTGGTGTCGCCGTTCCAGCGGGGCACCACGTGCACGTGCAGGTGCCCGGCGACGCCGGCGCCGGCCACGGCGCCCTGGTTCACGCCCACGTTGAAGCCATCGGGCCTGTAGACGGCCCTGAGCGCCCGCACCGCGATCTGGACGAGCCGCATGCACTCGGCCAGCTCGTCGAGCGACGCCTCGTCGAGCCCCGCCACGTGCCGGGTGACCGCGGCCATGAGGTGGCCAGAGGCGTAGGGATAGGCATTGAGGACGAGAAAGGCGCGCTCACCACGATGGAGGACCAGGGACTGACGATCATCACCGGAGGAGAGCGCAGCGCAGAAGACGCACGCGTTACCGGGCGCCCCGGCGGTCGAGACGTAACTCATCCGCCACGGTGCCCACAGGCGATCCACTCGATTTCAGGCGTTGACGAGCTCGCGGAGCCGCTTGCCGACCTTGAAGAACGGGACGCGCTTCTCGGGGACGCTGACGCTGTCGCCCGTCTTCGGGTTGCGTCCCTTCCGGGAGTTCCGATGCCGGATCCTGAAGCTGCCGAACCCGCGCAGCTCCACCTTGTCGCCCTTGGCCAAGGCGTCGGTGATGTTGTCGAAGACGGTGTTGATGATCAGCTCCGTCTCCTTCTTCGTGAGGCTCGACAGTCTGGATACTTCCTCGATCAGATCCGCTTTGGTCATGACCGGACTCCCTCCCGAGGGCCGCTCTCGCTGCGCCGGATCCGGTTGCTGGTCGGACGGAACCGGGCTGGCCTGTCGCGAAACGCTAGCATGGGGGTCGAAAGTTTGTCAAGAAGGTTACGGGGTTAGGGCTCATGAGCGGCTCCCCATCCCGCCTAGTCCATCAGATAGAGCGGGGTGCGGAGCGATGGCAGCGCGGGGAGCAAGGCGCCGGAGCCCCCGATCCCCAGCTGATCGCGCAAGAGATCCGCCAGGGAGAAGCGCCGGCGAGGCAGCAGGAGCCTGGGGCGCTCGGGCAGCCCGGCGAGCTTCGCCGCCGCCTCGATCGCCTCCTCGAGGCCCCCGAGCTCATCCACCATCTTGAGCGCGCGGGCCTGCTGCCCGGAGTAGATCCGCCCATCGGCGAAGGCGAGGACCGTGGCGCGGTCGAGTCCGCGCCCCTCGGCCACTGCCGCCACGAACTGCCCGTACACATCGTCCAGCAGCAGCTGGAGAATGCGCCGCTCCCCCGGGGACATGGTCCGCGCGAAGTTGCCCACGTCCTTGTAGGCCCCGGCCTTCACCACCACGTACTCGACGCCCACCTTCTTGAGGAGGCCCTCCACGTTGGCCATCTGCATGACCACGCCGATGGACCCCGTGAGCGTACCCGGGTTGGCATAGATGCGGTCCGCGGCGGTCGCCACGTAGTAGCCGCCGGAGGCGGCCACCGCTGCCAGCGACGCCACCACGGGCTTGCCGGCCTTCCGGACGCGCTGCACCGCAGCGAAGATCTCCTGGGTGGGCCCCACCACGCCCCCAGGGCTGTTCACCCGGAGGACGACGGCACGCACGGCGGCGTTGTCCATGTGCTCGCGGAGCTCGCGGACCGTGGCGTCGCCGTCCACGATGATCCCCTGGACCTCGACGATCGCGACGCGCGGGCCCCCGGGCAGTGCACCGTCCTCCAGCACCGCCATGAGGGCCCAGACCGTCACCAGGAACACGGCCAGGATCAGAGTCGTGAGCCCGAGCCCCAGTATCAGGCTGCGGGCGCGAGATGCCATCGCCTAGTCCTCGTCGTCGAAGTCGTCGCCCCCCCGCCGCTTGCGTCCCTTCCCCCGGCCGCGGGTGTCCTGCTGCTGCGGCTCCTCCAAGATCGCTGCCGCCAGCTCTTTCAGCGACAGCCCGATCCGACGCTCGTTGGGGTCCACGCGGATCACGAGCAGCGTGAGCTCGTCCCCGACGTTGACCATCTCCGCAGGCGTCGCGATGGGCCGGCTGGACATCTGGGAGATGTGCAGGAGGCCGTCCACGCCGGGCTCCAGCTCCACGAAGGCACCGAAGTCGGTGAGGCGGACGACCTTGCCGGTCACGCGCGAGCCCATGGGGTAGCGCTGGGAGACGCTCTCCCACGGGTCCGGCTGGATCTGCTTGAGGCCGAGGGAGATCCGCTTGTTCTCGCGGTCCACGTTGAGGATCTGCGTCTCGATGGCTTGCCCCTTCTTCAGGAGCTCCGAGGGGTGGCCGATGTTCCGGGTCCAGGACATGTCGGAGATGTGCAGGAGGCCGTCCACGCCGGGCTCCAGCTCCACGAAGGCGCCGAAGTCGGTGAGGTTGCGCACCTTCCCCTGCACGCGCAGCCCGGGCTTGTACCGCTCGTCTATGCTGGACCACGGGTCGCTCTCCACCTGCTTCATGCCCAGCGAGATGCGCTTCGTGGCCTTGTTGACGTCCAGCACCTGCACCTCGACGGTGTCCCCCACGTTGACGAGCTTCGAGGGATGGCGTACCCGCCGCGTCCACGACATCTCCGACACGTGCACGAGGCCTTCCACGCCGGGCTCGAGCTCGATGAAGGCGCCGTAGTTGGTGAGGCTCACCACACGCCCGGCGACCTTTCCGCCCACCGGGTAGCGCTCGTCCACCGTCGCCCACGGGTCCAGGGACTTCTGCTTGTACCCGAGGGATACCCGGCCCGTCTCCCGGTCGAAGTGCAGCACCACGACCTCGACCTGGTCCCCGACCTGGAAGATCTCCGAGGGGTGGCCGATCCGCCCCCAGGACATGTCGGTCACATGCAGCAGGCCGTCGATGCCCCCGAGGTCGATGAAGGCCCCGTAGTCCGTGATGTTCTTCACGGTCCCCGTCAGCGCCATGCCTTCGCTCAGGACGGCCAGGGTGTGCTTCTTCTTCTCCTCGCGCTCCTCCTCCAGCACGATCCGTCGCGAGAGGACGACGTTGCCCCGGCGCCGGTTCAGCTTGATGACCTTGGCGCGGATCGTCTGTCCCACGAGGGCGCCGAGGTTCTTCACCGGGCGGAGATCCACCTGCGACCCCGGCAGGAAGGCGCGCACGCCCACGTCCACCGCGAGGCCGCCCTTGACCACCTCGACGACTCGGCCCTCCACGGGCGTTCCGCTGTCGTACGAGCGCGAGATGGCGTCCCAGACCTTGATCTTGTCCGCCTTGTCCTTGGAGAGGACGATCAGGCCCTCGTTGTCCTCCTTCGCCTCGAGGTAGACCTCGATCTCATCGCCAACCTTCGGGACCCCGGTGTGCCGGAACTCCTCGATGGCGATGGTGCCCTCGCTCTTGTAGCCGATGTCCACGAGCACCTCGCTGCCGCGCACCTCGACGACGAGCCCGCGGACCACCTCCCCTTCTTCGATGTCGCTGCCGCCCTTGGCGAACCAGTCCTCCATCGTCTCTTCCCGGGTCTCTCCCACCTCCCTCTGACTGGCCGTGGGGCCCTGCACCTTCTGGTTATCCGTCTCCATATTCTGCTGACTTCCTCCTTGGTGGATATCGCCGGTACGGGCGCTTGGCCCATGCCGTGCGTCGAACCCGTGCTCTACCCGCTCTGCTCGCCGAGCTGTGCGATGGCGCGCATCATCTCCTCGGTGGCCTCGCGGTACCGCTCCTTGCTCCGCCCCGGCGCCTCCGCCTTGAAGGAGAGGGGCGGCCCGAACGTCACGCGCACCTTCACCGGCCTCGGGATCACTCGACCGCGGGGCAGCGCCCGTCCGGAGCCCGAGACGTAGGCCGGCACCACCGCCGCTCCGCTCAGCACCGCGAGCATCCCGGCCCCGGGCTTGCCCTCGCGCATAGTCCGCTCGTCGCCCCGCGTGCCCTCGGGGAACACCAGGAGCGCCTTCCCCTCTTGGAGGACCCGGAGGGCCGCCTTCAGCGCTTTCGCGTCAGTCCCGTCGCGCCGGACGGGCCGGGCGTTGACCCCCCGGAGCACCCAGCCGAGCAGCGGGATGTCGAATAGCTCCGCCTTCGCCATGAAGCAGAGCTGCCTCCGCGTCGCCCCGCCGACGAACGGCGGGTCCAGGAGGCTCACGTGGTTCGACACGATGAGCACCGGCCCGGTCGCCGGCACCCGATCCCCCCCCCGGACCTCGACCCGGAAGAGGAGGCGCATCACGACCACCGCGATGGGCTTCAGGACCTCGTACAGCACCGGACCCGCTCGACCTCCTCGAGGAGCCGCCTCACGACCGCTTCGGGCTCGAGCCCGGAGGAGTCGACCACCACGGCCCCGGACGGCTTGACCAGGGGAGCCAGTGCCCGCCCCATGTCCTGGCGATCGCGGCGCAGGACCTCTTCGCGCACGGCCGCCACGTCCACGGTGACACCGCGGTCCGCCAGCTCTTCCTGGCGCCGTCGGGCTCGCGTCTCGAGGTCCGCGTCGAGGTAGAACTTCACCTCGGCGTCGGGACAGACCACGCTGCCCGTGTCCCGCCCCTCCAGCACCACGCCCCCCGGTGCCGCGAGCGTGCGCTGCAGCGGCGTGAGCTTGTCGCGCACCGGCGGCAGCGCCGTCAGGGCGGAGGTCAGCTCACCGATGGCCGGCGTCCGGATCTCCGTCGCGACGTCCCGCCCGTTGACGAACACCTTGTCCTCGACCAGCTCCACCGTGGTCCTCGCCAGAAGCTCCCGCAGCGCCGGGCCGTCCTCGGCGGCAAGTCCCGCCCGCTGCACCGCCCACGCCAGTCCCCGGTACATGGCCCCCGTGTCCAGCAACCGGAACCCGAGCCTGCGCGCCAGCTCCCGGGCAGCCCTGGACTTGCCCGCCCCCGCCGGCCCGTCGATGGTGACCACAGGCTCCTTCCTGCCGCAGCCCCTCACGCCGATACCCTCGCGCACGGCGCGCCAGCCAGGGCGTTCAGCGTGTCGAGGAACCCCGGGAAGGAGGTGGCGATGCAGTCCGTATCCTCTACCACCGTCTCGCCGTCTGCAAGCAGTCCGGCGACGACGAGCGCCATGGCCATGCGGTGGTCCCCGCCGCTCGAGACGGTGGCGCCGCGGAGCCGCGTGCCCCCATGGATCTGGAGTCCGTCGGCCCGCTCGGAGACGCGCGCTCCCATGCGGCCGAGCTCGGCGGCAATGGCGTGGATGCGGTCGGACTCCTTCACGCGGAGCTCGGCGGCATCGCGGATCTCGGTGACCCCCTCCGCCACGCAGGCCGTCACCGCGAGCGCCGGGATCTCATCGATGAGGCGCGGGATCAGCGGACCCCGGACCACGGTGCCCCGCAGCGCGGACGACGTCACGCGGAGGTCGGCCGCAGGCTCCGCCGCGGTGGCGCCGAGTCCGAGGCCGCTCTCCTGTCGTGAGATGCGGGCGCCCATCTGCGCGAGAACGTCGAGAAGCCCGGTCCGCGTGGGATTGACTCCCACACCCTTCACCGTCACCGCTGCATCGGGCCCCGCCGCGGCTGCCGCCAGGAAGAAGGCCGCGGACGAGACGTCCCCCGGTACCGACACCGCCTGCCCCCTGAGCTGGCCTCCGGGGTGCAGCGTCACGGTTCGGCCTGCGATGGAGAGGTGCGCGCCGAAGGCGCCCAGCATGCGCTCGGTGTGGTCCCGCGACTGCGCCGGCTCCTCCACCGTCACCGGTCCATCGGCCCACAGCCCCGCCAGCAGCACGGCCGTCTTCACCTGGGCCGAGGCGACGGGTGAGACGAAGCGGAGCGCGCGGAGCGGTCGCGTACCGGTGACGGCGAGGGGCAGCCGGCTTCCGCCCTGCCGCCCCACCACCGTCGCTCCCATCTGACGGAGCGGAGCCGACACCCGGTCCATGGGCCTCCGGCGGAGCGAGGCATCGCCGGTCAACACGCTCCAGAAGGGCTGGGCGGCCAGCACGCCGATGAGCAGGCGCGCTGTTGTGCCGGAGTTGCCGCAGTCGATGACGTCATCGGGCTCGACCAGGGCGGCGAGGCCTCCTCCATCGAGCAGATAATGCCCGGCTCCCTTGCGAATCACCTCCACGCCGAGCGCGCGCACGGCCTTGAGGGTCGCGAGGCAGTCCTCGCCCTCGAGGAAGCCGGAGATCTCGGTGCGGCCCGCAGCGAGCGCCCCGAAGAGCGCGGCCCGGTGCGAGATGGACTTGTCCCCCGGGACCGTCACCTCGCCCCGCAGCCTTCTGACCGGCGTGACGTGGATCCTCACCGCAGACGCTCCCGGGCCTGCCGGATCCGGTCGAGCTCCTGCTCGATGGCGGAGGCATCGCCCGACGAGATCAGGCCCTCCAGGTGATCCAGCGATTTCCTGAAGGCCGCCACGGCCTCAACCAAGGCGGGGCGATTGTCCTGGAAGATCTCACGCCACACCCCGGGGCTCGACGCCGCGATGCGGGTCGTGTCTTTGAAGCCCCGCGCAGCCACATCGAGGAATGTCGGGTCCATGCGGAGGACGGCATCCACGAGGGCGTCGGCCACGAGGTGCGGCAGGTGGCTCACAGCCGCCACGGCGCGGTCGTGAGTCGTGGGGTCCAGGGTGGTCACGTGGGCCCCGAGCGCCTCCCAGAACGTGCGCACCCGCGCCAGGGCGTCCGCGTCGCTCTTCTCCGTCGGCGTCAGGATCACCACGGCGCCGCGGAACAGGTCCGCACGGGCGATCCCGTAGCCGGACTGCTCGGAGCCGGCCATGGGATGCCCCCCGATGAACCTGAGCGGGCGCGAGGCGGCGAGGCGATCGGCGGTACGGACGATCCGTCCCTTCGTGCTTCCCACGTCGGTGATGACGGCCCCGCCGGGGGCTGCGGTCCATACCGCCGGCAGGAGGGCCTCGAGGGTCGAGACGGGAGCCGCCAGGAGGCAGAAATCAGAGCCGCTGATCCCACCGGCCAGGTCGGTCGTGATGCGATCCACCACGCCCTCGTGGAGCGCCGGCTCGAGCGCCTCGCGCCTGCGACCCACCGCCACGATCTCGCGGGCGAGCGACGCCTCGCGGACCGCCTTCGCGACGGAGCCCCCCAGGAGGCCGAGACCGACGATGGACAGCTGGTGGATCACGCGCTCCTCGCTTCCGGGAGAACCTTGCGCAATGCCTTCATGAGCCGCCGGTTCTCCTCCGGTGTGCCCACCGTGACGCGGAGGGCGTTCTCCATCCCGAAGCTCGTCAGCGGACGGACGATCACCCCCTCGTGGAGCAGCCGCTGGTACACGTCCACGGCGTTCCGCCCCACGTCCACCAGGATGAAGTTGGCGCGGGACGGGGTGTACTTGAGGCTCAGCGAGGCGAACTCGTCGTAGAGGAACGCCCGCCCCGCCTCGATCATGCGCAGACACTCGACGATGTGCCCCTCGTCCTCGAGCGCGGCGAGCGCGGCCACCTGAGCCAGCGAGTTCACGTTGAAGGGGGCGCGAATCCGGTTGAGGAGCGCCACGCAGTCAGGCGACGCCATGCCATAGCCCACGCGGAGCCCCGCCAGGCTCGCAGCCTTGGAGAAGGTGCGCAGGATGGCGACCTTGCGCCCCTGCCGGAGATAGGCCAGCGAATCGGGGAAGTCGGGGCCCTGGGCGAACTCCAGGTACGCCTCGTCGAAGACCACGATGACGCGGTCGGGAACCCGGGCCATGAAATCCTCCACCTCGTTGGCCGTCACGATCGTGGCGGTGGGATTGTTGGGGTTGGCGACGAAGACCATCTTGGTCATGGGCGTGATGGCGCGTGCCATCGCTTCGAGGTCGAGGCGGTGCTCCTTGAGGGTCACGACGACGCGGATGCCGCCCACGGCCTGGACGATCATCGGGTATACCACGAAGGAGGGGTGCGGGATGACGACCTCCTCCCCGGGGCGCACGAACGCCCGCACGAGGAGCTCGATGAGCTCGTTGGACCCGTTGCCCAGGACAATGTCGTCGGGGTTGACCCCATGGCGCCGGGCGAGTGCGTCGCGCAGGTAGAAGCCGCTGCCATCGGGATAGCGGTTCAGCTGGCCGAGCGCGGCCGCGACGGCCTTCTGGACGCGCTCCGAGGGCGGCAGCGGGTTCTCGTTGGAGGCGAGCTTGATGGCGTCCTTGATGCCCAGCTCGCGCTCGAGCTCCTCGATGGGCTTCCCCGGCTCATACGGGGCGATGCCGAGGATGTGGTCGTTGGCGAGCGATTCCCAGGAGGCGGACATGGAAGGCTCCTTATGCGGCCGGATAGGACCCGAGGATCTTGAGGAACTGGCAGCGCTCCTCGACCGCGCGAAGCACGTCTCGCACGTCGTCGGTGTCCCGGTGCCCCTCGAAGTCCAGGAAGTTCACGTACTCCCAGGGGCGCCGCTTGGTGGGCCGCGATTCGATCTTGGTCAGGTTGAGCCTGCGCTCGGCGAAGGGCTGCAGGATGCGGTAGAGGACGCCCGGCTCGTTGCGCATGGAGAAGAGAATGGAGGTCTTGTCCCTTCCTGTGGCCGGCATGGGTCGGCGCCCCAGGACGAGGAAGCGCGTCGAGTTGTAGGGGTTGTCCTCGATGCGCCGCCTCAGGACGGGCACCTCGTACAGGCGTCCGGCCATCTCCGAGGCGACGGCGGCGACCGTGGGGTCGTCCTTCGCGCGCGTGGCAGCGGCGGAGGTGGAGGAGGTCTCCTCCGTCGGGACGTCGGGGAGGTTGGCGGCCAGCCACTGCCGGCACTGGGCGAGGGCCTGCGGGTGTGAGCAGACGGTCTTGATCTCGTCGAGAGCCCCCGCCCTCGAAAGGAGGTGGTGCGTGATCTCGAGGGTGACCTCGCCCGTGATCACCGCCTCGCCGTCCAGCAGGCTATCCAGCGTGATGTTGACGGGCCCCTCGGTGGAGTTCTCGACCGGGACCACTCCGTACTCCGCCCGGCCACGCTCGACCTCGTCGAACACCTCGCCGATGCTCTTGACCGCCACGAACACGGCCGAGGAGCCGAACCGTTGAACCGCCGCCTGGTGGGTGAAGGTGGCCGGGGGCCCGAAATAGGCCACCGGCAGAGGATTCTCCAGGGCGAGCGAGGCGGAGAGGATCTCCCGCCAGACGGCCCTGAGGGCGTCGGCTGGCAGCGGGCCGCGGCTCCGGGCCGTGATCCGGTCGAGAACCTGCGCTTCCCGATCTGGCGCGAAGTACGGGAGGGACTGCTGCCTCTTGAGCTCGCCGATCTGGAGGGCGGCGTCTGCGCGCTGATTGAGGAGGTGGAGGATCTCGTTGTCGAGGTCGTTGATCCTGGAGCGCCAATCGTCCAGGTTCATAGAAGCTCCTGATGAGGCCCGGTCAGCAACTGCCGCATTATAGGCGATGGGTCCGGGGCGCGCAAGCGCCTTAGGGCCGAGAGCTCGGCGTCGGTCAGGGGGCGGCTCTCCCCCACCCGGAGGCTTCCCAGGTGCAGCGGGCCGAGCTGAACGCGAACGAGGCGCAGGACGGGATGCCCCAGCGCCTTGCAGTAGCGCTTGACCTCCCGGTTGCGCCCCTCTCCGAAGGTCAGCCGCAACCGCGTCGTTCGCGGCCCGGCGTGCAGGATGGTGACCGCGGAGGGGACAGCGGGCCCGTCCGAGAGCGTCACGCCCCGGCGCCAGCGCTCGAGATCGCGCGGGATGACCCGCCCCTCCACCTCGGCCTCGTAGACCCGCGGGATCTCGTAGCGCGGGTGCAGGAGACGGTTGGTCAGCTCCCCGTCGTTGGTGAGGAGCAAGAGCCCCTCGGCGTCGTAGTCGAGGCGCCCCACCGGAAAGAGGCGCGGCCCGCGGCCCCGCAGCAGATCCAGCACGATGGGGCGGCCGCCGGGGTCGCTCACGCTGCAGAGGTAGCCGCGCGGCTTGTGGAGGAGCACGTAGGAGCTGGCTTCGGTTGCGGGCAGCGGGCGCCCGTCGATGGCGATCACGTCGACTTGCGGGTCGGCCTGGGCGCCCGGCTCGAGGCGCACCCGGCCGTTGACCGTGACGCGTCCCTGGGCGAGGAGCGCTTCAGCTCCGCGGCGCGAGGTCAGTCCCGCTTGCGCCAGGATCTTGCTGAGGCGAATCGGCGCCAGCGGCCATCCCCTCCTGGTTCTCTTCTCGGGGCGCGGCGACGGCCCGCCCGCTCTCGTCTGACACGGGGCTTCCAGGCTCCGTGTCGGCCGGGCTGTCAGCTTCGAACAGCGGCTCCCCGCCGCTCTCGGCACCCTGGGGTTCCGGCATGATCAGCTCGCCGTCGACCTTGGGGAGGTCGGCCAGGTCCCGCAGCCCAAAGGCCACCAGGAAGTCCCTCGTGGTCTCGTAGAGGAAAGGCCGGCCGGGGGAATCCTTCCGTCCCGCGATGCGGATCATCCGGCGCTCCAGCAGGTTGTCGAGCACACCCTCGGAGTTCACCCCGCGGATGGCGTCGACCTCGGGCCGGGACACGGGCTGCCGGTATGCCACGATGGCCAGCGTCTCGAGGGCGGGGCGCGAGAGGCGAGAGCGCGTGCGTGAGCGCGCGAGCTTCACGAGCCACGGCGCCACCTCGGACCGCGTGACGAGCCGGAAGCCCCCGCCCGCCTCCATCACCTGGAGGGCGCGCCCCTCCCTGTCGAGGCGGCGGCCCAGCGACTCCAGCAGCGCCACGGCCTCGGCCGGAGAGGCGAGCCCCAGGACGTCCTGGACGGTGACGGCTTCAACGGGGATGTCCGAGGCGAAGAGGAGCGCCTCCAGGACGTCGATCGGCTCAGCCATTGCCTCGGTCTCCGCCGGCTTCGGGCGCGGTGGCGCTCACGATCGTCTCGGCCTCCGGGGTGCGCCGCTCGATGACGATGTCGCTGAAGAGGTCCCCCTGGCGCGCCCGGGCCTGGCCCAGCCGGACCAGCTCCAGCAGCGCGAGGAGCGTGACGATCCACTCCGCCCGGACGCGGTCTGCGCCCGCCACCGAGGAGAAGAGGAGCGACCAGGTGTGGCGGAGCAGCGAGACGATCTCGGCCATGCGCTCGAGGATGGAGATCGGGCTCGCCTCCACCTCGCGGGGCGCCTGCTGCTTCTGGACCTGGATCAGCCGCGTCATGGCCCGCTGGAGCAGGTGGACCGAGAGGTCTTCCAGCGGGATCTCCTCGGGCGGCGGTAGCTCGCCCACCGTGCGGCCGAAAAGCAGCGCCTGCTCGGCTTCCCGCTGGGCGAGCCAGCCGCCCAGCGTCTTGATGCGGGCGTACTCCTGCAGCCGCTCGGCCAGCTCGCGGCGCAGCAGCTCGCCCTCCTCGTCCAGCGCGTCGTCCTGGGCCCCCTCGGTGTCCGGGACCAGCAGCTTGGACTTGAGGTAGATCAGCGTGGCGGCCATCACCATGAAGGAGCCAGCCATCTCCAGATCCTGGAACCGCACCGACTCGAGGTGGGCGAGGTACTGATCCGTGATCGTCCGGACGGGGAGCCTGGCGAGGTCCACCTCGTGCGTCCGGCACAGGTGCAGCAGGAGGTCCAGCGGCCCTTCGAACGCCTCGACGCGGACGGTGAGCCCCGCAGGGGCCTCCGCCGTTGCTGCTGTCATGGCTCGAGCCCCACGGCGCTTCGCACCTCTTCCATCGTGTTCTGGGCGGTCTTGCGCGCCCGGCGGGATCCCTCGTGAAGGACTTCGAGCACCTCCTTCGGGCGATCGGCGAAGTGCTGGCGGCGCTCCCTGATGTCCCCCAGCGGCGGCAGGAGGTGCGTGAGGAGCACGCCCTTGCAGTCGAGACAGCCGATCCCGGCCGTTCGACAGCCGGTGGCGCAACCCTCGCGCTCGGCCTCGGGGGTGAAGATGCGGTGCAGGTCGAAGACGGGGCATAGATCCGGGTCGCCCGGGTCGCTCCGCCGCTTGCGAGCCGGATCGGTGATCATGGGCCGGATCTTGGCCGTGATGACGTCGGGAGAGTCGGAGAGGTAGATCGCGTTGTCGTAGGACTTGGACATCTTCCGACCATCGGTCCCGGGCACCTTGGGGATCTCGGTCAGCCTCGCCTGGGGCTCGGGGAAAATGGGCTTCCACGTGTTGTTGAATCGCCGGGCGACCTCTCGAGTCAGCTCCACGTGGGGCACCTGATCGATGCCCACGGGCACCCACTGCGGCTTGTACATGAGGATGTCGGCAGACTGGAGCAGCGGGTAGCCCAGCAGTCCGTACGACGGGGATTCGAGCCCGAGCTGTTCCACCATCTCCTTGTAGCTGGGCACGCGCTCCAGCCAGCCCACCGGCGTCACCATGGAGAAGAGGAGGTGCAGCTCGGCGTGCTCGGGTACCAGCGACTGGATGAACAGCGTGGAGCGCTCGGGGTCGAGCCCCGCCCCGAGCCAGTCGGCGGCCATCTCGAGCGTATTGGCCGGAGCCTCGGCGCTGTTGGCGGCGTCCGTCGTGAGCGCGTGCCAGTTGGCGACGAAGAAGAAGCAGTCGTAGTCGTCCTGCAGGCGCACCCAGTTGTCCAGCGCCCCGAGGTGGTTCCCGAGATGGACCTTGCCCGTGGGACGCATCCCCGACAGCACCCGCTGTTTCGATGACGGCATGACGATCCTCACCCCGTGTCGCTCCGGCGGCGGGCCTCCCAGGCCTTGGCCATCCGCAAGAAGACGTAGTCGGCGTACAGGACGGCGAGCACGAAGCCCCGCCAGCCGTCCAGGAACCCCAGGCGCATAATGTACATCGAGACGAAGCGCCCGAGGGGTCTGAAGATGAGGTCGGCGAGCCGGGCCGGCCTGCCCCGCGCGAGCCAGTCCTGGGCCGCGAGGGTCGAGTACCGGTTCGAGCGCTCCGCGAAGGCCTCCAGGCTCCGGTACGAGTGGTGGAGGAGCGGCTCGCGCAGGCGCTCCACGGGGCCGCCAACCTGCACCGACTCATGCACCGCGTTCGCCACGAACCGGCCCGCTCCCCGCCGGAAGAGGCGCAGCTGGTAGTCCGGATAGAGCCCGCCGTGGCGCACCCACGCCCCCCAGAAGATGTTCTGCCGCGGGAGGCGGTAGCCCATGGTGGGGCTGTCCTGCTCGAGCACCCGGAGGATCCGTTCGCGCAGCGCCGGCGTGACCCGCTCATCGGCGTCCAGCGAGAGCACCCAGTCGCCCGTGGCCTGATCCAGCGCGAAGTTCTTCTGGGCTGCGAAGCCGGGCCACGGGCGGGTCCAGATCCGCTCCGTGAACTCCCGCGCCAGCGGCACCGTCTTGTCGGTGGACTCGGCATCGACCACGAGGATCTCGTCGGCCCACTGGATGCTCTCGAGGCACGGCCGTAGCCGATCCTCCTCGTTCCACGCGATGATCGCGACCGACAGCCGCGCCCGCGTCACGAGCGAGCCTGATCGAGGAGCCCCTGCGCCGCGGCGAGCGCCGTCGAGGGGGCGAGCCCGGCCATGGTGCCATCCGGGCTCTGCAGTCCGCGGCTCCGCGGGCCGTAGGGCCCGTTCCGCTCTGCGCGCGTCGGGCCGAAGAGGCCCAGACAGGGCGTGCCCACAGCGGCGGCCAGGTGGAGCGGGCCGGTGTCCCCGGCGACCATGACGGAGCAGCGGCGGAGCAGCGCGGTGAGCTCATCGAGATCGGTGGGCGGGGCCAGGACCGCGCGGCTTCCGAGCCCCGTCGCGATCTGCCGCGCCATGTGGGCCTCGTCGGGGCCCCAGAGCAGGAGCACGCGGGCGCCCGCCTCGGCGCCGAGCCGCTCGGCCAGCTCCCGGAAGTGCGCCACGGGCCAGCGTTTCTCCGAGCGTCCGGCCCCCGGGTTCAGCGCCACCAGGCGGTCGCGGGGCTTGAGGCCGTGCTCGGCGAGAAAGTCGTCCATGGCTCGCTCGGCGGCCGGCCGCACCGGAAGGTGGAACTCCGGGGCGACCGCGCCGAGTCCGAGCGGCTCGAGGAGCGACAGGTACTGCTCCACCACGTGCACGGCCTGCGGCGGCGGTGTCACGTGGCGATTGGTGAAGAGCGCGTTCAGCCTCTCGCGGCAGTGGGACGCGCTGAAGCCGATCCGCAAGCCAGCACCCGTGTAGGCCGTGAGCATGCCGCTCTTGACGAGGCCCTGCAGATCGAGCGCCACGTCGAAGCGGGCCCCGCGCACGCGGGTGCGGAGGCGGCCGACCTTCCCCCACACCTCCCGCGCGCCGCTCGGGCGCCAGATCAGCCGGCGCCAGAGCCGCGTGTTCACCGGGATGACGCGGTCGAGATCGGGGTGATCCCGCAGGAGCGCGTACTCGCGCGCCTCGACGATCCACGTGAGCTCCGCGTCCGGGCGGGCGCGGCGAAGCGCGCGGGCCACGGGCAGGGCGTGGATGACATCGCCGAGCGCCGAGAGCTTGATGATCGCGACTTTCATGATGTCACCACCCAGAGGACCCCCTGCGGTTTGCCCCTGGCGCCATGTCCGGCCAGGTCACCGCGCAAATCTCTGGAGGATGGTGGCGATGAGATCGCGCGTCGAGTGGCTCTTGGGGTCTCCGGCGATGGCGACGCGCCCACCCGCCCCGAGCACGCTCTGGCGCTCGGGCACGGTGTCCTCCGTGTAATCCGTCCCCTTGGCCTGCACGTCGGGGCGGAGCCGCCCCACCAGCGCGTCCACGGTGTCCTCGTCGAAGATGACCACCGCGTCCACGGGCGCGAGCGCGGCCAGGATCTCCGCTCGCTCCGCCTCGCCCAGGACCGGACGCCCCTGTCCCTTCAGCCGGCGCACGGAGGCGTCGGAGTTGAGCGCCACGACGAGCACGTCGCCCAGAGCCCTGGCCGCCTGGAGATAGCGGACATGCCCCACGTGCAGGAGATCGAAGCAGCCGTTGGCCAGGACGATGCGCTTGCCCTCGGCCCGCCAGGCCGCGACCAGGCGGACGGCGTCCTCCACGCTACAGCGCGTGGCCATCGGACGCGAGGGCCTGGCTGAGCTCCCCGGGCGACACCGTCGCGGTGCCGCGCTTCATCACCACCACGCCGCCGGCCACGTTCGCGAGCCATGCCGCCTCACCAGGGCTGGCGCCGGCGGCGAGCGAGACGGTGAACGTGCTGATCACCGTGTCGCCGGCTCCCGTCACGTCGGCGATCTGGTCACTGCCGTGGATCGGCATGAAGGTCACCGGCCCCTCCCGCTCGAAGAGCGCCATGCCCCGGCTGCCGCGCGTGACCAGCAGGAACCCGGCGTCGAGCCGCTCGAGCACGGCGCGCCCGGCCTTCTCGATGGCGCGGTCATCGGGCAGTTCGGCCCCCGTGAGCGCCTCTACCTCCGGCTCGTTGGGCGTGGCCGCCGTCATTCCCTTGAAGCGCAGGAGGTCGTAGCGGCTGTCCACCGCCACGACCGCCCGTCGCGGGCGGGCGACCTCGAGCACCGCATCGAACACCCGGGGAGAGGCCGCGCCATAGCCGTAGTCCGAGACGACGAACGCGTCGGCCCGCGCGCCGATCTCCCGGAGGCGCGCGATGAGTCGATCCTCCACGTCGACAGTGAGGCCGCAGGGCGGCTCGCGGTCCAGGCGCACCACCTGCTGGCGGGTGGACTCGTAGCCGCCAGCCATGATCCGCGTCTTCATCGGCGTCGGCCGCCCGGGAACGCGGAGGATCCCGTCAGTGGAGATGCCCGCAGCCTGGAAAAGCGCTGAGACCTCGCCGCCAGGGCCGTCGGCCCCCAGCACCCCCACCGGAAGCGCGCGGGCGCCGAGCGCGTGGACATTGTGCGTCGCATTGGCGGCGCCGCCGAGGCGCACTTCTCTGTCCGTGAACTTCAGGATGAGGACGGGCGCTTCGCGTGAGATGCGCGCTGGCTTTCCGTAGAGATACTCGTCGGCGATGAGGTCGCCGACGATCACGACGGAGCGTCCGGCGAAGG
>MGBT01000156.1 GCA_001788395.1 Candidatus Rokubacteria bacterium GWA2_70_23
TCAGGTCCGGGTCCTCGAGGAGCTGGCGGATGCGGAATGCCGCGCCCTCGACCGAGGTGACCCCGTATCCCGTCACCTCGGGGATCAGCTGGGCGGGAATGCCCCCGACCATGCTCGCCACCACGGGCTTGCCCTTCCACATGGCCTCGGCCACGATCAGCCCAAAATCCTCCTGGAGCGGCTTGTGCACGAGCATCGCGGCGGCCCGCTGCAAGGCGTTCATCTGCAGCTCCGCGTCCGGCGGGAGAACCAGCACATGGACATCGGGATCGTCCGCTGCCGCCTCGCGCACCTGCGCGAGCACGGTGGTGCCCTCGGGGTTGTCGGTGGCTCCCCATCCCGCCAGGACGAGGCGGCAGGCCACGTACTTCTTCGCGAGGCGGTAGGCGCGGAGCACGCCCGGGAGATCCTTGCTCCGGGCATAGGGGGCCACCGTGAGGAGCAGGGGCTTGTCGCGGGGGACCCCGAGCTGCTCCAGGGTCTGGTCGATTTCCCGGCGGGTGAGATCCCGGTTGCGGTCGCTCAGGGGATCCACCGACGGGTGGACGATCAGGGTCGGGATGGGCAGGCGCTGGGCGAACTTCGGGAGCGAAAACACGGCGGCGTCATAGTGCTCCACGTCGCGGCGGACCAGGTACCAGGCCCGCCGGTACGCCGCCGAGAGGTCGCCGTGGTAGCGCCACACCCACCGCCCCCGGTCCGGGCGATGATGGACGAGACCGAGCGGTGCGGCGTCGTGGACCATGACGAGGTCGGCCTCGAGCCCGAGCCGCGCCGCGTTGGCGCCGGCCGTCTCGCGGAACCCGTGGAGCATGGTCTCGGTGACCGGCTCCTCGAGACCCGCCAGGGCCATGTCGAGGTGCCGGGCCGCGGCGTAGAACGCCGGGTCGCCCACGATCACCTCCCAGGCCGCGTCGATTCCGAGGTCCTGCATCATCGGGACCAGCCGGTTGAGGATCGCCGGCGAGCCGGCTCCGAAGCGGCTGGCGTTGACGTGGAGGAAGCGGCGCCCCCGGAGCCGCTCGGCGAGACGCACCAGGAGATCGATGGTCCCTCGCGGGGCGACCTCCCGGTAGGCGTCGAGACGGCCCGGGCTCACCGGCCGCCCCCCGGAAGCGCCTGGTCCAGCAGGCGGATCAGGCGGGCGCGCGTGCGCTCGAGGCTGCCGCCGTAGGGGCTCACGGAGCGCACGCGCGCGGCCAGCTCGGGCAGGCCGAGCCTCTGCTCCAGCCACGCCGCGAAGTCGTTCTGCCGTCGGCCCAGCCGCAGCCGCGCCTCGACCAAGTGGAAGTAGATGGCGCTGGAATCGACCTCGAGGAGCGCCCGGCGGAAGTCCGCGAGGTTGCGCACCTCGACACCCGTCGGGATCTCCACGATGCGCGAGCGGACGAAGTCGAAGGGGTCGGCCGAGACGACCCTGGGGACGACGGGCATCTCCCGCAGATGGGCGTCGATGACCGCCACCAGCTCCTCCCGCAGGGCCTCGAGCGTCGGGAACTCCGCCGGGTCCACCATGGCGAGGCGCTCGCCCAGCACCTGGTCGCGCACCTGCACGGCCGCCCAGGTCGCGAAGTCGTTGGGGTAGATGCCAGCGGCGAACTTGTGGCGCAGCAGGAAGCCGTGGGTGTGGAAGTAGATCGAGTCCACGGGGACCTGGTCGATGAGCTCGGCCAGCTGTCGCTCGTTCTCGGCCCTCACGCCCACAAACTCCCGCAGCTCGAGGCAGGCGACGAAGCGGAACGGCCCCGCGCCGGGCCCGAGGCGGGCTGGCGCAGAGCGCGTGGCGGGCGCCGCAGCCCGCCGGAGGCCGGCCAGCGGGATGCGCGCCCAGCCCGGGCGGTGATCCAGCTCGTAGAGCAGCTCGTAGGCGGCCTTGTCCAGCTCGAAGACGCGCAGCGCGGCGTTCAGCGCCTCCTGCTGTCGCGGCAGGAACCCGACGCCGCGCTCGAGCGTCTCTGCCAGGTACCCCTCGAGGAAGGCCTCGCGAACGCCGTCCTCCCAGGCCTCTGCCCAGGGCCCGAGCCGGTCGGCCTGCCGCGGCTGCGCCGGCGCGGCGTCGGCGGCGCGAAGCAGCGCCGCCCGGGCCGCGTAGGCGAATGACCGCAGCATTCCCGCGACGTCGCGCAGAGCGCAGGTCTTGTGGCGCCGCAGCGCCAGGGAGCGCGCCGGCTCACCCTCGAAGTCCACCACGGCGAAGCCGCCCGGCACCCGCAGGATCTGGCCGAGGTGGTAGTCGCCGTGGACGCGGATCTTCAGGACGGCCGCGCCGGCGAGGCCCTGGAGCGCGGCCAGGCCCTCGCGCAGGGCGGGGAGGTGCTCGAGCACCTCTCGCGCCAGCCCGTGCGCGTCGGCGGGCAGCTTGTCCACCGCCTGCCCCAGCGCCTCTCCGACCCGGTCCAGGCGGGCGCGAATCTCCTGCTGCCACCCGAGGACGTCGTCCAGCCCGATGGGCTCAGGCCCCAGGGAAGATCCCAGCGGGGCCGCGGCCAGCGCCCGGTGCAAGCGGCCCGTGAGAAGCCCCAGCGCGTGGGCCTCCTTCGCGTCCGCCGCTGCCAGCGCCTGCGCGAACGCGGGATCGGAGGCGCCGTCGGGCTCGGGACCGCTGCCCGCCGCCGCGTAGTACTCGTCCAGGCGCGCCTGCACCGCCGCCCAGGCATCGCCCTCGGTCGGAAGGAACTCGTGAAGCGTGGCCAGGGTCGTGGGCTCGTCTCCCTCACCCTCGTAGACGAGGAAGCCCGCCAGCCGTGGCGCTTCGCGGAAGTCGGTCTCCTCGGTGAGGTGGCGCGTGATCTCCAGCTCGGGGTTCGCACCTGGCTCGAGCCGGCGGAAGACCTTGAGGAAGGCCCGTTGCTCCAGCACCCGCGCGGTGTTGCTCTGCTCGACGCCCACGGGCTTCACCGAGCGGACGGGATCGGGCAGGAGCTCCGGCAGGAGGGCGGTGGCGCCGAACCGGAAGCCGCCGCACCGGCCCGCCAGCGTGCCCCCGGCGCGCATCTGCTCCACCAGGGCGGCGCAGAAGGCCGGATCGTCGAGGGCGTCGGCCAGCGCGCCCCCGCGGGGCGCGCCTCCCGCCAGGGCCACGAGGTATGTCTCGGGGTCGCCCACCTCGAAGTCCACACGGAACAGGGCGAGCGTCCCAGCGCTGCCCGGCACCTCGACGTGATCCACGGCCGTCACGGCCGTGATCCGCCGTGACTTGCTTCCGAACCAGCGCTGGCGGGGCAGGACGCTCGCGAGGGCCGTCGCCGTGCTGGCGAGGTCCGGCTCGGCTGCGCCCCTGCCCGCCGCCCTAGATCGCCGTGGCTTCGATGCCATACAACACCTCATCGCCGGCGGCGCCACCACGGAGCAGACGCAGCCAGTAGAAGGCGTAGGGAGCCAGCGTGAACAGGTACGGGCGGCTCTCGATGACCGGCAGCCGCGCCCCGTCCAGCATCTCGGTCGGCACGGCTCCAGCGAACTCGCTGAGGTCGAGCAGGGCGGGTTCCACCGTCGCCGAGAGATTGGCCACGATCAGGATGGTCTCGCCGCGGTGTTCCCGGAGGTAAGCCAGGATGCGCGGGTTCTCGGGCTCGAGGAAGCGGAGCGATCCCCGCCCGAAGGCCTGCGTGCTCTTCCGCGCGGCGATGAGCCGGCGCATCCACTGCAGGGGCGACGACGGCGATCGGCGCTGTGCCTCCACGTTGACGACCGGGTACCCGTAGACGGGGTCCGTGATGACGGGGCTGTAGAGCGCTTCCGGCTCGGCCGTGGAGAACCCCGCGTTGCGGTCCGCCGTCCACTGCATCGGCGTGCGGACTCCGGCTCGGTCCCCCAGGTGGATATTGTCGCCCATGCCGATCTCGTCCCCATAGTAGATGATCGGCGTGCCCGGGAAGGAGAAGAGCAGGCCGTGGAGCAACCGGAGCTTCCCCTGGTCGTTATCCAGCAGCGGGGCCAGACGGCGCCGGATTCCCACGTTGAGCTTCATCCGCGTGTCCTGCGCGTAGGCGTAGTACATGTAGTCGCGCTCGGGATCGGTGCACATCTCCAGCGTGAGCTCGTCGTGGTTGCGCAGGAAGAGGCACCACTGGCAGGTCTCGGGGATGGGCGGCGTGTGCAGGAACATGTCGGTGATGGGCCGCCGGTCGGCCCGGTGCACCGCCATGAACATCCGGGGCATCAGCGGGAAGTGGAAGGCCATGTGGAACTCGTCCCCGTCGCCGAAGTAGGGACGCACATCCCTCGGCCACTGGTTGGCCTCGGCGAGCAGGACGCGGCCCCGGTACCGGGCGTCCACCTGCGCCCGGAGGCGCTTGAGGAAGGCGTGGGTCTCGGGGAGGTTCTCGCAGCTCGTCCCCTCGCGCTCGAAGAGGTACGGGACCGCGTCGCAGCGGAAGCCGTCCAGCCTCTTGTCGAGCCAGAAGCGCATCGCGTCCAGCATGGCCTGCTCGACCTCCGGGTTGTCGTAGTTGAGGTCGGGCTGGTGGCTGAAGAAGCGATGCCAGTAGTACGCGCCGGCCTCGGGGTCCCACGACCAGTTGGACTTCTCCGTGTCCACGAAGATGATCCGGGCGTCCCGGTACTTGCGGTCGTCAGGGCTCCAGACGTAGTAGGCGCGCTTCGGCGAGGCGGGGTCCCGCCGTGCCTCCTGAAACCAGGCATGCTGGTCGGAGGTGTGATTGACCACGAGGTCCGCGATGACCCGGATGCCGCGCCGGTGGGCCTCGCCCAGGAACGCCTCGAAGTCCGCCATGGTCCCGTAGAGCGGCGAGACGTTGCAGTAGTCGGAGATGTCGTACCCGTCGTCGCGGAGCGGCGAGGGGTAGAAGGGCAGCAGCCACACGCAGTCCACGCCCAGATCCTGGAGGTAGTCGAGCCGGCCCGTCAGGCCGCGGAAGTCGCCGACGCCGTCGCCGTCGCCGTCCTGGAACGCCTTGACGTGAAGCTCGTAGACGATCGCGTCCTTGTACCAGAGATCGTCGACGGGGGGTCTCCCGGCGCTCACGAGCAGGGATCCACGAAGGCCGTCCGCGGCAGCGCGGAGACGTGGAAGATCGCGGCCGGCTCGTCAGGCTCCAGCCGCAGCGGGTGGGTCGGCCCCCGCCAGAGCTGGCGGCGGCCCGTCAGGAGCTCGTGCACCTGCACGCGCTCGTCGGCCGCGAGCCCCAGCCCGTCGAGCGGCAGGTGCAGGAGAGCCTCGTGGGCCTCGAAGGGGTCGAGGCTCACGGCGATCCAGAGCAACTCGGCGCCGTCGGCGCTCTGCTTGCCGTAGAAGACAATGTTGTCGTCGTCGGCCCGGTAGAAGCGCAGGCCCCGGGAGGTCTGGAGCGCCGAGTGCTCGCGGCGGATGCAGTTCAGCCGGGCGAGGTAGGGCTTGATGTTGCCCGGGGCCTCCCAGTCCCGCACCCGGATCTCGTACTTCTCCGCGTCCAGGTATTCCTCGGTGCCGGGGACAGCCGCGTTCTCGCAGAGCTCGTACCCGCTGTAGATACCCCAGAGCGAGGACAGCGTCGCGGCCAGGGCGGCGCGCAGCATGAAGGCGGGGCGTCCGCCCTGCTGCAGGATCGACGGCAGGATGTCCGGCGTGTTGGTGAAGAGGTTGCCCCGGAAGTACTCCGCCAACTCGGTCCCCGTCAGCTCCGTGAAGTAGGCCGTGAGCTCGTCCTTGAAGTTCCGCCACGTGAAGTAGGTGTACGACTGCGTGAACCCCACCTTGGCGAGCGCTTGCATGAGTTTGGGCCGCGTGAAGGCCTCCGACAAGAAGACGACGTCGGGGAACACCGCCTGCACCTCGCGGATGAGCCACGCCCAGAACGGGATGGGCTTGGTGTGAGGGTTGTCCACGCGGAAGATCCGCACCCCCTGCTCGATCCAGAAGACGAGGACGCTGCGCGCCTCCTCCCACAGCGCCTCGCGATCCCGGCAAAAAAAGTCCAGCGGATAGATGTCCTGGTACTTCTTGGGCGGGTTCTCGGCGTACTTGATGGTGCCGTCGGGCCGGTGCTGAAACCACTCGGGGTGCTCCTGCACCCAGGGATGGTCGGGCGAGCACTGCAGCGCGTAGTCCAGCGCGATCTCCAGGCCGTGCTCGCGCGCGGCGCCGACGAGGCGCCGGAAGTCCCCGAGCGTGCCGAGCGCAGGCTCCACCGCCTTGTGGCCGCCCTGCTCGTTGCCGATGGCCCAGGGGGAGCCCGGGTCCTCGGGGCCGGCCATCAGCCCCCCGTTCCGGCCCTTGCGGAAGCGCCGGCCGACGGGGTGGATCGGGGGCAGGTAGAGGACGTCGAAGCCCATGGCGGCGATGTCCGGCAGGCGGGCGATGCAATCCTCGAAGGTGCCGTGCCGCCCGGGCACCCGGCCCTGGGAGCGTGGGAACAGCTCGTACCACGCGGCGCACTGGGCGAGGGGGCGCTCGACCAGCAGCTCCAGCTCCCGCTCGTACAGTGTGGCCGCGCTCCGGTCCGGATAGCTCGCCATCAGCTCGGCCGTCTCGGTGTCCAGCAGGAGGCGCGCCCGCTGGGCCTGGCTCGTCGCCCGCGCCACCGCGGCGAGCCGCTCCTCGATGCGGCGGCGGTCGGCGTCGGCCGCCCGCGCGAGCGCCGTCCGCAGGAGCGCCGCGCCCTCCAGCAGCTCGCTCGTGACGTCCATCCCGGCGGCGAGCCGTTTCTCGAGGTCGCGCGCCCAGGTCCGGGAGGGATCGGTCCAGGCCTCGACGGTGTAGAGGTACCGGGCGTTCTCCTCCAGGAGGAAGTCCGCGGCCCAGCGGTCGTTGTCCACGGGGGCCATGGGCGTCTCGCGCCAGGCGGTGTCCTTCACCGTCCGGTACCGGAGCACGGCGGAGAGCGCGCCGTGCCCTTCGCACAGGATGTCAGCGCTGACCTCGAATCGTTCTCCGGCCACGCGCTTGACGGGGAAGCGGCCGCCGTCCAGCTCGGGCCACACGTTGGCGATCCAGATCGCCCGGATGTCGCCACGCATCGGGTCTCGGGGCGTGTTGGCCATCATCCTCCGTGCTCCTCTCGCGCGAGCAAGGCCACGGGGAAGGCCTCGAGCAGCCGCCCCACGAGCAGGACCGGCCCGCCGGCACGCCGCTCGATGCGCGGGCGCGCCCCGGTGAAGGCATGGGTGAGCGGACCGGGCAGGTCCTCCGGCACCCGGACATGCGTGTCGCCCCACACCGCCGGTCCCAGGGGCAGCCGCGCGCCCTGATCCGTGAGGCGCGCCGTCAGGCGGGGCACCACGACGACGGCGACCTCGCCGTCCCGCCGGCGGGCGAAGGCGCAGAGATGGGCGGCGTGCTGGCCGCCCGCGGCCAGCGGAACATACTCCCCTGACTGGAAGAGGGCGGCCGCTTCCCGGCGGACGGCCAGGGCCCGGTGGATCGTGTAGAGCTTGATCCGGCCGTCCATCCACCGCGTGAGCAGCTCCCGCGCCAGGCCCTCGAGGTCGCCGGCGGCGATCCGCGCGCGGAGCTCGGCGAGGGCGGCCTCGCGCAGGGAAAAGTCCACCGGGCGCCGGTTGTCGGGGTCCACGAGAGCAAGGTCCCAGATCTCGGTGCCCTGGTAGAAGTCGGGGACGCCCGGCGCCGTGATCTTGAGCAGGGTCTGGGCCAGGCTGTTGACCATGCCGAGGCGAGCGATGGGCGCCTGGAAGGCGACGAAGTCCTCCAGGAAGCGGCGGTGGTGCCCGGGCTCCAGGATCCCCGCCACGAAGGACTGGAGGGCCCCCTCGTAGGCCTCGCTGGGGTTGATCCAGCTCGTGTGGACCTTCGCCTCCTTGGCGGCCTTGGCCATGTAGCCTTGGATGCGCGCCACGAAGGGGCCGCCGGGGGTGGGCACGCCCGACTCGGGGGGCCAGGCGCCCAGCAGGGTCTGGTAGAGCAGGTACTCGTCGTTGGCGTCCGGCGCGGGCCGTCCGTCCACGCTGGCGACGTGCCGCCGGTTCCAGCGCCGCCAGCGCCTCGCGGCCTCGCGCCACGCGCGCGGCATCTCGGACAGCACGTGTATGCGCGCCCGCACATCCTCGCCGCGCTTGGTGTCGTGGGTCGCCGTTGTGGAGAGCCCGGCGGGCCACGCCTGCAGGCGGGCCGCGCACTGTTTGTGGAACTCCTCCACGGAGACCCCGAACTGCTCGGGATCCCCCCCGACCTCGTTGAGGCTCACGAGCCGGTTGTAGCGGTAGAAGGCCGTGTCCTCGACCCCCTTGGCCGTCACCGGCGCCGTGATCTGCTGGAACTTGCCGACGAAGGCCAGCTGGGCGCGACGGTAGTCGTCGTCAGCCGCCTCCGGCTCGCGCAGCAGCAGGATGTCGCGGACGAAGTCGAAGATGGAGGCGTTGGTGGTGGTGTTGCGCCGCCGGGCGAAGGCCACCGCCACCTCCACGCAGGCGCGGTCCTGGAGATCCACCTCCTGCTGGTCCCGCACGACGTAGGTCCGGTAGAGCGGGAAGCACGCGATGATCTCGCGCAGCGCGTGTGTGAGGCTCTGCCGCGTGAAGTCGCGCGAAGTACGGTGACGCTGCGCCAGCCGGCTCAGGGCGTGGCCCAGCACTCCGAGCTCGCTGGCCATCGCCGTCTCGACGATGAGCTGCTTGGCTTCGTAGACGATGTCGGCGAAGGGCGCGCGCTGCCCGGTGAAACCCGCGTAGGCCGCGATCATGGGGCGCGCGCCGGCCGCATCCACGAACAACCCGCCCGCGAGGCTCAGGAACTCGTAGCCCGTGGTGCCGTGGATGCCCCAGCCCGCCGGCAGCCGCTCGCCGCGGGCGAGGACTTTCTCGGCCACGACGTAGAGGGGCCGGCAGCCCGGCCGGGCGGAATCGGCCTGGCAGGCGGCCTCGAAGCCGGCCGCCGTCGCGGCCACGGCCTCGTCGAGGCCTTTGCCCTCCGCCGCCCCCTCCCGGCAACGGCGGGCGCGCTCGAGCTGGGCGAAGCGCTCCCGCTGCAGGGCCAGGAAGTAGCCGCACGGGTCGAAGAGGCCGTCCGGGTGGTCGATCCGGAGCCCCGTGACCTTGCCCTCCTCGAGGAGCCGGAGTATCAGCCGGTGGGTCTCGCGAAAGACCGCCGGGTGCTCCATGCGGATTGCCGCCAGCTCGTTGACGTCGAAGAAGCGGCGGTAGTTGATCTCCTCCGCGGCCACCCGCCAGTGGGCCAGCCGGTACGGCTGCTCACCCAACAGCTGGTCCAGGAGATCGAAGCTGCGCGGGTCCCCGCGCTTTCCGTTGAAGACCCGGAGCGTCTCCTCCAGCGAGGCGCGCACCGCCTCGCTCGCCTCCGCGAGCCGGGCCAGGCGGCGCCGGATGACCTCCTTCTCGCGGAGGCGCTCCCGGACGCGCTCAGGCGCACGCTCTGCGGTCGGGGGTAGGTTCTCGAGCGCCGTGATGATGCTCTGGTACTCCTGCGCGTCCGGGTGGTCTCCGCCGAACGTCGTCACGAGGGCCTCCAGGCGCTCGCCGAGGACCAGGGCCGCGGAGCGCGGTTCCACGGGCAGGAGCGTGTCGTAATAGCGGACGCGGAAGCCGCCGGCGTCCATCTCGAGCGCGAGCTCCTGGTTCTCCAGCGCCCAGCCGTACTGGTCTCCGAGGATGGGCAGCAGCACCTTCTGGGCCAGGTGGCGCTCCACGGGCTCCCAGTCGATGTCGAAGAAGTCCGCGTAGGGCGAGCTGGGCCCGTTCTCGAGGACATCGTTCCACCAGCGATTGGCGCCCTGCGCGATGCCCATGTGGTTGGGCACCACATCGAGGAGGTGCCCCATGCCCCGCGCCCGCAGCGCCCCGGTGAAGGCCGCGTGCTCCTCCGGGGAGCCGATCTCGGGGTTCAGCCGGTTGTGGTCCACCAAGTCGTAGCCGTGGGAGCTCCCGGGCCGGGCGGCCAGATAGGAGGACGTGTAGGCGTCGCTGACCCCGAGGGCCTCGAGATACGGCACCAGCCGCGCCGCGTCCCGGAACGTGAACGCGGCATTGAGCTGAAGGCGGTAGGTGCTGAGCGGGACCCGCGCCTCGAGCCGTGCCGCCGCGGGGGTGAGGGCCTCGGGCGTCACGCGCGCGCATCTCCGGTCCGGGGGGCCTCGGCCGCGGTGCCATCCGCAGGCTCCTCGGCGGGGAGCGCCAGCACGGGAAGGCGGACGATCACCTCGGTCCCCCGGCCGGCCACCGAGAGGATCTCCACCTCGCCCCGGTGAGCCCGGACAATCTCCTCGACGATGGGCAGGCCGAGGCCCGTCCCGTGCCCCCGCCTCTTGGTGGAGAAGAAGAGCTGGAAGGCCTGGGCCAGCTCCTCCTCGCCCATGCCCGGCCCCTCGTCGAGGACGTGGATCGCGACCAGCGGCGTGTCGGCCTTGCCCCGCAGCACGCCGCCGCGTCCCTCGGGAGGCAGCAGGGGCTCGGGGCCGTGCGTGACGCGCATCGTCCCCTCGGGCGGCGAGGCGTCCAGCGCATTGGTGAGCAGGTTGACGAACACCTGCTGGAGGTGGCCGGCGTCGGCCAGGACCTGCACGTCCTCGGGCGGCAGCTCGAGGCGGATGCCGACGCCCTTGTCGCGGCGCCGGCCAGCCAGGAGGTCGGCCACGCGCGCGAGGATCGGCCCCAGCGGCTCGGCGCGGAGCTGGGGCCGCCTCGGCCGGGCGTAGTCGAGCAGGTCCCGGAGGATGGCGGTGATCCGCTCGGTCTGGCTGGAGATCACGTCCAGGTGCCTGCGCTCGGGATGGTCGGCGGGAATGCTGCGGGCCAGCGCTTCCGCGCGCCCGGAGATCACGTTGAGCGGCGTCCCGATCTCGTGGGCGACCTCGGCGGCCAGCGTGCCCACCGCGACAAGCTTCTGCGACTGCTGGACATCGCGTTCCAGCCGGAGACGTGCTTCGGATTGCTCGAGGAGCGCCTGCTGCGCCTGCTCGAGGCTCTGGGTCATTCGATTGAACTCCTCGGCCAGCTGTCCCAGCTCGTCGGCCCGGCTCACGTCGATGCGCTGGGTGAGATCGCCGCTGGCCAGGGCGCGCGCGCCCTGGATGAGGGCCCGCATGGGGCGGGCGATGCTCCAGCGGGTGACGGCCAGGATGGCGAGCACGAAGAGGACCAGCACCACCAGCCGGTACACGATCCGTTCCCGGACCGCCCGTGCGAACTCCTGCTCGACGGCGTCCAGCCCTTGGCGCACCTCGACGGCCGCCGTCCTGCCGTCGGGCCAGCGGAAGGGCTGGATGTAGCGGAGCGCCTTGCCCTGCGGCTCCTCGACCAGCCCCGAGATGGGCTCGCGCCGCTCGAGCGCCAGGGTGACGGCCTGGTCGGCGGGCGCCGGCGCCGGGATGTCCCAAGCCGTGGCCGCGGCCACGACCTCCCCCTTGGGGTCGAAGATGGCCACCCAGATCAGCCCCGGCCGCAGGCGGATCTCCTCCAGGAGCTCCTGCAGCTCCTCCGTGGTCCGCCCGCGCCACACGTTGCGCCGCACGGCCAAGGCCAGGGTCTCGGCGAAGACCCGCTGGTCGGTCGCTGCCACCACCACGAGGCGGTCCCGCTCGCCCGCCAAGCGCACGTAGTCGAAGGCCCCCGTGATGACGAGGAAGGCGAGCATCAGGAGGAGAACCACCCGGGTCGTGAGGTTTCTCATGAGCCGCGGGGTCACGCGGGCGGCGCCGGCTCGAGCCCCAGCGCCTTCCGGATGGCCGCCTTCAAGTCGTCGATCCTGAACGGTTTGAAGAGGAAGTCTACCGCGCCCTTCTCCGCCGCCTCCACGTAGGACGGCACGTCGCCGAAGGCGGTCATCATGATGATGCGTGAGCCTGGACAGGTGCGCCGGAATCCCGGAAGCAGGTCCAGTCCGCTGGGCCCCGGCATGTTCTTGTCCATGAGGATCACGTCGAACCGCGCGACCCGGCAGGCCAGGACGGCTTCCGCGCCGTCGCCGGCCTCCCGCACCTCCCAGCCCTCCCGCTTGAGCTCCTCCGCGAGGAGCACCCGCATCTCGGGATCATCGTCCACCACAAGGATCCGGATCGAGCTTGCCATGCCAGAGCTCCCCCGCGCCTCTGCGCTTGCCTGGGTGGCCGCCGCGGTCATCGCCCGCCCGCCCAGCCCCCGGGCGTGGCCGCCAGAGCCATCCAGGCGCCGTCCACCACAAGCCGGTTCGGGATATCCATGGCCAGCCCGGCGCCGAAGGCATAGTGATGCGTGAACCCGCCCTCGTCGATGCGCGCGCGCAGCTCCTGGCCGTCGGCGCGGATCAGCAGCAAGCCCCGCTGGGTGCGGCACGCACCGGGGGTGCAGCCCGTGACGGCGATATGCTCGACGTCCCCGACGCGGAGCATCTGCGGGAGCCCGCCCTGCCGGAACACCTCCCGAGCCGGGATGGCGGTGCCCCCCTGGGCCGGCGCTGCAGCGGTCCAGTCACGCCCGAAGAGCGCCCGGACCCGCGGCCCGACTTCGGGTTGGCCGAGAACCTCGGCCCCGGTCCGTCCATAGCGCAAGGCTCCCGGATCCGCCGGGAGCACCTCCACCCGAGGCGGGCGCGGGCCAGCGGAGGGGAGCACGCATCCGCTCGCGCCGAGGACGATGACAAGGGCGCCGGCGAGATGCCCTGCGATGGCTCGCCAGCGGAGCCGTGGCCTCTTCTCTGTGTTCATGGCTAACCTCCAGGCGCCTGGTCGGGCCGTCGACCGCGGCGCGGGGGCGCAACCGCCTCGGTCTTCGAGCAGAGACGCAGCAGCGCCAGCGAACGGCTTTCGAGGACATAGGGGGCGCCGCCCCTCAGGTGCCGCCCGACGCCAGCGGGGACCTCGTCCGTCCGTGTATCCACCACCGGGTCCCAGCCCACTCCTCTGCGGTAGGCGGACAGCACGAAGGACAGGGGCAGGTGATGGGCGTTGAGCGGGTACGGGTGGCCCAACCTGGTCTTCAGCACCATGCCCTCATTCTGCCACCGAGCGGCCGGGCCACACCGGCCGATAGTGGCAGGCGGCCAGGGGGTGATACGCTAGCCCGCGGTGAAGGCTCTCTTCCTCACGCGCGAGTACCCGCCCCACGTCTACGGCGGGGCCGGGGTGGCGGTGGACCATCTCACGCGGGCGCTCAGCCGGCGGATGGCGGTAGAGGTCCGCTGCTTCGGCCCGCCCGCCCCAACGCCCCCCATCGTCGCGCGCGGTTACGAGCCCTGGGATCGGCTGCGGGGCGGCCCCGGCGAGCCGCGCTACTCGGGGGCGCTGGAGGCCTTGTCGGTGGGTTTGGCCATGGCCCGCGATCCGGTGGACGCCGACGTGGCGCATGCCCACACCTGGTACGTGGCCCTGGGCGGCCTCCTGGTGCGGACGCTGCACCGCATCCCCCTGGTCGTCACTCTCCACAGCATGGAGCCGCTGCGCCCCTGGAAGGCGGACCAGCTCGACACCGGCTACCGCCTGTCGGCCTGGGCCGAGCGCTGCGCCGTGGAGGCGGCCGACCGCGTCATCGCCGTGTCGGAAGCGATGCGCCGGGACGTGTCTCGGTTCTTCGCGGTCGACCCGGCGCGGGTCGTCGTCGTCCACAACGGCATCGACGTGGAGCGTTGCCGCCGCACCGCCCTGCGCGACGCCCTTGATCAGTACGGGGTGCGTTCCCCGTATATCCTCTTCGTGGGCCGGATCTCGGAGCAGAAGGGCCTGTTCCCGCTCCTGAAGGCCTTCCTGGGACTGCCAGAGAGCCTCCAGCTTGTGCTGTGCGCCAGCGCCCCCGACACGCCGGATCTGGAGGAGCAGCTGGACCGCGCCGTGGCGGACCATCCCCGCATCCGATGGATCCCCGCAATGGTGCCCGTTCCCGAGCTGATCCAGTTGTACAGTCACGCGGCCGTCTTCGCCTGTCCCTCCGTGTACGAGCCCTTCGGGATCATCAACCTCGAGGCCATGGCCTGCGAGGCGGCGGTGGTCGCCTCCAGGGTCGGCGGCATCCCGGAGGTCGTGGAGGACGGGGTGACGGGCCTGCTCGTGCCGCCAGGGGAGCCGGCGGCCCTGGCCCGGGCGCTGCGCGCGCTCCTCGAGGACCCTGCCCGGGCCCGTGCCCTGGGCCTGGCGGGCCGCCACCGGGTAGAGGAGCATTTCGGCTGGGACGCCATTGCCGCTCTCACCCATCGGGTGTACGACGACGTCGTGGCGGCGTTTCGCGAGGGCGGGCCGGATCGTGAGGCCCCGGAGCAGCGGTAACCGCATGAGGCCCCGGCCCAGAGCGACACGGGCGGTCGCAGGCCCTCGGGGGCCGGGGTCGAAGGGGATCGTCACGGTGCTCATGGGGATGGTCCGATGCCAACACAGTGCGAAGGGTGTGCCAACAAGGAGCCTCGCGGGGTCGGGGAGTTGCGTGGCATAACTGCCGGCGCGGGGCGACACCGTGACGCTCCAGCGACATCGTGTCGCCGGATCCGCTGCCTCCGACTTCCGATCAGGTCCGACCCACCAGCGTTTCGGGTCGTGGCGCAGCCGTTGCACCGCTTGCCCCCTGGAAGGAGGCCGCGCCCGTGACCACGTTCACAGTGTGGGCCCCTCGCGCCAGCCAGGTAGAGCTGACAATCGGGACCCGGCGCATCGCCATGAGCCCCCGCGGCGACGGGTGGTGGAAGGTCGAGGAGCCCTCGGCCGCCCCGGGAACCGATTATGGCTTCGCGCTGGACGGGAGCCCGCCGCTACCCGATCCGCGCTCCCCATGGCAGCCGGCGGGGGTGCACGGGCCATCGAGAGTCCTGGACCACGGAGCCTTCACCTGGAGCGATGCGCGGTGGCAGCCGCCACCGCTCGCGGCCGCGGTGATCTACGAGCTCCATGTGGGGACGTTCACCGGGGCCGGCACCTTCGAGGCCGTGGTCGACCGGCTCGATCACCTTGTGAGCCTGGGCGTCACCCATGTGGAGCTGATGCCGGTGGTCGAGTTCCCGGGCGCGCGGGGCTGGGGCTACGACGGCGTGGATCTCTTCGCCCCTCACCATGCCTGCGGGGGGCCGGTCGGCCTCAAGCGCCTCGTGGACGCCTGTCACGGCCGGGGCCTCGCGGTGATTGTCGACGTCGTCTTCAACCACCTGGGCCCTGCGGGGAATTACGTGGGTCGCTTCGGTCCGTACTTCACTGATCGCTACCGGACGCCGTGGGGAGAGGCCGTGAACCTGGACGCGGCGGAGAGCGACGAGGTCCGGCGCTTCCTCTGCGACAACGCGCTCATGTGGCTCCGAGACTACCACATGGACGGACTCCGCATCGACGCCGTGCACGCCATGCTCGACCGCTCGGCGACGCATGTCCTGGAGCAGCTCGCCGCCGAGGTGCGGGCGCTGGAGGCGCATCTCGGCCGCCACCTGGTCCTGATTGCCGAGAGCGACCTCAACGACCCGCGGCTGGTCCAGGCCCCGGTCGCGGGCGGCTACGGCCTCGACGCCCAGTGGAACGAGGACTACCATCACGCCCTCCATGCCCTGCTCACGGGCGAGCGCCAGGGGTACTACGCCGATTTCGGCGGGATGCCGGATGTGGCCACGGCGCTCCGGGAGGGCTTCGTCTACGCGGGCCGCCGCTCGGCCTACCGCCGCCGGCGGCACGGGCGCGCGGCGACCGGGCTCGGCGGGCAGCGCTTCGTGGGATGTCTGCAGAACCACGATCAGGTGGGCAATCGCGCTCGCGGCGAGCGGATGAGCCAACTGGTGGGGCCCGGGCGCCTCATGATCGGCGCCGCCCTGGTCCTGACGGCGCCCTTCGTGCCCATGCTCTTCCAGGGCGAGGAGTGGGGAGCGCGAACGCCGTTCCAGTACTTCACCGACCACGACGACCCGGCGCTCGGCGCCGCGGTGCGAGATGGCCGGCGGCGCGAGTTCGCCGCCTTCGGCTGGAACCCCGAGGAGGTGCCGGATCCGCAGGCGCCCGAGACCTTCGAGCGGTCGCGGCTGGACTGGAGCGAGCCGGCCCGCGAGCCGCACGCGAGCCTCCTCGCCTGGCACCGGGACCTGATCCGGCTGCGGCGTGCCCAGGCTGCGCTGTCGGACGGACGCATGGACCTCGTCCGGGTGGACTGGGACCAGCCGGCGGGCTGGGTGCGCATCGAGCGGGGGGCGCTCACCGTTGCCGTGAACCTCGGAGCCCGGCGCCAGCCGGTGCCCCTGGGCCAGGAGCGGCCGCGCCGCCCGCTCCTGGCCTCGAGCCCCGAGATCGCCTTCGAGCCGACGGGGATCGCCTTGCCTCCCGACTCGGTGGCCGTGCTCGGGCCGTGACCGCTCCGGGCGGGGCACCGGCTACCCCCCGAGGGCTCCGGCCGTGAGCCCGCTCACGATGCGGCGCTGCAGCAGCAGGACCACGACCACCACTGGCACCGTCACGATGACCGAGGCGGCGGCGATCTCGCCCCAGGGGAATTCCTCGATGCCGGGGAAGAAGGCGATGGCCACCGTTACGGTCTGCACCCGATCGGCGCCCGCCAGCGTCAGCGCCAGCAGGAACTCGTTCCACGAGGCGATGAAGGCGAGGATGCCGGCCGTGGCCAGCCCGGGGGCGCTGGCCGGCAGCAGCACCCGCCAGAGGGCACCCGCGGCGGAGCAGCCGTCCACCTCAGCGGCTTCCCGCAATTCCCTGGGCAAGCCGCGGAAGTACGCCGCCAGGACCCAGAGGGCGACGGGAAAGGCCAGGGCGGCGTGCGGCACGATGAGCCCGGCATAGGTGTTGAGCCCCCCGAGCCGGTTCAGGATGCGGAACAGCGGCGTGACCAGGCTGATGGGGGGCACGAGGGCCGCTGCGAGCGCCGCCCCGAGCAGGAGGCGCCCGCCTCGCAGCCGGAGGGTGCTCGCCGCATAGGCGCCTGGGGCGGCCAGCGCCAGCGCCAGGACGGCGGCGCCAGTGGCCACGATGGCGCTGTTCAGCAGATTCCGCCCGAACGGCCGCGTCGCGAAGACGGCAGCCAGGTGGTCGAGCGTCGGGCGGGCCGGCAGCCAGGCCTGCGGCACGCGGTACAGCTCGTCGGTCGGCGTCAGCGCCGTCCGGAGCTGCCAGAGCACGGGCGCGGTGCAGAGGATCAGCGCCACCAGGGGCAAGGCGAGCCGCTTCACGACGCGCCGCCCCAGCGCAGCACACGAAGGTAGACCAGCGCCACGGCGCCGGCCGCGGCACCGGTGAGGAGTCCCGCGGCCGAGGCGCGCCCGACGTCGAGCTCCTGGAAGAGGATCATGTAGGTGAGGACGGAGACGGTTTCGGTGCTCCCGCCGGGGCCGCCCCGAGTCAGGACATACACCAGGTCGAAGACGCGCACGGCGTCCACGGTGCGGAAGAGGAGCGCGACCAGCAGCGCCGGTCTCAGCAGCGGGAGCGTGAGGTGCACGAACGCGCGCCAGCCCGTGGCACCGTCGAGGCTGCCGGCCTCGTACACGCCCCGGTCAATGGACTGAAGCCCCGCGAGCGCGATGAGAGCTACGAACGGGGTCGTCTTCCAGACGTCGGCGCCGATGATGCTGGACATGGCCAGGGCCGGCTCCCCGAGCCACACGAGCGGCGTCGAGATGGCGCCTAGCGACACCAGCAGGTGGTTGGCGACACCGTGGCGGTCGTGGAGAATCCATGCCCACAGGAGGCCGGCGACGACCGTGGGCAGCGCCCAGGGCACGAGGGCCGCGCCGCGCACGAGCGCGCGCCCCCGCGCCCTGGTCCGGTGCATGACGAGGGCGAGCCCCACGCCGAGGGTCAGCTCCAGGGCCACGCTGGTCACCGCGAAGAGCCCGGTATGCCTCACCGCCGCCCAGAAGCGCTCGGAAGCCAGCAACAGCGCGAAATTCTCGACGCCCACGAAGGGCGCCTCCCCGGGACGCTGCAGCCACACCTGGTGGAGGCTTGTCCAGACCGCCTCTGCCAGAGGCAGGGCGAAGACCGCCGCGAGCAGGGCCAGCCCGGGAGCCCAGAGCGCGGCGTTTCTCACCGCGGTAACCCGGCGCTCCGCGCCCCGGCCAGCGGAGCCATCTGTCTCGTGGCCTCCGCCAGCGCCTCGCGGGGGGAGACCACGCCCACCAGGGCCCGCGAGATCTGCACCTGGAGGATGCCGGACAGGCGCGCGTAGAACGGCGTCGCCGGCCTGGGCCGGGCCAGGGCCAGGGCGTCCCTGAGCGCGGCGAAGTGGGGGTTTGCGCGGAGGACTTCGCGGTCGTCGTAGAGCGCCCCGACCGTCGGCAGCCGCCCCTCAACGA
>MGBT01000157.1 GCA_001788395.1 Candidatus Rokubacteria bacterium GWA2_70_23
AAGGCGCTCCTCGATGCCGTGGGCGAGCCGCTGCCGTCGCTCCTGAGCCTTCCCGGGGATCTCGTGCCCGTCTTCTACGGGCCGCAGCTCACGGACCTGGAGTCGCTTCCCTCGGAGGAGTCGCTCCGGTCGCGCGTCCTGTCCGCCCATGGGCTCGCCGCCGCGTGCATCACCATCGACGGGCTCGGCGAGCGCACCCAGTACGAGCCGCAATCTCCGCGGGATCCGATCTTCTTCCTGAGGCGTCCGGGGGGCGCCGCCGCCCACATCTGGCGGCTGTTCCGCGCGAAGCGAGAGGCGGAGGTGTACATGGCCGAGTACTTCGGCCGCGACCCCGAGGCGGCGGCCTGGGCGCAGGCCCTGCCGGCGGCCACGTGGGAGGAGCTGGTGGAACACCGTGCGAGCGGCGGCTAGAGTCATCAATCGCGGCGTCTACCTCTGACCGGATCTGCGGCGGGCGGACCGGTTTCTCCGAGCAGTGTCGGGATTTTATCGGACAGGGCAAGCGCGCTGTAACGTCGTGAAACAAGGAACATTCTTCGCAAGATTCCCTTGACAGCTTTGGGTGCCCTCGTTACGGTTACGTAGCGCGCCGATCGCTCGGGTCGCGAGTCCTTCGCCGCGCAGTGGTCTCCCGGGGCGCTGTGCCCCAGTCGCCGCAGCTGAGCCGGGGAGAGCGGTCGACTCGGTCCTGATCGCGGCAGGAGGGTCGTGATGCCTGCAAAGCTGTTCGTCGGCAATCTCTCGTTCCAGGCCACGGAGGAGGATCTCCGCGAGCTGTTCCAGCAGGCCGGCACGGTGGAGTCGGTGCGGATCGTGACCGATCAGTTCACCGGGCGGCCGCGGGGCTTCGGCTTCGTCGAGATGTCCTCCAAGGAAGAGGCGTCCAAGGCGGTCGAGATGCTGAATGGCCGTCTCTTCAGGGACCGCAACCTCGTGGTGGACGAGGCGCGGCCGCAGCCGCAGCGCGGTGCCGGAGGACCTCGCGGTGACCGCGGGCCCCGTCCAGGCGGCGCCGGGGCCGGAGGCGGAGGCGGAGGCGGAGGCGGCTGGAGGCGGTAGAGGCAGACGGAGGCCGCAGGAACGCGACCCCGGGGCGGAGGCGCCGGGGTTTTTCCGGCCCATGACAACTCGCCACGTGAGGAGCGCTGGGTTTCGCCAGGCGCGCCGGCGGTCAGGCGTCGAGGTCGAGGGACTCCTGGGCGGCAGACGCCGCCTCGTCCTCCTCCACGACGGGACGAAGCCCCTCCCGATCGATGAAGGGCCGGAACTTCTCCGAGAGGTCGCGGAGCTTGGCGAGGTAGTAGGCGGTGTTCTCGTCGGGTGTTCCCGCATCCCAGGACGCGGCGAGCCTGGCGCTCTCGTTGACCTTGACCCGGGGCCCCGTGCCCGTGACGTAGTAGGAGAGCTGATCGCCGGCCTGGTAGGGGCGTGAGGACCGGAGTGCCAGCTCGTAGAGCGCGCTGGCGTTCCGCTTTCCCGCCGTGACCTTCTCCTGGTAGCTCGGCAGCGACTCCTGCAGCGTCTCCGTCTTCATGAACTGCTGCACGGTCACGCGCCGGGCGGTGAAGTCCTCTTCCCAGCGACGCAGGAGCGCCGGGATCTCCTCGCGGCGGCCCGTGAGGAGCAGGCGGAACATCTGCTCCATCCACTGGCGCTGGAAGAACTCGAGTCCGCGCGAGCGCAGGCTCGATCCCTTGATCAGGATCTTGCCGGCGGCATCCAGCAGCACGTAGTTCTTCATCTTGTAGCTCAGCATGGCCACGTAGCGGCCCGCGAGCTCGAGCTGGATGCCCTCGGGCAGGACCGCGGACAGGTCGGCAAGGAGCGCCTCGGCGGAGGCAGGTTGCGGATCGGGAGCGGTGAAGTAGATCCCGTCCGTGTCCACCTCGATGACGCTCGCCCCCAGCTCCCGCAGACGGTGCACCAATGCCGTCACGAGCCGCCGCCCCTCCGCCGTGACGCGGTTGGCGGCGTCGTAGTCGTTCCAGTGGGCGAACGAGGCGCCGAGGTAGCCGTAGAAGGAGTTGATGAGGATCTTGAAGGTCTGCTGGAGCGCGGTGAGCAGGAGGCGGTCGGCCTCGGCGACGGCCTCCCGGGCCAGGCGCCTGGCCGCCAGGCGGAACTCCCGCAGGTCGCGCAGGAGCGCCGAGAAAATGCCGAGCCTGTCGGAGGCGGGCGCGATGCCCTGCGCGAGCATGAGCGAGGGGTAGAGCGAGGTGACGTCCACGTGGAGGACGTCGCGCGCGACCCCCTGCTGGAAGATCGCGGTGTAGCCCCCCGCCACCGACCGGCCGGGGCCGGGGTGGGGCACGGCCCGCCCGCGGTGGAGGTACTCCCGCAGGAGGAGCGCGTCGATCTTGGTGGCGTTGCCCCTGAGGACCACCGACTCGTAGTCGAAGGGCAGCGCCTGGGCCTGGACGAAGTAGGGCGGGGAGAGGATGGCCGACAGCGCCAGCGTCTCCAGCACGTCGTCGCGCGCGTAGGCCATGAGCCGCGCCGGCTCCTCGCGGAACACGCGCGGGATGTCGTCCGGTGGCAGGTAGGTGCGGTCCGGCGCCGCCACGCCGAAATGGCGCGCCACGTCTTTCAGGCCGTAGGACGGGAGGTCGCGGGCGGCCACGTCGTAGAGCTGGGAGAGGATCCACGTGTCCACGATGTGCCGGCCCACCACCCGGTAGCGGCGGTAGGCGATGGTCCGCTCGGCCACCTGCATGCGGGAGGGATGGCCGCGGAGCGCCGCGCCGTCACGGCCCCACGCGAGGACGACGCCGTGGCGCCGGGCGCGGGCCTCCAGGTACTCGAGATCGAAGCGGAAGATGTTGTGCCCCTCGAGCACGTCGGGATCGCGCTCGCGGATGAGCCGCGTGCACTCCTCCAGGAGCGCGGCCTCGGGCATCTCTGCGCCCGACAGGACCGTGCTCCAGCCCGACGAGTCGGCCATCGCGATGGCGATGATCCGGTCGGACTCGCGCGCCGCGTTGGGGAACTCGAAGCCCGGCGCCGTCAGCACCTCGATGTCCACCGCCATGCGAACGATCTGGCCGAAGGTCATCCCGCGGAACGACGTCTTCCCGGTCCTGAGCAGGAACTGGTGGGTCGGATCCCCGAGGAAGCGGTACGGAGCATCCGGGGACCCCGAGGCCCGGCCCGAGACTTTCCGGCAATGGTCGCGGGCCTTCTCGGCCTGGGCCCATGAGGGGAGCATGGCCAGCCAGCGGTAGCCCTCCTCGCCGTCCAGAGGCGTGATCTCGGTGTCTCCCGTGAATCCGCCAAGGAGTGCGGCGTCGGTCAGCAGGAGGAACGGCCGGAAGGGCAGGTCGGTCGCGACCGCGCGGCCGGCCTGCCGGGCCCAGGCGCGCACTGCCCCGTCCCGCGGCTCGAAGGCCACGAGCCCCTCGGTCGCGTCGCGGCCGAAGAGCAGGGGGTTGTCGAAGAAGAGGCGGGGGATGGAGGTCAACTAGTGCCGGTCCAACTAACTTCGCCATACTTCGTTCTCGGTCGGCGCGGGCGCTCAACGTACAGCGAGTACGCCTCGCGCCCGCGCCTCCCTCGGGCCTCGTCTGGCTCGTTCCTTGGCCCGGCACCGTGCGGTGGCACCCGTGCAGTGGGCGAAATTCGTTGGAGGCGCACTAGGCAGACTCGATCGCCTTCCGGTAGGTCGGCAGGTCCGTGAGCCCCGTGAGCCGCTGTCCGCCCTCGACGATGACCGTGGGGATGGCGCGCACCCGGTCACGGGTGAGCGCCTCCTCGTAGTCCGCAAGCACGGCCTCGCGCGCCGAGCCGCTCTCGAGGTCGGCGAGGAAGCGCGGCATGTCCGCCCCCGACTCCTGGATCACCGCGACCAGCTCCTTGGGCTGGGCGATGTTCACGCTGCGGGTGAAGAAGGCCTCGTAGAGGCGCAGGTGTAGCCGCTCGAACGCCTCGGGCCCCTGGAGCGCGACGCACTTGGCGGCCTCGAGCGCCGGCAGGGACCAGTTGGGGTAATCGTCTCGGGGCCACGGGGTGAAGCGGATCCCGTCGCCCTGCGCCATCGCATCGCAGCGTCGCCACCCTTCCTCCCGGTAGGTGCCCTTGAAGCTCACCGTCGGGTCTGGCTCCGGACGGAGCGGGAAAGCCTTCCACTGGATGACCAGGTCGTCGCCCATCTCATCCTTGAGCCGCCGGAGGCGAACCGCCGCCGGATAGCACCAGGGTCAGAGGTAGTCGGCGTACTCCACGATGTGGACGGGCATGGTGAGGGTCCTCCTGTGCGGATTCTACCGCAAACGACAGCGCTGGTACTCGCGGCCTCCGTTCCGGTATGCTCTCGCCCGATGAGCGCTTGCGCGAAGAGGCCCAACCGCAGCGTGGACTCCTCCACGTTCAGGCGTGACAAATGACCGCTCGCGCGAAGAGGCCCAACCGCAGCGTGGACTCTTCCACGTTCAGGCGTGACAAATGAGGACGCGCGCTCTCGCTCTGGTGATCCTGGCCGCGCTCCTGGGCGGGTGCGCGGGGCGCCTGACCTTCCAGAGCGTGACGCCCGGCGCTCCCGAGGAGATCACGGCGACCCTTACCAGGCCGCCGGGCCGGGGACCGTTCCCCGCCGTCGTGCTGCTGCACGGCTGCGGCGGCGTCTCGCCGCAGCTGACGCGCTGGGCCCGGTGGCTCGCCGACCGCGGCCACGCCGCGCTCGTGGTGGACAGCTTTGGCCCGCGGAAGGTGGCGGGCGACTGCCTGCCCGACAGCCCCGACGACATTCCCGTCACCGCGCGCTTCGACGATGCCATGGGCGCCCTTCGCTGGCTGCAGTCGCAGCCGTTCATCCGGCCGGACCGCGTCGCTGCCATGGGGTTCTCCCAGGGGGGCGTCTACGCCATCTCGGTGATCAACGGGCCGAGCCTCGAGCGGGCGCAGCGGCGCGGCGTGAAGCTCCCTGAGCCGGGCTTCGCGGCGGCCGTGGGCGTCTATCCCGGCGGGTGCTTCTCGCTGGTGAAGCAGCTCGTGGTGCGTCCGCTCCTCGTGCTCATCGGCGAGGCCGACGACTGGACACCGGCCGCCATCTGCAAGGAGATGACGGACAGCATGCGGGCGCGGGGGGCCGCGGCCGCCATCGTGATCTACCCCGGCGCCTACCACTACTTCGACGTGGAGGGGCAGCGCCTCGAGGTGCTGCCCCACGTCGGCAACGACTCCAGGCCCGGCGGCCGCGGCGCCACCGTCTCGTATCAGGCCGAGGCCGCGGCCGGCGCGTTCCGCCAGGTCGAGTCCTTCCTCGGGGCGCACCTCGCGCGGTGAGCGTTGCGCCCCTCGAGGGCTCCGTGCTAGGGTGACGGCTCGCATGATTGACGGGGATGAGTGAGCCGCTGTCCAAGCAGGAGATCCGCGAGCGTGTCTGGCGCGCGCTCGAGATCCACGGAGGCGCGCGCTTTCCCGGAGCGAAGGGTCGCATCCCCGACTTCACGGGCGCCGAGCGGGCAGCGCTGCATCTGCGGGATCTTCTCGAGTGGAAGCGCGCCCGCGTGGTGAAGATCGATTCCGACGCCCCGCAGCTGTCCGTGCGCCGCATGGCGCTTCGCGAGGGCAAGATCGTGTACATGGCAGTGCCGCGGCTGCGGGCGTCGGCCTGCTTCATCGAGCTCGATCCCGCACGGCTGGGCGCGAAGAGCGGACGGGCGGCGGGCATCAAGGGGGCGGCGGCCCTCGGCCACGCCGTGACGTCTGCCGCCGTTCGGCCCATCGATCTGATCGTCTGCGGCTCGGTGGCCGTCAACGGCCGCGGCGCGCGCGTGGGCAAGGGGGGCGGCGACTCCGACCTGGAGTACGGGCTCTTGCGCGAGCACGGCCTGGTGACGGCGCGAACCCCCGTGGTCACCACGGTGCATTCGCTCCAGCTCGTGCCGCACGAGATCGAGATGCGGCCGCACGACATCGTGCTCGACTGGATCGCGACCCCCGAGGGCCTGCTGCACTGCGGGGGCGGCCTCACGCGTCCGCGCGGCCTCTACTGGGAGTATCTGGACGACTCGAAGACAGCCGCGGTGCCGGCGCTGGCAGAAGTGCAGTCCGCGCGTCACCGCTCCTGAGAGGAGCCTCATGGATCTCGGACTCAAGGGCAAGACGGCGTTCGTGGCGGCGGCAAGCAAGGGGATGGGTCGTGCCTGCGCGCTGGGGCTTGCCGCCGAGGGCGCGCGCGTGGCCCTGTGCGCCCGCAGCGAGGGCCCGCTCCGCGAGGCTGCGGAGGACGTGCGGAAGCGCAGCGGGGCCGAGGTGCTCGCCGTTCCGGCCGACCTGAGCCGGGCGGAGGACGTGGCGCGCGTCATGGCCCGGACGGCCGAGGCCTTCGGAGGCGTGGACGTGCTGGTCGCCAATGTCGGCGGGCCGCCCCCCGGCGGCTTCGACCAGATGACGGACGAGCAGTGGAAGCAGGCCTTCGAGCAGGTCCACCTGTCCACGGTGCGCCTCATCCGCGCGGTGCTGCCCCACATGCGCCAGCGGAAGTGGGGTCGCATCCTCGCCATTCAGTCCTCCTCGGTGAAGCAGCCAGTGGACGGGCTCGTCCTCTCCAATGGCATCCGGCCCGGGGTGGCGGGGCTCTTCAAGACGCTGGCCACGGAGGTGGCGAAGGACAACATCACGGTGAACCTGGTGCTGCCGGGGCGGATCATGACCGATCGATTCATCCACCACCAGACCGAGCGGGCGCAGACGGCCGGCCGGAGCCTCGAGGCGCAGATCGCGCTGTCGGGCGCCGACATCCCGGTGGGGCGCGTCGGCACCCCGGAGGAGTTCGCCAGCATGGTCGTCTTCCTCGCCTCCGAGCGGGCCTCGTACGTCACCGGCGCCGCCATCCAGGTCGATGGAGGCCTCATCAAGAGCGTGGTGTAGGCTGCGGCCTCCGCGGGGCCCGGGCGCCGGCCGGTGATCGTCGCTCTCTGGAAGGCACTCAGGGGGTTCGGCGCCCACCGCGGCCTCTTCATGGCCGCGGGGCTCTCCTTCTATCTGCTCATGTGCCTCATCCCCATGCTGTTCCTCGCGGTGTCCCTCCTCGGGTTCGTCCTGACCAGCGAGACGGCGACCCAGGCCGTCCTCGGCCAGATCTCCCAGGTCATCCCGGTCTACAAGACGGAGCTGAGCGACGTCCTGACCCGCCTCATCGCCACCCGCAAGCTCTCGGGGCTGCTCGGCACCGGGATCCTGCTGCTCTTCTCGACGCAGCTCTTCGGAGCGCTGCGGCTCGTGATGAACGAGATCTTCGGCGTCAAGCGCGGGCGGGGCTTCTTCCGCGGCATGCTCTCCGACGTCGTCATGCTCTTCGTGATGGGGACGCTCTTCCTGGCGAGCGTCGCCATCATGGACCTGTTCTTCTGGCTGCGGACCTTCGTGCTGACACCGTCGCTGATGCCGCGCCAGTGGATCCGCTGGATGTTCGTCGGGCTGTCGCTGGGGCTCAACGCCGGGCTGTTCTTCGTCGCCTACCGCTACTTCCCGGGCCGGAAGATCCTCGCCGGGGCGGCCCTCGGGGGCGCGCTCCTGGGGGCGATCCTCTGGGAGATCGCGAAGCAGCTCTTCCGCTGGTACATCATCACGGTGGGGGTCTACGATCAGATCTACGGGCCACTGGGCGTGCTGGTGGCGCTGGCGATGTTCGCTTACTACACGGGGATTGTCCTCATCCTGGGCGCGGAGTATGGCGCCGCGCTGGAGGCCTGGCGCCGCTCCCGCCGGTAGCCGGCCGCTGAAAAAGGCCCATCTGCTTCGTTGGCTCGGTCGCTCCTCGCTCAACGTGGCTCGCTCACGCTCGCCCGCATCTCCGGATCCGCTCACCTCGCCTCCGGCTCGGCTCGCCAAGCGGAGTACGTCTCGCTCGTCGCATCCCTCGCCGCCTTGCACCTGGACCTTTTTGAGCGGCCTGCGGAGTTTTTCCGCATCCTGCTGGGCGGCCTGGGTCGATTGCTTCAGGCGGCACGCGGCGGCTCACGCGCTGTCGCGGATATGTTAGGGTGATCCGGTCATGGACACGCCATCTCCACCGCCGCTCGAGGGCCTGCGGGTCCTGGAGCTGGCCCATCTGATCGCGGGGCCCATCTGTGGCATGTACCTTGCCGACATGGGCGCCGACGTCGTCAAGGTCGAGTCCCGTGACGCGCCAGACGCGGGCCGGACGGTGTACCGGGCCTTCCGGGGCGGGGAGGGCGTGCTCCATCTGACGGTGAACCGCAACAAGCGCGCGATGTGCGTGGATCTGCGCCAGGCGCAGGGGCTCGCGGTGTTCTACCGCCTTGCCGAGCGGGCCGACGTGATTGTCGAAGCGTTCCGGGGCGGCGCGGCGGAGCGGCTCGGCATCGACTACGCATCGCTCCGGGCGGCCAATCCCCGACTCATCTATTGTTCCCTCTCGGCCTTCGGCCCGGGCGGCCCGTGGCACGACAAGCCGGGACTCGACGCCCTGGCGCAGGCGCTGGGCGGAGTCATGGCGATCACCGGTGAGCCAGACGGCGGCCCGGTGCTGTGCGGCGCGCCGGTGGCAGACACGATCGGAGGGCTGCTGGCGACGCAGGGCATCCTCACCGCATTGCTGGCCCGCCAGCGCTCCGGACAAGGGCAGCGGGTGGACGTGTCGCTGCTGGACGGCATGCTGCTCGCCCACACCGCCAGGCTCTCCGTCTTCCACGAGACCGGCGAGGAGCCCGGGCGCCGGGGCAGCGGCCATCCGGAAATCGTCCCGTACCAGGCCTTCCGCGCCAAGGACGACTGGATCTTCGTGGCGGTCTGGAAGGACGCGACCTGGCGCCCGTTCTGCGAGATCATCGGGCGCCCCGGCCTGGCGGACGACCCGCGGTTCGGCACCCGCGAGGCCCGTGTGGCCAACCGCGCGGCGCTCGTGCCGGTGCTGGTCGAGGTGTTCGTGGACAAGAACGTCGACGAGTGGATGGAGGCCCTCGAGCCCGCGGATGTGCTCTGCGCGCCGGTGGCCGGGTACGCCCAGATGATCGCCCATCCCCAGGTGGTCGCCTCGCGGATGATCGTCGAGCAGGACCACCCGCGCGCGGGGCGCTTCAAGACCATCGCCACGCCGGTGAGATTCGAGAAGACCCCGGGCACGATCCGAACGCCTGCCCCGGCCCTGGGCGAGCACACGCGCGAGGTGCTGAGGGAGATCGGGTACGCCGAGGGGGAGATCGAGGCCCTCGGCGCCCGCGGAATAGTCTAGTGCCGGCCCAACTAACTTCGCCATGGCTCGCTCACGCTCGCCCGATTCCCGTCTTCGCTCGCCTGGCCTCCGGCTGCGGCTCGCCCAGCCATGTTCTCGGTCGGCGCCGGTCCTCGACGTACACCCACGTACGCCTCCGGCCGGCGCCTCCCTCGGGCCTCGTCTGGCTCGTCATTTGGGGCGGCACCCTGCGGGCGCCCGCGGGGTGTAGGCGAAACTCGTTGGAAGCGCACTAGTCCAGAGGCCCGAAGTCACTCCGAGGAGACGGGACACATGATGCTACAGGACAAGGTCGCCGTGGTGACCGGCGCGGCCCGCGGCATCGGCCGGGAGATCGCCCTTCTGATGGCCCGCCACGGCGCGGCGGTGGTGGTGAACGACTACGGCGGGGGCGCCGACGGCACGGGCGGCAGCTCGGCCCCGGCCGACGAGGTCGTGAGCCAGATCAAGGCTCTCGGGGGCCGGGCCGCGGGCAACTACGACTCGGTGACCACCATGGCGGGCGGGCGGAACATCGTCCAGACGGCGCTGGATCACTTCGGCCACGTGGACATCGTGGTGAACAACGCCGGCATCCTCCGCGACCGCATGATCTTCAACATGACGGAGGAGGAGTGGGACGGTGTCATCAACACGCACCTCAAGGGGTGCTTCGCGGTGACCCGCGCGGCGGTCCCCCACCTGCGCGAGCAGAAGTGGGGGCGCATCGTCAACATGACCTCCACCTCGGGGCTCGTGGGGAACGTGGGTCAGGCCAACTACGCCGCCGCCAAGCTCGGCATCGTGGGCTTCACCAAGGTGGTGGCGCTGGACATGGCGCGCTACAACGTCACCGCCAACTGCATCTCGCCCTTCGCGTGGACGCGGATGATCGGCACCATCCCCACCGAGACGGAGGCGCAGAAGGCGCGGGTGGAGAAGATCAAGAAGATGGGCCCGGAGCACATCGCCCCCGTGGCCGTCTTCCTCGCCTCGGACGCTGCCAAGGAGGTCTCGGGGCAGGTGTTCGGCGTGCGCGGCAAGGAGGTCATGCTCTTCGGTCACATGCGCCCCATGCGGAGCGTCCACCACGACCTGGGCTGGACGCCCGAACGGCTGGCCGACATGTTCCCGGGCACGCTCAAGCACCACCTGGTGCCGCTGGAGACGTCCGGCCAGTACTTCAACTACGACCCGCTCGTCTGAGCATGGACAGGGCGCTGGCTCAGGCCTGACGCGGGCATGGAGACCCCCTACTACCTGCGGCAGAAGGCCGTCGCCGATGCCGCCGGGGCCGCGCGGATCCTCGGTAACCCTCTCGCGAAGCGGAAATTCGTCCTGGCGAACGTCCCGCAGCTCGCGAACACGTGCTGGGTCTTCAACACGGACAATGGCCGGCGCTTCGAGGAGCAGATCGAGGGCGGCGCGGGAGCGTCCCCGCCGGCCTCCGGGACGTAGCCCGATGCTGGTCGACGTCCACGTCCACCTGCCCCCGGTGCGCCGATGACGCAACCGCCACAGCCGCAGCGGGCCCGGCGGCCCGTGGCGACTGCTGCGGGGCTCTGCATCGCCGCGGTGCTCGCGGCGGGGCTCGCCGGCGGGACGGAGGCGCCCCGCCAGATCCTCATCACGGTGGGGGAGGTCATCGACACCGGCGCCGTCCTCTGGGTGCGCGCGCCCGAGCCGGGGCCCATCGCCTTCCGCTACGGCCCCATGGACGGCCCGCCCACAGGCCGGGGCCGGGTGGAGGCCGCATCCGCCAGCGATCTCACGGTGAAGATCAGGATGAGCGGGCTCAGACCCGGCGGGCGGCATCGCTACACCGTCGAGCAGGGGGCGCTCCACGTGGACGGCGAGTTCGTGACCGCGCCGGCCCCGTCGACGGCCGCACCCGTCACGTTCGCCTGGAGCGGGGATCTCGGCAGTCGGACGGCGTGCCGCCACGTGACCGACGGCTACCCGATCTTCCGCGTCCTGGCCAGGCGCGCGCTGGACTTCTTCCTCTTCGTGGGCGACACGATCTACGCCGATCAGGTCTGCGAGGGCCCCGACCGCGTGCCCGGCTCCGCCTTCGTCGCCCGGACTCTCCGCGAGTTCCGGGCGAAGCACCGCTACAACCGCGCCGACCCGGCGGTGCAGGAATTCTTCCGGCGCGCGTCCGTCTACGCCATCTGGGACGACCACGAGGTGAGGAACGACTTCTCGGGCTCGGTGGACAGGCTGATGCCCACCGGACGCCAGGCCTTCATCGACTACTTCCCGATACAGCCGCCGCGCTCTCAGCCGGGACGGCTCTACCGGAAGTTCCAGTGGGGCCGCCTCCTCGAGGTGTTCATCCTCGACACGCGGCAGTACCGGAGCCCCAACAGCGAGCTGGACGGACCGGGGAAGACGATGCTCGGCCCCGCCCAGAAACGGTGGCTGATCGAGGGCGTGACGGCATCCACGGCCACGTGGAAGATCATCGTCACCAGCGTGACCCTGTCGGTTCCCACGGGCCGGGGCGCCCGGGACTCGTGGAGCAACGCCAATATCCTCGGCTTCCCCGAGGAGGGCGGCACGGGCTTCGCCGTGGAGCGCGACGCGATCTTGCGCGCCTTCCGCGAAGCCGGGGTGAAGAATCTGGTCTTCCTCGCCGCCGACGTGCATCACGCCGAGCTGCTCCGCCATCACCCCGCGCCGGGGTGGTCCTTCCACGAATTCATCGCGGGCCCGCTCTCGGCCTCGCTGGGGCGCCCGCGCCCGACGGATCAGGGGCTCAGCTCCCGCACGCTCTATGGCCTCGGCGAGATCGAGAACTTCGGCGAGGTCGCCATCGACGAGGCGAGCCTCACCGTGCGCATCGTGGACGTCACGGGGCAGGTCCGCTTCACCCACACCATCGCCCCCGAGCGGTAGGGCAGCGCTGGCTCCGACTGGGCGGGGAGCCTCCCTCAGGGCCGAGCGCGGAGCAGGGCCTCGATGTCGCGCAGCGCCCGGCGCTGGTCGAGGCGAGCGAGGGCGTAGCTCTCCCGGATGTATCCCGCCGGGTCGATCAGGTAGGCGCGGGCCGGGTGGTCGATCTTGCCGTCGGGACGCCGCCGTGTCCACTCACCGTAGGCGGCAAGCACCGGCCCCACCTGCCACGGCTCCCCACGGAGAAAGATCCACCACTCCGGAGGTGCGTGCAAGCGGTCGGCATATCGCATAGTCAGGACAAAGGCCTTCTCTGCGCTGTCGGTCCCGCGCGAGCTGGGCGGCGGGCCCCCCTGGCGAACCCCGGTCTGCCGCCGGCACCCGGCGGGTGACGGAGAGCTCCACGCTTCCGGCTCTCGATCGGCCTCTGGGCCCTCTGGCTGCCACGGATCCTGCTCCGGCCGGGACGCCCACCGTCAAGGACGGACCGTGAGATCTCCGTGAGGGCCCGCCGGAGGGGCCGCGACGGCGCATCCGATCAGCGCGGGAGGGCTACGCGGGGGCGGGCGGGGGCGGGCGGGGCGGGGCCGGGCGGCTTGGGGGTGCCCGAGCGGGCCAGGTGGGCGAGGAGCGTGCGGACGACGGCCGGGTCCTGCACGGTGGCGATGACCCGCAGCCGGCCGCCACAGCTCGCTCGCCACCGTCGCCACCGAGACCGGGGCAAGCTCCGCGGGCAGTCGGGCGACGGCAAGAGCGTCGCGCGGAAGCTGGCGGCGGCCATGCAGAACCGCCCCGCCATGTGACCGCGGCCCATCGCGCCCGCCGTGACGCCGGGAGGCGGGTGTCGCCGCCGCCCGGGGGCGGGCGTCGCTCCGAGCGCCGGAGACGACCTCGCGATCTACGGTATCGGCCTGGCCCACGCGCGACCGGACGCTGGCGCGCCCTCAGCCACCCTTGACGCCTACCGCAAGCAGCCAGCGAGCTTCGGCTGTACCCTGGTGCCGCGCCGCGCGCCCGACGCCCCCCGCGCCGGCTGCGACGCCGAGCCTTCTGCGACGACGTTCTCTCTCAGCAAAGCCGGGCACGTGGGAGGGGCTGAGTTCAGCGCGATCCGCATTGCGGCGATCCGAGCGGTTGCCGCGCCGGGCAAGCGCTTGACTGTCGCACAGGATTAGCTAGACTTAGCTAATCAATGTCCGATGCGGAGGCGGCAATGAAACAGGTGAACATCCATCAAGCGAAGACCGGTTTGTCGAAGCTCGTCGAGCGCGCGGAGGCCGGCGAGGAGATCGTCATCGCGCGCGCCGGCAAGCCTGCCGCCAGGCTCGTTCCATTGACCAGGGCTCGCGGCCGTCGGCGGCTGGGACTGCTCGACGGCAAGTTCCAGATCCCGGACGACTTCAACGCCCCGCTGCCCGATTCCGTCATTCGCGCTTTCGAGGGCAGGACGCGGTGAGGCTTCTGCTCGACACACACTTGCTGCTGTGGGCGGCGGCGAGCAGTAAGCGCTTGCCGCGTGAAGCGCGCGAGCTTCTGGAAGACGGTAGCAACGACGCGTATTACAGCGCGGCGAGCATCTGGGAAATCGCAATCAAGAGCTCGCTCGGACGCAAGGAGTTTCGCGTCGACCTCGCCGCCTTGCTGTCGACGTTGCCTGCCATGGGCCTGGTCGAGCTGCCGGTAACCGCGGCCCACGCGGCCGGCGTCACCCGGCTTCTACCCATTCATCGAGATCCGTTCGACCGTCTGTTGATCGCCCAGAGCATCGCCGAACCGCTCACGCTTCTGACCAATGACGCCATATTCGAGCGGTATCGAGTCGGCGTGCGCGTTGTATGACGTCCGCGTTGCGTACCGTTTTCCGCGGCCGGATTCACTCCTCGAACTCGCGCACTTGGCGGCGTCCTCTGCTCCTCTGGCGCTGCGGCTCGACCAGCGATAACCTCCTTCAGGTGCACAACCTTTCAACCTCACGCGCCTCTCGCGCATCCTGCGGATCCTGCGGTTCCACGCGCACGACCTGAAGCTCGTGCCCTCCGTCACCGCGTACATGCGCTGGGGCAAGGGGCCGACGCAGCGGCTCCGCTTCACCAAGACCGGCGACCCCAATCTCGAGGAGGCCTATGCGCGGCACTTCGTGTGGCCGGGCAAAGGCCCCCTCCACCCACCTGCGCCGAAGGAGACCCGTGGATGACCCGTCGTGACCTGGAAAAGCTACGCGTTGCGCTCCGAGGCTTGAGTGGAGGCAATCTACTCGTCATCGTCAAAGCGGGCGACCGAACTCGTGCCAAGGGCCAAACGCGCGTGCCCATCGTCTACACCAAGGGGGTCTCGAAGCGCGGGATGTCGGTCGAGCGCTTCGTCGCCGTCACCGCGACGAACGCCGCGAAGGTCCTCGGCCTCTACCCGCGGAAGGGCGCGATCGCCCCCGGCAGCGACGCCGACCTCGTCGTCTTCGACGCGTCAGTGCGAAAGACGCTCGGCGCGGCCGACCTGCACGGCCGCGACTACAGCGCCTGGGAAGGCTGGGAGGTCCACGGCTGGCCGGAGGTCGTGCTGCTGCGGGGCAGGTCGTCGTCGACCGGGGCAAGCTCCGCGGGGCGCATAGTCAGCACACAGGCCCTCTCTGCGCCGTCGGTGCCGCGCGAGCTGGGCGGCGGGCCCCCCTGGCGAACCCCGGTCTCCCGCCGGCACCCGGCGGGTGAGGGAGAGCGCCACGCCTCCGGCTCTCGATCGCCCTCTGGCTGCCACGGATCCTGCTCGGCCGGGGCGCCCGGTCAAGGACCTACCGTCAGGGCCCGGCGGACGGGCCGCGGCGCCGCATCCGATCAGCGCGGGAGGGGGCTACGCGAGCGCGGCGGGGGCGGGCGGGGCGGGGCCGGCCGACCGTCAGCGTCGCTCCCAGGCCTCCCGCGCGCGGTTCGCCTCGACGATGGAGCGGTAGCGGTACACGCCGCGCGGGTAGCGGCGCGGCGCGAGGGCCGCCGCTAGGCGCCAGAGCTGCGCCACGCCGCGGAGGAAGGCCACATCGTCGGGGCTCACCCACAGCGCCTCGCGGGCCTCGTCGAGCGAGCGGAACTTCCGCACGGGCACTATGGGTCCTCCTCGAGCGCGAAGCGGCGCTTCAGGGCCTCGGCGTCGGCCCGGTCGATCAGTCGCACCGTGTCCCTCTTCATGCGGTACAGGGTGCGCGGCGTGGCGAGCCGCACACGGACCCCGTCAACCTCGCGCTCCTCGACCTCGAGGTCCTGGTACCGGATAGCATCCCCCAGGCGCCCGATCAGGTCGATGACGAAGGACTCCTCGTCGGGGACGAAGCGGACGACGGGATAGGCTCCTTCGAGGTCGCCCGCGTCGATGTCGTCGATGCTCGGGTCTCCGAACACGGACCGCAGCGCCGCCTTCGCACGCTCGACATTGTCCGGTGAGGGAGCGACGAACAGATCGATGTCCTGCGTCGCCCGGACGAGGCCATGCAGGGCGAGGGCGACCCCGCCCACCAGCACGTACTCGACTCGCTCGCGCCCGAACGCCCTCAACACGTCGAGCACCCGGCTGAGCTCCATCACGGCCCAACTATACCGCGACGAGCACGGGCGCCGACACCGCGAGCTGGTAGAAGGATGCCCGCGATGGCCGACGTGATGGCGAGCTGGTTGAGCCCCCAGGCGGCACAGCGCCCCAGCAACGCCGAGGTTGCCACGAGGCCCAGTCTGTCCTTCTTATTCACGATGCAAGCCCAAGCCGCCTTCCAAGGCACATGAGGAGGAGAGAGGCGGCGCTGAGCCCCATGCCTGCCCACTCGGCGAGGCCGGGCCCATAGCGCAGATCCACGGAGAGCCTCTCCCGCGCAGGGGCCCAGATCTCGAGAAGCCCCGTCTCTCCCCGCCGTGTCGGCATCGTGCGGCCCCCGGCATGCGCCGTCCACAACGGTGAGTAGCCGATGCCGGCGGGAGTGAAGCCGCCCGCGCCCGACGGCAGGAGGAGGCGCAGGTGGCCCGGGGCCACGGGTTCCGGGGCCGGGCGCGGGGCCGTCGCGACGAAGAGCAGGAAGGGCCCGATCCTCTCGGGGCGCCCGAAGCCCTCGTGCGCGGTGAGGAAGCCGAGCCGTCCGGCATCCTCGTCAAGGGCGACCACGGCCGAGATCGCGAGCCCCGCTGACAGGCGGTCGAACTCCTCCGGGTGGAGCGTCGCGAGCGGCCGGCCGAAGAGCGTCTCACCGTCTCGCTGCTCCACGAGCCGGGTGATGGGGGCCGAGGCCGATCCAGAGTAAAGGAAGCCCGCGACGGGGGAGGGGTGGGTGAAGGTGCCGTTGATGATCTCGCGGCCTGTGGCGACGGGCGTCAGCGCCGTGAGATGGGAGTGCGGCCGCCACCACTCGGTTCCGTACCGGAGCGGGACCGCGGAGCGCACGAAGAGGATCCGCCCGGGCGGCACGCGGCGGAGCGCCGCCCAGAGGTCCCCGAGCCGAGTGCCTGCCACCGCCTGGTCGTAGGTGGGCCACTGGCTCCTGCCGCCGGGCCAGAGCGAGAGCGTGGGCTCGGGGCTGCCGCCGGCCAGGGGAAGCGTCACGGCGAGCGCGGCGAGGCCGAGCGCTCCGGCCGGGACTCGGGCGAGGCGCCGTGCGGCCGCTCCCAGGCTCACCGCCGCTCCCAGGATCAGCGCCAGGTAGAGGCTGTCCACCAGCCGGTCGGCCGGGATCCACAGGATGCCGAGCGCCGAGCCGAGGACGGCGTCGGTGACGATCAGTCCCGTCATCAGCGGCGCGAGAGCGAGCAGCCAGGTGGAGGTCGCGCCGGCGAGCATTCCCCGCCCACGCATGATCCAGCCAGCGAGGTTCGCCGCCGCGAGGAGCACTATGAGGGGCCGGCCGGAAACCGTGCGGCCGAGCGAGGCGAGATCGGGATCTCCCCAGGCCAGCGGAAGCGCGAGCGTCAGATGGGCGAGGAGCGGTAGCAGCCAGAAGGCGGCGAGGCCGAGGCCGAGGCCGACGAGAAGCGCGGCATCGCCGAGGCGCCGGACTCGCGTCCCGGAGCTCACGAGAGCCGCGAGGCCGATCAGCGCTAGCGCCGCCGGGCCGTGAGCCGGATGGACGAGGACGACAGCCGCGAGGAGCAGGGAGGCGCTCAGCGGGGCGCGAAGGGCGCCGCCCGCCCAGCGCAGCAGCGAGAGGGCCAGCAAGGGCAGGAGTCCCCAGCCAAGGCGGGCCGCCACGAGTCCCCAGCGCAGGCCCTCCTCGACGCCGCTCCGTGACTCCGCCGAGAGCGTGAGGGCCAGGACCGCGGCGGGGAGCGCGAGCCACGGATGCGGGAGCAGGCGGGCGAGGAGCGCGTAGACAGCGAGCCCGGGGAGGAGCCATGTCGCCCAGAGGAGGACGCGATAGGTGGCCTCCACGGAGAGCATGCCCACGGCGGCCGTGTGCAACAGCGCGCCCAGGTAGGAGAAGCCCGGCGGGTAGAATTGCAGCTCGGCGTAGCCGGCCCACCACCCGGGGTTCCAGCGCCAGGGCGCGAGCCCGAGCCTCACCGCGTGGTGGAGGCGGTAGAGCTGGCCCGGGTGATCGTCGAAGACCGGGAGTCCCGCTCCGAAGGCGGCCACGCCCCAGGCAACGGCGAAGGCGGTCAGCAGGAGCAGCGGGAGGCGGCGCGCTGTGTCCACGGGGGCCGATGATACGTCATCTCCGCGGCCGGCCGCGACGCGACCGCGTTGACTTTTCGCGCGAGCGAGTGTTAAGTAAGCACATTGTCTCGCTGGGTCGGTGATCCGGGCGGAGGCCAGCCCAGGATCGTTGCTGTTCAGCCGGGGCTCAAATCCCCTACCGATGGAGAGGCCATGGAGAGGCTGCAAGGTCTGAAGTGCCGGGAGTGCGGGCGCTCCTATCCCTCGTCGCCCGTTCACGTCTGCGAGTTCTGCTTCGGTCCCCTCGAGGTCGAGTACGACTACGAGCTGATCCGCCAGCGGGTGAGCCGCGCGCGCATCGAGGCGGGCCCCAAGAGCATCTGGCGCTACGCGGATCTCCTGCCGGTGGAGCTCGGCGCCGACGGGGAGCCGGTCGTGGGCCCGGCCGTGGGCTTCACCCCGCTGATCCGGGCGCGCAACCTGGCCGACGAGCTGGGCGTGAAGGAACTCTGGGTCAAGAACGACTCCGTCTGCCACCCCACGTGGTCGTTCAAGGACCGCGTCGTGGCAGTGGCCCTCGGCAAGGCCAAGGAGTTCGGCTTCGACACGGTGGCCTGCGCCTCCACCGGCAACCTGGCCAACTCGGTGGCGGCGCATGCCGCCGAGGGGCGGCTCAAGTCCTACATCTTCATCCCGGCCGACCTCGAGCAGGGGAAGGTGACGGCCACGCTCGTCTACAATCCCACGCTCGTGGCCGTCCACGGCACCTATGACGAGGTGAACCGGCTCTGCTCGGAGGTGGCCGACAAGTACCGCTGGGCCTTCGTCAACATCAACATCCGCCCGTATTACGCGGAGGGCTCCAAGACCTACGGCTACGAGATCGCCGAGCAGCTCGGATGGCGCGCGCCCGCCCACGTCGTGGTGCCATGCGCCGGGGGCTCGCTCATCACCAAGATCTGGAAGGCCTTCAAGGAGCTCCGGCTGCTGGGCCTCATCCCGGAGAGCCGCACCAGCATGTACGCGGCCCAGGCGCTCGGCTGCGGACCCATCGTGACGATGATCAAGAACGACACGGACGTGCTGGTCCCGGTGCGGCCGCAGACCATCGCCAAGTCCCTCGCCATCGGTAACCCCGCCGATGGCTACTACGCCTATCGGGTCGCCAAGGACTCGGGCGGCCACGGCGAGCACGCCACGGACGAGGAGATCATCGAGGGGATGCAGCTGCTGGCGCGCACGGAGGGGATCTTCACGGAGACGGCGGGCGGCGTGACGGTGGCCGCGGCCAGGAAGCTGATCGAGGCGGGCCGGATCCCGCGGGACGAGCCCATCGTGATCTGCATCACCGGCAACGGGCTCAAGACGCCGGACGTCTTGCACGAGCGGCTGTCGGTCGACGTCACCATCCGGCCGTTGCTGTCCGCCTTCGACCAGGCGCTCGCCGACCTCAAGTCCAAGCAAGGAGAGAAATAATGGCCGTGCTGGTTCGCATCCCGACTCCGCTGCGCGCGGTGACCAAGGGGGCCGCCGAGGTGCAGGCTGCCGGCGACACCGTGGCCGACGTGATCGAGGACCTCGAGCGTCAGTTCCCGGGCCTCCGCGAGCGCCTCATCGACGAGGGCGGCGCCGTCCGGCGCTTCATCAACCTGTACGTGAACGAGGAGGATATCCGCTTCCTGCAGGGGGCCACGACTGGTCTCAAGCCCGGTGATCAGGTCTCCATCGTGCCCGCCATTGCCGGGGGGCGGGCGTGACGGGCGGGCGGTAGGAAGGGGTGTGGTCCATGGCCCGGATGCGGGTGCGTCTGACCTTTCCCTCCGAGCTGGTGCAGCAGCCGATCATCTACCGGCTCGTGAAGGACTTCGACATCGTCCCGAATATCCGCCGCGCCGACGTCAGGGCCGACCACGGCTGGATGGTGCTCGAGCTGGAGGCTGCCGAGGACGGGCTGGAACGCGGCGTGGCCTGGCTCAAGACCCAGGGTGTGACGGTGGACCCCATCGAGCGTGACGTGGTCCTGCCATGATCTCGAAGCGCGTCCAGGGGTTCACCGAGTCGGTTATCCGCGAGATGACCCGCGTCAACGCCCAGCATGGCGGGATCAACCTCGCCCAGGGTATGCCCAACTTCCCGCCGCCCCGGGAGCTGGTGGAGGCGGCCCACCGGGCACTGGACGGCGACTTCCACCAGTACGCCATCACGTGGGGCGCGCCACGGCTGAGGCGCGGCATCGCCGACAAGTACCGGCGCTTCTACGGGATGGAGCTCGACCCCGACCAGCACGTCACGGTGTGCTGCGGCTCCACCGAGACCATGCTCGCCACGCTCCTGGCCGTGCTGAACCCCGGCGACGAGGTGATCATCTTCGAGCCGTTCTACGAGAATTACGGCCCGGGCTGCATCATCGCGGGCGCTGAGCCGGTATTCGTCCCGCTGGAGCCGCCGGACTTCTCCTTCGATCCCGATCGTCTCGCACGGGCAGTGTCGCCGCGCACGCGCGCCATCATCATCAACAGCCCGAACAATCCCTCGGGCAAGGTGTTCTCGCGCGCCGAGCTCCAGGTGATCGCCGACCTCTGCCTGGAGCACGATCTCGTGGCGATCACCGACGAGATCTACGAGCACATCCTGTACGATGGGGAAAGCCACACGCCCATCGCCACCCTGCCGGGCATGGCCGAGCGCACCGTCACCATCTCCGGGATCTCGAAGTCCTACTCGGTGACGGGCTGGCGGGTCGGCTACGCCGTTGCCAACCCGGAGCTGTCCCTCGGCATCAGGCGCGCCCACGACTTCATCACGGTCGGAGCGCCGCACCCGCTGCAGGAGGCGGCCGTCACGGCGCTCGGCTTTCCGGACTCGTACTACGTCCGCCTGCGGGAGCGCTACCAGGCCCGGCGCGACCTGCTCTTCTCCCAGGTCGAGGCCGCGGGCTTCGTGGCCTGGAAGCCCAAGGGCGCCTATTACATCCTCACGGACGCGGCCCACTTCATGAAGCAGCACCGGTGCGAGGACGACACGGCCTTCGCCATGTTCCTGGTGAAGGAGATCGGCGTGGCGACGGTGCCGGGCTCGTCCTTTTACGCGCACCCGGACCTGGGCCGGACCAAGATCCGGTTCTGCTTCCCCAAGACCGACGACATGCTGATCGAGGCTGGGCGGCGGCTGCAGAAGCTCGCCCGGTGAACGCGCGGGCCGCGGCCCGCGCCATCTTCGACGCCTCGCTCCGAGCCGGAGAGGTCCGCCCCCTCGTCGCGCGCGCGCTCGGCGATGTCCGGTTCCCGGCGCGAGGCGCGCTGGTCGTGGTGGGGGCGGGGAAGGCCTCGGGCGCCATGGCCGCGGCCGTCGAGGAGACGGTGGGCGATCGCATCGCCGGCGGCCTGGTGGCGGTCAAGGACGGCTACCGCGCCCCTACCCGCCGCATTCGCCTGGTGGAGGCCGGCCATCCCGTGCCCGACGAGCGGGGTGCGAATGCGGCGCGCGAGATCCACGGCCTGGTCAGCGCCGCCGGCGAGGACGACCTGGTGCTGGTCCTCATCTCGGGGGGCGGCTCGGCGCTGACTCCGGCCCCGGTTCCGCCCATCACCCTCGAGGAGAAGCGGGCGCTCACGAGGCTCCTCCTCTCGGCCGGGGCGACCATCACCCAGCTCAACGCGGTGAGGAAGCACTGCTCGCGGCTCAAGGGCGGCCAGCTCGCCCGGGCGGCCGCTCCCGCGCGGGTGCACGCCCTCCTCCTCTCCGACGTGATCGGCGACGCGCCGGACGTGATCGGCTCCGGCCCCACCGCTCCGGACGAGTCCACCTTCGGGCAGGCCATGGGCGTCCTGGCGCGGCTGGGCATCTCCGATCAGGTCCCGGCGTCCGTGCTCGACCGTCTCCAGCGTGGGTTGCGGGGAGAGATTCCCGAGACGCCCAAGCCCGGGGACCGCATCTTCGACAGGGTCCAGAACGTCATCATCGGGAACAACCAGCTCGTCGTGGAGGCGGCCGTGGCCGCGGCGCGCCGGCTCGGGCTCAACCCGCATGTTGTCACGAGGTCGCTGGAGGGGGAGGCCCGCGAGGCGGCGGGCCGCTTCGTCGCGCTCGCGCGGGAGATCCAGGCGGGCGGCGGGCCGGTGGCCCTTCCCGCGTGCCTGATCGCGGCAGGGGAGACCACGGTGACGGTGAAGGGACGGGGGAAGGGCGGGCGCTGCCAGGAGTTCGCCCTGGCGGCCGCCCTGGAGATGGACGGGCTCGACGGGATCGTGGTCCTGGCGGCCGGCACGGACGGCACCGACGGCCCCACCGACGCCGCCGGCGCCCTCGCCAACGGGCAGAGCGCCGCCCGCGCAACCGCTCAGGGGGGCGATCCCCGGGCGCGTCTCGAGGACAACGACTCCCATGCCATCTTCGCGGGCCTCGGGGACCTGGTGGTCACGGGACCCACCAACACCAACTTGCTGGACCTGTACCTGATCCTGGTGACCGGCGCCTAGCAGGCCGCTGAAAAACCCGCAGGCTGCTCAAAAAGGTCCAGATGCGAGGCGGCGCCTCTAGGAGCCGATCGCACAGCGTGTTCCACCTCACCCCGGCCACCGGCGTCGGCGTCCAGACGATCGACGATCGCTCCTGCTGGTGCTCGGCGCGCCGTTGCTTTCCCATCTCGGCCGCGCCCCTCATGGTGGCGCACGCCTCGTCGTG
>MGBT01000158.1:0-9581 GCA_001788395.1 Candidatus Rokubacteria bacterium GWA2_70_23
GGATCGGCTGCGCGCGGAGCTGGGCCGGATGGGGCTCGAGTTCACCGGTCTGTCCACCGAAACCCTGGTCCCCCACCTCCTGGAGAGCCTCCACTCGGCCGTCGTCGTGGACGAGGTGCTGAACCGCTTCACCGTGCGGGCCCTGGTCGAGTACCTGGCCGGGCAGCTGAGGGGAGCCTCCCGCCTGGCCACCGGCACCTGAGCCGGCCATCGGCCCCATGCGGTTCGTCCTGATCGACCGCATCGTCGGGGTGGAGCCGGGGCGCGCCATCGAGACCCTCAAGAATGTCAGCGCTTCCGAGGACGTCTTCGACGACCATTTCCCGGGCTTTCCGATCTTCCCCGGCGCGCTCATCATCGAAGCGTTCGAGCAGAGCGCTCAGCTCCTGGTGGCCCTGAGCCACGGCTTCGAGCGGCTCGGGCGCCTCGAGCGGGTGACCGCGGCCTCTTTCCGGCGTCCGGTGAGACCCGGCGACCAGCTCAGCCTGCGCTGTATGCGCCGCGACAACGCCGGGGAGCGCTGGACCATTGCCGCTACCGCCCAGGTGGATGGCCAGACGGCGGCGAGGGCCACCCTCCATCTGGCCATCGAGGAGATCGGGCGGGATCCGGAGGCGCGAGCCAGGGCCGAGCGGTTCCGTGAGATGCACCGGGTCCTGACGGCGCGCCCGCTGGATGCGGCGGCGTTCGAGGCCGGCCTGTGACTCACCCGGGCGCGCGGCGCGAGGTGCTGGTCACGGGCGGCGGCCGCGGTATCGGTCGCGCCATCGCGCTCCGCTTCGCCGACAGCGGCGCGCGCGTCTTCGTCAACTTCTTCGTCGACCGCGAGGCCGCCGAGAAGACGGCGCAGGACGTGGAGCTGCGCGGCGGCGCGGCCCACCTCGTCCAGGCCGACCTCAAGGAGCCCGGCGAGATCACCCGCATGGCCGGGGAAGTCGCCCGCGTGGCCGGCCGGCTCGACGTCCTCGTCAACAATGCGGCCTCCGGGGTGCTCAAGGGCCCGCTGGCGCTGTCGCCCAAGCAATGGGACTGGGTGATGAACACCAATGCGCGGCCGCTGCTGCTCTGCGCCCAGGAGGCCGCGCGCCTGATGAGCGCGGGGGGGCGGATCGTGGCGCTCACGAGCCTCGGCAGCGAGCGCGTCATCCCCGGCTATGCCGCCGTGGGCGTCTCCAAGGCGGCCCTCGAGACGCTCACGCGCTACCTGGCCGTGGAGCTGGCCCCGCGCGGGATCACGGTCAACGCCGTGTCCGCCGGCGCCGTCGCCACGGATGTGTGGCGGGCCTTTCCCGAGGGCGAGGCGCTGCTCGAGGCCGCGCGCGCCCGCACCCCCGCCGGACGCCTCACCTCTGCCGAGGAGGTCGCCGAGGTGGTGTTCTTCCTGGCGAGCCCCGCGGCCCAGGCCATCCAGGGCCAGGTCCTGGTGGTGGACGGTGGCTACTCGCTCCTTGCCTGAGGACGTGCCGGTGCGCAGCGTGGTGGTGACGGGCATGGATGTGGTCACCCCGATCGGCGTGGGCCTAGAGCGCTTCTGGAAGGCGGCCCAGGCCGGGACCTCGGGGATCCGGCGGATCACGCACTTCGATCCCGAGGGGCTCCCCACCCAGATCGCCGCCTCGGTGGCCGATCCGGCCCTGCTCGGGGAGCTGCGGGGGGCTGAGGGGCTCGACGCTCTCGAGCCCCGGAGCGTGGTCGTGGGCGTATGGGCGGCCCGCAGCGCCATCGATCAGGCGGGGGCGATGAGCGCGGTGCGCGGTCCGCGCGCCGGTGTCTTCGTCGGCACCGCCGGCGAGCGCCAGGATCTCCGCCAGCTCGGCGCCATGGCCTATGCCGGGCGGGCGCCTGGCGAGCCGGTGACGCCACGTGGCTTCGCACGCGAGCTCGCCCGGCGCGCCGGTGCGGACCGCTCGTACCGGACGCTGCCGCAGTATCTGGCCGCGCGCCTGGCGGGGCGGTTCGGCATCGAGGGCCCGGCAGCCACGCTCCAGACAGCGTGCACCTCCTCGGCGCAGGCCATTGGCGAAGCGGTGCGGGCCATCCGGCGCGGGACCATCGATGTGGCGCTGGCCGGAGGCGCCGAGTGCATCGTCTCGCCCATCGAGGTCCAGATCTTCTGCCTGCTCGGCGTCATGTCACGCCGGAACGAGGCCCCCGAGACGGCCAGCCGCCCCTTCGATGCGCGCCGAGACGGCTTCGTCATGGGCGAGGGCGCGGGGTTCCTCGTCCTGGAGGAGGCCGAGCACGCGCGGGGGCGGGGCGCGCGGCCGCTGGCGGAGCTGGCCGGCTATGGCAGCACCTGCGACGCCTACCGCATCACGGACGAGGCGCCCGACGGGCAGGGGGCCGTCAGGGCCATGCGCGCCGCCATCGCGGATGCCGGGCTCGAGCCGGCGCAGGTGGACTATGTCAATGCCCACGGCACTTCGACCCCGATGAACGATCGGGTGGAGACCGCGGCGATCCGGCAGGTGTTCGGGCCTCATGCCGACCGGCTTCTGGTCAGCTCCACCAAGTCGATGATCGGTCACACGATCTCGGCGGCAGGGGCCATCGAGCTGATCACCACCGTGCTGGCCCTTCGAGACCAGGTGGCGCCGCCCACGATCAACTACCAGGTGCCGGATCCCGACTGCGACCTGAGCTACGTGCCGAACAGGCCCGTCGCGGTCCCGATCCGCGCGGCCATCTCCAACTCCTTCGGGTTCGGCGGCCACAACGACTGCCTGCTGGTGCGCCCCCATGGCGGATGAGCCCTCGGTCCCGGCCGTCTCGGTGGTGATCCCGGTCTTCAACGAGGCCGGGACGCTCGGGGCCCTGCACGAGAGGCTCGCGCGGACGCTCAAGGACCTCGGACAGTCCTGGGAGATCATCTTCGTCGATGACGGGAGCAGCGACGGCTCGGCGGCCATCTTCGTGAAGGCGTGCGGGGTTGAGATAGCCGAAGGACCAGTGAGAAGAACCGGGGCCCGTGGGCCTATCGAATCGATCTACCTCCGCGACCCTGATGGCAACCTGATCGAGGTCTCGAACTATCTGGCAACGCTGGGCGCTTAATTGCCTTATCGCGTTGAGTATTCGCCCGATGCCGAAAATCACCTTCGGGCGCTGACGGCCCGGCAGCAGCGCGTTGTTCTCGACGCCGTGGACGAACAGTTGGTCCACCAGCCGACCACCGAAACGAGAAATCGCAAACCGATGCGCCCAAACCCGGTAGCTCCCTGGGAGCTCAGGATTGGCGATCTTCGCGTATACTATGACGCGGAAACTGATCCGGATCCCTCGGTGTATATCCGGGCCGTCGGGGTCAAGCTTCGTAACCGTGTCAGGATTGGAAGGGCAGTGATCGAGTTATGAAAAGGCTAGAGCTGGAAAAGGCAACGGCACCGCTTAGAAACTATGCGCGTGATGTGAAGAAAGAACCCGTGGTGCTGACATCGGGCGGCAAACCGGTTGCAGCGCTCTTCGCCATCACGAACGCTGATTTGGAAACGATAACGCTCAGCACTCATCCGCAATTCATCGCTCTCATCGAGCGATCCCGGATGCGCCAGAAGGCGGGAGGGGGGATATCCAGCAAGGAAGTGCGCCGTCGTCTTGGCATCGAGCGGACAGGACGTCATAGATAGCCACCTGATGACCGCCGAATCGCGCAGTCGGCCATTTACAGGTCACGATCAGAGAATCTTGGCGAGTCGTGAACTGGCTCACGCTCCGCAGACCTGGGACCATCTGCCTGGGAGGACGTCCCAGTCAGGAGAGACCTTACCGCGCCGTTCCTAGGGTCACCCCCGCCTCGTAAGCGCTGTGGCGTGAGCGTGTGTGGGCGACCGAACCGGATCATGGCTTCATGGCCGCCGCCGTTCTCACCGCGGTTGTCGACGTCGCTTGCGGTTGCGCCGCGATGACGCTGATGCCACCCGGATCTTCAGTTCTAACCATCGAATACAAGGCGAACTTCTTGGCGCCGGCTCAGGGCGAGAAACTGCTCGCACGTGGTCGCGTCATCCGACCTGGCCGTACCGTGACGGTATGCGCGGGCGACGTCGTTGCTGTGGAGGGCGGTCACGAGAAACTGGTGGCGCCGCCCACGATCAATTACCAGGTGCCGGATCCCGACTGCGACCTGCACTACGTGCCGAACGGGCCCGTCGCGGTCCCGATCCGCGCCGCCATCTCCAACTCCTTCGGGTTCGGCGGCCACAACGACTGCCTGCTGGTGCGCGCCCATGGCGGATGAGCCCTCGGTCCCGGCCGTCTCGGTGGTGATCCCGGTCTTCAACGAGGCCGGGACGCTCAGGGCCCTGCACGAGAGGCTCGCGCGGACGCTCAAGGACCTCGGACAGTCCTGGGAGATCATCTTCGTCGATGACGGGAGCAGCGACGGCTCGGCGGCCATCCTCAGGGCGCTCCACGAGCAGGACCGGGCCGTCCGCATGTTGCGCTTCAACCGGAACTACGGCCAGCATGCCGCGGTCTTCGCCGGGATGCAGCGCGCCCGCGGCGGGGTCGTGGTGACGCTCGATGCCGACCTGCAGAACCCGCCGGAGGAGATCCCGCGGCTCCTGCAGCGGATGGCGGACGGGACGGAGGTGGTGGGCGGCTGGCGGAAGAGCCGTCACGATCCCTGGCCCCGCCGCCTCGCCTCCTGGGCAGTCAACCGCCTGACGTCCGCCGCCGTTGGGGTGCCCATGCGCGACTACGGCTGCATGCTGCGGGCGTACCGGCGGACCGTGGTCGACCGCTTGCTCGACTGCCACGAGATCTCCCGCTTCATCCCCGCCCTCGCGAACACCCTGGCGGCCTCCACGGCCGAGATCGCCGTCGAGCACGCGCCGCGCCCGGATCGGCGCTCCCGCTACGGGCTGTTCAGGCTCCTGCAGCTCAACTTCGACCTGCTCACGGGGTTCTCGCTGCTTCCCATCCAGGCGGTAAGCCTGGCGGGGGTGCTCGTGGCGGCGCTGGGACTCGGGTTTGCCGTGTTCCTGGGCATCAGGCGGCTCCTGGTGGGGCCCGAGGTGGAGGGCGTGTTCACGCTCTTCGCCATCCTCTTCTTCTTCGTCGGGCTGCAGATCCTGGCGCTCGGGCTCATCGGCGAGTACGTGGGGCGCATCTACCAGGAGGTCCGCCGCCGGCCCCCGTACGTGATCAGCGAGATCCTCGAGTGAGTGGCGCGCGCTGGGTGGTATTCGCTTACCACACCTTCGGCGCCCGCGCCCTGCAGGGGCTGCTCGCGCGCGGTGAGAATATCGCGGCGGTGGTGACGCACGCCGATGACCCGGCCGAGGGCGACTGGTTCGAGTCGGTCGCGGACATGGCCCGGAGCGCCGGCATCCCCGTGCTCGCGCCGCCCTCGCCCGGGCTGGCCGAGGTCGCCGCCACCCTCGGCCCGCTCGAGGCCGACCTGTTCCTGAGCGTCTGGTACCGCCGCCTGCTCGGCCCGGATCTCCTGCGCCTGCCGCGCATCGCCGCGCTCAACCTCCACGGCTCGCTCCTGCCGGCCTATCGGGGCCGCGCGCCGGTGAACTGGGTCCTCGTCAACGGGGAGCGGCGCACCGGCGTCACGCTGCATCACATGATCGCCGAGGCTGACGCCGGGGACATCGTGGCGCAGGTCTCGATCGAGATCGGGCCCGAGGACACGGCCCTCACCCTCTACCAGCGCGTGGTGAAGGAAGGCGTGGACCTCTTCCTCGAGTGGTATCCGGCGGTCCTGGCAGGGACGGCGCCGCGGATCCCCCAGGACCCGGCGCGCGTCTCCCGCTGGCCTCGCCGTGTCCCCGAGGACGGCCGCGTGGAGTGGGGCTGGCCTGCCGAGCGGATCGCCAACATGATCCGGGCCGTGACCCATCCGTATCCGGGAGCCTTCGTGGCTGACGGCCCGAGACGGCTCTTTCTCTGGGCGGGGAGCGAGGTGCGGGGATTCGCGGGCCCGCTCCCAGGCACCGCGCCCGGCACCCTGCTCGACGTGCGTCGCGGGGAGGGGATCGTGGTGATGGCGGGGAAACGCGCGCTTCTCGTGCGCCGCGTGCAGGAGGCCGGTGGCCAGGAGGAGCCTGCCGACGAGTGGGCCCGGCGTCGCGGGCTGGCCCCCGGGGCCGCCCTTGACGCGGCCCCGGGAAAGGAGCCGCGCGCATGAAAGTGCTGATCACCGGGGGGGCGGGCTTTCTCGGCTCCCATCTGGCGGAGGCGTGGCTCGGCCGCGGCGATGAGGTCACGGCGCTGGACCTGGCCTCGGACGCCAAGGTCCGTCATCTCCGCGGGCGCGCGGATTTCCGGATGATCCGCGAGTCGGTCCTCAACCGCGACATCCTCGAGGGGCTCGTGGCCTGGGCCGACCTGGTCTATCACCTGGCGGCCGTGGTCGGGGTCGAGCATTACGTCGGGGATCCCTACCAGGTGCTGACCGTGAACATCAACGGCACCCAGGAGGTGCTCGCGGCGGCCTTCCGGCACGGCCGCAAGGTGGTCTTCGCCTCCACCTCGGAGATCTACGGGCGTAGCGCGGCCGTGCCCTTCGACGAGGACGGCGATCGCGTGCTGGGCTCGACGCGCATCGACCGCTGGTGCTACGCGACCTCCAAGGCCGCGGCCGAGCACCTGTGCTTCGCCTTCGGGCGCATGGGGCTCCCGGTGGTGGTGCTGCGCTACTTCAACGTGTACGGCCCGCGGCTCGACCAGATGGACCGCGGGCGCGTGGTGACGATCTTCATGGGGCAGCTCCTGCGCGGGGAGCCCCTCACCGTCATCGGGGACGGCTCGCAGACGCGCACGTTCACCTACGTCGACGACGCGGTGCGCGCCACGGTCGCGGCGGGCCTCGCCCCCGCGGCCGTCGGCCAGGCCATCAATGTCGGCTCCGAGGAGGAGGTCTCCATCGCCACGCTTGCGTCCACGATGGTGCGGCTTGCCGGGTCGACGTCACCGGTGATCCTCGTCCCGCAGGAGGCCGTGTACGACCGCGGGTACGAGGACATCCCCCGCCGGGTGCCCGTCGTGCGCCGCATGCGCGAGATCCTCGGCGTGCAGGCCGAGGTCCCTCTGGAGGAGGGGCTCTCCCGGACCATCGAGTGGTTCAAGCGACAGTCGCGCTGAGGGTCGATGTCGATACCCACCGGGGGCTCCACGAGGGAGTGCCGCGGCTGCTGGAGCTGTTCCGCGAGGAGCGCCTCGCCGCCTCGTTCTTCGTCACGATGGGCCCGGATCGTTCGGGCATGGCGCTGCGGCGGGCGTGGCGGCCGAGCTTTCTGGCCAAGATGTGGCGCACCCGTGCCCTGAGCCTGTACGGGCTGTCGACGCTGCTGTCCGGCACGGTGTTGCCCGCTCGGCCAGTAGGCGCAGGGGCCCCGGCCCTGCTGCGGCAGATCGCCGGCGAGGGCCACGAGGTGGCCCCGCACGGCTTCGACCATGTCGGGTGGCAGGACCGGGTGCATCGGATGTCCGGGGACCGCGTCCGGGAGGATCTGGCAGCGGCGGCCCGCGCCTTCGAGTCCACCTTCGGCTCGCCGCCCCAGGCCAGCGCCGCCCCGGGCTGGCGGACCACGCCGGCGGCGCTGGTGATCCAGGAGAACTTCGGTTACGCTTACGCGAGCGACGTGCGAGGCGAGGCTCCGTTCCGGCCGCTCGTGGGCGGGGAGGCGCTCAAGACCATTCAGATTCCGACGACCATGCCGACGGTGGACGAGCTCGTGGGGCGCACCGGGGATCTCCCGGGGGCCCTCGTCCGGGGCCTGCGTTCCGGCCTCAACGTCTTCACGCTTCACGCCGAGGTCGAAGGCGGGCCGTGGCTCGGCGTCCTTCGCGATTTCCTCGCGGAGGCCCGGCGGGGTGGCGCCGCATTCGTGCGGCTCTGCGATGCGGCCGAGGCGGCGCGGATCACGGCGGACGCGCGACCGCCCGTCCCTGTCGTGCGGGTGACCGTGCCCGGGCGCAGCGGCTGGGTTGCCGCCGAGGGGCCTCCGGGAGGGGAGGGGTGAATGAGCCGGCGCGCCGGGCTGCTGGCGCTTGCCGGGCTGCTGGCGCTGCCCGGGACGGCGACGGGCCAGGCGCCGAGGCCGCCGCGAGACGAGCCGCCCTCCCTGCGAGTGCGCGGTGACGGCAATGAGCTGGTCGCGCTCAGGCGGGCGCCGGTTCCCTATGCGACGCTCGAGCAGCTCAGCGGTGAAATCGCGCGCGCGTTGCCGGCTCGGGCCCGGGCGATGCGGCTCACGCGCGCCGAGCCCCCCGAGCTCATCGACTACGTCCTGTGTGTCACGAGCGAGGGCGCGCTGGTGGTGGGCCAGCAGCGCCACCGCTTTGATTTCATCGAGCGCCGCTTCGTGTTCGACCGTGGAGAGATCGCGCGCGGCTATTCGCCGCTGGAGCGGCCCGGCCCCTGGGTCTGGCTTCTCGACGTGGCGCTGGCGCGGGAGCACCCACTTACCCTTCAGCTCCGCGCGGAGCAGGCCGGCTGGCCCGTGGACAGCGTGACCATCGATCCCGCGAGGCAGCCCTGATGGGATCCGTCGCGATCACCCTGGCCCTGCTTGCCGCGCTCGTGCTGCCGGGGTGCGCCGCCATCCTTCCCGGCCGCTCCGACCCTCCGCCGGTCGCGCGCCCCGAGCCCGCGCCGCCGGCGCGCAGCGAGGCTGCCCGGCCCGAGCGAAGCCCGGCGCCCGCTCCGGCCCCGGTCGCGCCTGCTCCCTCCCGCCCCGCCGAACCGCCCCGGCTGGCTGAGGAGATCGCAAGGATGACGGCCGAGTTCGCCGAGCTGCAGAATGCCCTGGCTCGCCTCGTGGCCTCCTCGCAGCGGCAGGAGGACCAGCTCCGGTCCCTCGAGCGCCGCGTGGGCGAACTGGCCGTGCCCGCCGGCCCCGAGGCCGCCATCCCGCGAGGCTTCGCCCCGTCCCAGGTCAGCCCCGCGCCACCATCGGCACCGTCGTCGAGTGCCCAGTCCGCCCAGGACCTCTACGACGGCGGGATGGCCAAGATGCGCGAAGGGCAGCTCGACGCCGCCCACATCATCTTTCAGGACCTGATCGCCAACCACCCCACGCATCCGCTCCGGGAAAGCGCCCAGCTCATGGCCGGGGACATTCTCTACCGGCAGAACAACCCCCGCGGCGCGCTGGTGGAGCTCGAGGGGCTGCTCGAGGCCGTCCCCAAGGGCCGCCGCACCGCCGAGACCTTGCTCAAGATCGGGCTCAGCTACAGGAAGATCGGCAACGAGGGAGGGGCGAGACGGACATGGGAGCGCCTGATGCGGGAGTACCCAAACACGGCCCAGGCCCGCGAGGCGCGCACTCTCCTGCGCCGCGCCCGCGCTCGCTGAGGCGGGCCCGGGCCGGATCAGACCCGGACGACGTCCGCGGGGTGGATCTCGACCGAGGTGGCCTGGTTGATGAGGTGCACCGCGATCACCAGGCGCGAGGAGCGGTCCTTGCGCAGGAGGCGGCCCCGGACACCCGCCAGAGGGCCCCGGACGACCTCGACTTCCATCCCTTCCTCGATCAGCGGGTGCGGGTCGTAGCGGAAGCGGGTTGCGACCAGGCGCCTGATGGCCTCGATCTCCCCGTCCGGCAGCGGCTCGGCTCGCCCTGCGATGC
>MGBT01000158.1:9596-27651 GCA_001788395.1 Candidatus Rokubacteria bacterium GWA2_70_23
TAGCGGGAGGAACGTCTCGATCTGCCGCTCGATGAGCTGGTCCCGGACCTTCCTTTCGTGGCGCGAGCGAGTCCGGACCGCGTACCAGCGCGGCATCTGGCTGGATTCCACTGTCCCGTCCTCGATGGGGCTTGAGGGGTGGTTCCGAGACGTTTCGCGCATCCCGCAGAGCACTATAGCATTCCCGCTCCCCCGCAGCCGCATAACGGACTGGAGGGCCCCCGGGGGCCGGGAGATTGGCGCAGGGCCGATCGCCCAGCTCCCGGAGCCGCTCGGGGGGGGAAAGGACCGCGGTGGCGGGCTCCACTCGGCGGCCTCCAGTCACGATGCCCTCCCCGCCCCTGCGCTCGGGAGCGTTCTTGACGAGGCATCGGGGATTGACTCCCCGCCGGGCGCGGGGGTAGAGTAGAGCCTGTCACCGCGGGGTGGAGCAGCCCGGTAGCTCGTTGGGCTCATAACCCAAAGGTCGCTGGTTCAAATCCAGCCCCCGCAACCACGTGTAGGTAAACGGCCTCCTGGGCAACCAGGAGGCCGTTTGGATTTACGCGCCCGCCAACCTCGGCGCGCCGCCCGCCGGGCACAGAGAGAAGCGGGGTGCCGCGGGCCACCGGACTTGTTCGCAACGGATGCCTCCCCTCCCTTCTTGGCGCCCTGGCCATCCCCGGCCCCCCCGGAATCCCGCTTGACACGACATCGGTTCAATATAAACTATATAAAATGTATAAATCCCATGCCAAGGCGAGCGGCGGCATCGAACGGAACGCGGGCTCTGCGGCAAGCTACGGAGGCGTGATGGTCGCGGAGAGGACCAAGGTCCTCCTCATTCTCTCCCAGGCCGACCTGGATCGGGCCCGAGTCGTCGCGGGGAAGGCGACGACCGCGCTCAAGCTCCCGGTGAGCCTTCAGATCGTTCTCCGGGCCCTCATCGAGGAGGGGCTGAAGCGCCGTGACGACCCGGCGCTCCTCGACAACATCGAGGGGCAGGCCAATGCGGTTCGCCAGATCCGCAGCCTGGGGCGTCGTGGGAGGAGAGCTGAGGCAGAGCCCGTGAATCGGCAGTCCGCAGTCCGGCGACGGTCGCGCGGTCCCGAACGGCCGAGGCGCGGGACGTGAGGAGCAGGCGGGAGCGATCCAGTGTCGAGATGAGTCGGAGCCCATGGGCTCCGTGCCGGACACCCACAACGACGGCGCGCGCGGAGTTCTCGCGTCTGTACAGGGAGACGACGATGTCGAGATGGATCGGGTTGACGATCGTGGGCGGGGCGATGGCCGTGATCACCGCCGGCTGCTCGCAGGGGCCGTCAGGAACAGCCGCGGTGATCGAGGACAAGATCTACACGGTGACGCCGGCCTCGGTGAACGTGAAGGCCGGGATCGTGACGGGCGAGGTCACGGAGATGAAGGTCACGGAGCGCGTCGAGAAGGGCTCCGGCCGCGTCGTCTCCCCGGCGAAGCTCACCGGGACGCTCAAGCTGAAGAACACCTCGGCCAATCAGACCGTCCGCCTCATCGCAGGGAAGATCCAGTACATCGATGCTCAGGGACAGCCAATCAAGATCGAGGGGACGCGGACCGAACCGACGCTGAAGTTCGCCACGTACGGCAGCGAGCGGCTCGACCCCGGGCAGGATGCGACCCAGTCCCTGGACGTGGAGTTCCCCGCGGAAGCCTTGAAGGCGAAGAAGCTGAAGGAGATCCGCCTGGAGCTCGCGTATATCCCGTCACCGTACCGGGAAGAGACGGTCAACTTCACCGTGTCGATCGGCGAGGGCAAGTGAGCGCTGGCAGGTTGGTTCGCATGGAGGCATGACATGGATCGCCGGGGCCTCCGGATGGGTCGGTGCGCCGGAGGAAATCATCACGATCGATGGCGAGGCGCTCAATGGCCCCGGCGCCCTGAGCGTGGGGGCTGATCCCTACTACTGAGCCTCGCGTAATAGGGTGACAAGTGTGCACGAGGGAGAATTCGTCACCGTATTACGCGAGCATCAGTAGGGAGGACGGCGGCGAGGCGTACCCAGAGGTGCCCGTCGAACTATCGGCCGGCTCCAGACCTCCCAGGAGGCGAGCCGGCCACGTCTTCGTCACGAGCTGACGTCTTTTGAGCCAGTCATTCCTGAAGGCGTTTCGCTGCAGCCGTATGATAAAGTAGCGAAAAGCGCTCCTCGCCGCATAGCCATTCGGTCACGCGACATCCGCACAATGCTCAGCGTCCACCCGCCCTTGGAGTTCGCACTCGAGCCCCCCGAGGAGCCGATCCGGGCGGAGCTCTTTGGCATCGAGCGCCTCGAACAGCACGCCGAGAGCCTCGCGGCCGCTCAGCGCGTCATGAGCGGGTCGGGGCGGGGCCGTCCGTTGTTGCCGCGCGTCCAGGACAACGGACGCGTGCTGCGCGAGGCGTATCGCCTGACCGCCAAGGCCATCCGGGAGGAACGCGCGATCACGCCGGCGGCGGAATGGCTGGTCGATAACTTCCACGTGGTGGACGAACAGCTGCGCGAGATCCGCGATGACCTGCCGCCCGGCTTTTATCGCGAGTTGCCCAAGCTGGCCGAGGGACCCCTGGCCGGCTATCCGCGCGTCTACGGAATCGCCTGGGCGTTCGTCGCACACACGGATAGCCGCTTCGATCCGGAAACGCTCCGTCGCTTCGTGCAGGCCTACCAGCGCGTACAGCCCCTCACCATCGGCGAGCTCTGGGCGGTGGCGGTGACCTTGCGGGTCGTGCTGGTCGAGAATCTTCGACGCCAGGCCGAGGCGATCGTCCGCGGGCGGGCGGCGCGCCAGGAGGCCGACGCGCTGGCCGACGACCTGCTCGGACTCGGCGGCCGACCGGTGACGCCGGCGGCGACGGCCCTCCGGCGGTTTGAGGGTGCCCCGCTCGTGACCGCCTTCGCGGTGCAGCTCGTCCAGCGGCTGCGCGACCAGGACCCGGCTGTCACCCCGGCGCTTCTCTGGCTCGACCAACGCCTCGCGGCCCAGGGGACGACCTCCGATGGGATCGTCCGGGTCGAGCATCAGCGGCAGTCCGCGATGAACGTGACCGTGCGGAACGTGATCATCAGCATGGGGCTGGCGTCCACGCTCGACTGGGCCGAATTCTTCGAGAGTGTCAGCCTGATCGACGAGGTGCTTCGAGCGGACACCACCTATGTCGCGATGGACTTCGTGACCCGCGACCGCTACCGGCACGCGATCGAAGAGCTCGCGCGGGGCTCGGCGCGGTCGGAGCTCGACGTCGCCCGGGAGGCCGTGCTCCAGGCGAAGCGCGCCGGGGTCGGGGCGGGGGGGACCGACGACCCGCACGACGCCCGGCGCGATGACTCCGGCTACTATCTCATCGGGAACGGGCGCAGGTCCCTCGAGGTGGCGCTCGGCTTCCGAGCTCCCGCAATGCGCCGGCTGCTTCGCGCCTACGTCGCGGCGGCGACGCCGGGGTACCTGGGAACCATCGCCCTCCTCAGTGGGTTCATCCTCGCGCTGCCCCTTCTCGCTGCCGCCGTGTCGGGGATCGGATCGGCGGGCCTGCTCCTGCTCGGCCTGCTGGTCCTCGTCCCCGCCTCGGACCTGGCGATCGCCCTCCTGAATCGTTCCGTCACGGCGCTGCTCCCGCCGCGGGTGTTGCCTCGGCTCGGGCTGCGCGACGGCGTGCCGTCCCATCTTCGAACGATGGTCGTCGTGCCGGCTCTCTTGACCGACCGCGTCGAGGTCGACGAGCTGATCGAGCGGCTGGAAGTGCATTATCTGGCGAATCCGGACGGCGATCTTCGCTTCGCGATCCTCTCCGACTGGACCGATGCGCCTGCGGAGAGCGTGCCGGGTGATGAGGAGACTCTCGCAAGGGCGCGCGAGGGGATCGGACGGCTGAACTCGCGGCACGGGCCCGCTCCGGGTGGCGATGCGCGATTCTTCCTCTTCCACCGCCGCCGCCTCTGGAATGAGAGCGACCAGACGTGGATGGGGTGGGAACGCAAGCGCGGAAAGCTCCACGAACTGAATCGCCGGCTTCGAGGGGCGACGGACACCACCTTTCTGCCGGCCGGTGGCGCGGCACCCGTGGCGCCGCCCGACGTCCGCTACGTCATCACGCTCGACTCCGACACACGGCTGCCGAGAGGAGCCGTCAATCGGCTGGTCGGCACGATGGCGCATCCCCTCAATCGGCCGAGGTTCGATCCCAAGACGCGTCGCGTCGTCGAGGGGTATGGCGTGCTTCAACCCCGGGTCACGCCGCCCTTGCCCGGCCGCGCGGGCTCGTTCTTCCAGCGCCTGTCGTCGGGTCCGTCCGGCATCGACCCCTACGCCGCGGCCGTGTCCGATGTCTATCAGGACCTCTTCGGAGAGGGGTCATACACGGGCAAGGGGATCTACGACGTGGATGCGTTCGAGGCGGCCCTGGCGGGGCGGGTCCCGGAGAACGCGTTGTTGAGTCACGATCTCTTCGAGGGCCTCTTCGCGCGTGCCGGAGTGGTCACCGATGTCGAGCTGTTCGAGAACGCGCCGTCGCATTATGGGGTCGCCGCGGCCCGCCAGCACCGATGGGCGCGCGGTGACTGGCAACTGCTTCCGTGGATCGTGGCGCACCCGCTCCCGGCGATCGGGCGCTGGAAGATGGTGGACAACCTGCGCCGCACGGTGTCGGCGCCCGCCGCCTTTCTGACACTGGTCGTCGGGTGGGCGCTGCCGGCCCCCGCGCCCCTGGTGTGGACCGGGTTCATTCTCACGACGATCGCGCTCCCCGCGCTCGTGCCGGTGCTCGCCGGGTTGATCCCACGGAGGCACGGCATTTCGAAGCGCAGCCACGCCCGCGCGGTGGGCCGAGACCTCGGGTTGGCTGCGTCGCAGACGGCGCTCACGATCACGATGCTGGCGCACCAGGCGTGGCTGATGAGCGATGCGATCGTGCGGACGCTCGTCCGTGTGTACGTGACGCATCGCAGGCTGCTGGAGTGGGTGACGGCGGCGCAGGCGAAGGCCGGCCTCCGCCTTGACCTCCTCGGTTTCTACCGGCGAATGGGCGGTGGGGTCGCGCTCGCCGCCGCCGCGACAACCGCTGTCGCGTGGGGGCGACCCGAGGCCTGGCCGGCCGCGTTGCCCGTGCTCGTGCTCTGGGCGGGGTCGCCCGCGGTGGCTCGATGGATCAGCATGCCGGCGCCGGCGGCGAGGACGACGCCGCTCTCGCCCGGGGATGCGCGAGCCCTCCGGTTGATCGCCCGCCGGACCTGGCGGTTCTTCACGACGTTCGTCAGCCCCGAAGACCACGCCCTGCCTCCCGACAACTTCCAGGAAGAGCCGAACCCGGTGGTGGCGCACCGCACGTCGCCGACGAACCTCGGGCTCTATCTGCTGTCCACCGTGGCCGCCCACGATTTTGGCTGGCTCGGGACCGTCGACACCGTCGAGCGGCTCGAGGGCACGCTCGAGACGATGACCGGCCTCGAGCGCTTCCGCGGCCACTTCTACAACTGGTACGACACGAGAGACTGCCGTCCGCTCGACCCCAGGTACGTATCGTCGGTGGACAGCGGGAATCTCGCCGGCCATCTCATCGCCTTCGTGCACGCCTGTCGAGAGATGATCGGCCGCCCGTTGCTCGTCCCGGCGGCGCTCGCCGGGATCGAGGACGTGGCGCTCCTCGCCCGCGAATCGCTGCGCGCGCGGGCCGGCGATCGAGGCACGCACACCCTCACCCGACAACGCCTGGACAAGGCCCTCGATGCCGTCACGGCGGCCGTCACGGCGACTCCCCACACGCCGGCCGAGTGGGCCGGGCGGCTCGCCGAGCTCGAAGCCGGCGCCCACACGGTGATGGCCATCGCGGAAGCCCTGTTCGAGGAAGATCGTGAGAGCGGGCAGGCGGTCCTCGTCTGGGTAGAGGCGCTGCGCGCCGGGGTCGAGAGTCACGCGCGTGATCTCGACCTGATCATGCCCTGGTCCTGGCTGCTCGTCGGGAACCCCGTATCCGTGGAGTCCCTCGCGGCGACCTTGCCGACCCTGGCCGAGATGCCGGACCGTTGTGAAGCCGCGATGCGCGAGCTGACGTCCCTGCGCGAGCACGTGGCGACCAAGAATGACGCCGGACGCGATGCCCTCCAGCGAATCGAGACGCTCATCGGGGCCTTGGAGCGTTCCGCTGCCGCGTCCGGGGCGCTGATTCGTCGCCTCACGGCCCTCGCCCGGGGCGCGCAGACATTGGTCGCCGCCATGGACTTCGGCTTCCTCTTCGACCCGATGCGGAAGCTGTTCTCGCTCGGGTACCGCGTCACGGACGGCCGTCTCGATCCCGGGTGCTACGACCTCCTCGCTTCGGAGGCGCGTCTCACGAGCTTCGTCGCGATCGCGAAGGGCGATGTCCCGGTCTCGCACTGGTTCCGGCTGGGCCGCGCCCTGACACCGGTGGAGCAGGACTCGGTGCTGGTGTCCTGGTCGGGATCGATGTTCGAGTATCTGATGCCCGGGCTCGTGATGCGCGCGCCGGCGGGGAGCCTGCTGGACCAGACATGCCGGCTCGTGGTCCGCCGTCAGATCACGTACGGCGCCGAGCGGGGCGTTCCGTGGGGCGTGTCGGAGTCAGGCTACAACGTGCGCGACCTCGAGATGACCTACCAGTATTCGAACTTCGGCGTGCCGGGACTCGGGCTCCGACGGGGGCTCAGCGAGGACGTCGTCATCGCGCCGTATGCCACGGCATTGGCGGCGACGATCGATCCGGCGGCCGCCGTTCGAAACTTCCGGCGTCTTGCGGAGGCGGGCGCGAGCGGGACCTACGGCTTCTACGAGGCCCTCGACTACACGGCCCCCAGGCTTCCGGAGGGGGCACGGGTTGCGGTGGTCCGAACCTACATGGCGCACCACCAGGGAATGCTGCTCGTCGCGATCGCGAATGCGCTCCACGGAGGGTCGATGCGCGCCCGTTTTCACACCGAGCCGATCGTCCAGGCGACCGAGCTGCTGCTGCAGGAACGGACACCCCGGGACGTTGCAGTCGCCAGGCCTCACGCCGAGGAAGTGCAGGCCGCCGCTGACGTCCGGGAGTTCATCCCGCCGGTCGTCCGGCGCTTCACCTCGCCACACGGTTCCATGCCGCGCAGCCATCTCCTCTCCAACGGGCGATACGCGGTGATGATCACGGCCGCGGGCTCCGGATACAGTCGCTGGCGTGACCTGGCGATCACCCGCTGGCGGGAGGACGTCACGCGCGACGCAGAGGGAAGCTACGTGTTCCTTCGCGACGCCGACAGTGGCGAGAGCTGGTCGGCCGGCTACCAGCCACGCGGAGGTGAGCCGGACAGCTACGAAGTGGTGTTTTCGGAGGACCGGGCGACGATCGCCCGCCGAGACGGTGCGATCGCGACCACGCTGGAGGTCATCGTGTCCCCGGAGGACGATGCCGAGGTGCGTCGGGTATCGCTCACGAACCTCGGGACGCGGACGCGGGAGATCGAGCTGACGTCCTACGCCGAAGTGGTGCTGGCCCCGCCGGCGGCCGATGCGGCGCACCCGGCGTTTTCCAACCTCTTCGTTCACACGTCGTTCGCGCCCGAGCTGGACACGCTGCTGGCGACACGTCGGCCGCGGTCACGCGATGAGCGGCACATCTGGCTGGCCCACGTGGTGGTGGTCGAGGGCGAGACGGTGGGCGGTGTGGAATGGGAGACGGACCGCGCCCGCTTCCTCGGCCGCGGCCAGGGGATCCGGACACCGCGTGCGGTGATCGGCGGCCAGCCCCTCTCCAACACCGTCGGCGCGGTGCTCGATCCGATCGTCAGTCTCCGCCGCCGGGTGCGGCTCCCGCCGGGCACCACCGTCCGCGTCACCTTCTCGACGCTGGTGGCGCCATCGCGCGAAGAGGCCGTCGACCTCGCCGACAAGTATCGCGATCCAGCGACGTTCGACCGGGCCGCCACGCTGGCGTGGACCCAGGCCCAGGTGCAGCTGCACCATCTCGGCGTGGAGCGGGACGAGGCCCACCTCTTCCAGAGCCTCGCCAACCACGTGCTCTTCTCGGACCGGGCGCTGCGGCCCTCGGCGGGCGTGCTCACACGGCACACCGGCAGCCCCGCGGCCCTGTGGGCCCACGGGATCTCGGGGGACATCCCGATCGTGCTGGTTCGGATCGACGAGCCCGAGGATGTGGGGATCGTGCGGCAGCTGCTCCGCGCGCACGAGTACTGGCGCATGAAGCAGCTCCCAGTCGATCTGGTGATCGTGAACGAGCGAGCGCCGTCCTATATTCAGGATCTGCAGGCATTGCTGGAGACGCTGGTCCGAACGAGCCAGTCGGCGGCGGCTCACGAGGGGCATGGCCCGCACGGCAGCGTGTTCATCCTGCGTGCGGACCGCATGGCGGCGCCGGAACGGGACGTGCTGCTGGCGGCGGCGCGCGTGGTGCTCTTGAGCCGGCGCGGGACGTTGGCCGAACAGATCATCCACGCGCAGCGACCCGACAACGCGCCGGTCTCTCCGCAACGCCGGCGGGCCGGCGCGAAGCCGCTGGCGGACGTGCCGCTTCCGAGGCCGGATCTGGAGTTCTCCAACGGCGTCGGCGGGTTTGCGGCGGATGGACGGGAATACGTGACGATCCTCGGCGAAGGGCAGTGGACGCCGGCGCCCTGGATCAATGTGGTCGCGAATCCGGCCTTTGGCTTCCAGGTCTCCGAGTCGGGGTCGGGCTATACGTGGTCGATCAACAGCCGCGAAAACCAGCTCACCCCGTGGTCCAACGATCCGGTGAGCGATCCCTCGGGCGAGGCGATCTACGTCCGGGACGAAGAGAGCGGCGAGGTGTGGGGGCCGACGGCCCTCCCGATTCGCTCTGCGACGGGCGCATACATCATCCGGCACGGGCAGGGCTACAGCCGGTTCGAGCGTGTCTCGCACGGTCTCTCGATCGAGCTCCTCCAGTTCGTGCCGCTCGACGACCCGATCAAGGTGTCCCGGCTCACGCTGACGAACCAGTCGGGTCGGGCGCGGAAGCTGTCGGTGACCGCATACGTGGAGTGGGTCCTCGGCGTGTCACGGAGCGCCGCCGCGCCGTTCGTCGTGACCGAGATGGATTCGCAGACGGGGGCGATGCTCGCGCGCAACGCCTGGAACCGTGACTTCGGGGCTCGCGTGGCGTTTGCCGACCTCGGCGGGGCTCAGACGGCATGGACGGGAGACCGGGCCGAGTTTTTCGGACGTAACGGCACGCCCGAGCATCCGGCGGCGCTCGAGCGAGGAGGTCGCCTGTCGGGACGGGTCGGCGCCGGCCTCGATCCATGCGGCGCCCTCCAGGCGACGATCGAGTTGCCGGCCGGAGGACGGGCCGAGGTCGTGTTCTTCCTGGGCGAGGCGGCGACCCGGGAGGAAGCCGGGGAATTGATCGGGCGCTACCGAACGGCCGACCTTGCGGCGGTCCTCCGGGCCGTCGCGGAGCGCTGGGACGACGTGCTGGGCACCGTCCAGGTGACGACGCCGGACCGGTCCATGGACCTGCTGCTCAACCGCTGGCTGCTCTACCAGACGCTGGCCTGTCGTGTGTGGGCGCGGTCGGCGTTCTACCAGGCGGGCGGGGCATACGGCTTTCGCGATCAGCTCCAGGACGTGATGGCGCTCGCGGTATCCGAGCCAGCGCTGGCGCGGGCGCATGTGCTCCGGGCCGCCGCGCGTCAGTTCGTCGAGGGCGACGTCCAGCACTGGTGGCACCCGCCGGCCGGCCGGGGCGTTCGGACGCGCATCTCCGACGATCTGCTCTGGCTGCCGTACGTGGTGAGCCGGTATCTCGAAGTCAGCGGCGACGGAGACCTCCTCGACGAGATCGTTCCCTTTCTCGAGGGGCCGCTCCTCGTAGCGGGGCAGCCCGAGTCGTACTTCGAGCCACGCGTGTCCGGACCGCGCGGCACGCTGTTCGAGCACTGCGCCCGCGCGCTCGACCACAGCCTGCCGGTCGGGAGCCATGGCCTCCCGCTGATGGGCACGGGGGACTGGAACGACGGGATGAACCAGGTGGGTTCCGGCGGGAAGGGCGAGAGCGTCTGGCTCGGCTGGCTCCTCCACGCGGTGCTCTCCGAATGGGCGAGGCTGGCCGACGTCCGCGGGGAGGGCCGGCGCGCCGAGACATGGCGACGCCACGTTGACGCGCTGAAAGAATCGCTCGAACGCGAGGCCTGGGACGGCGACTGGTATCGGCGTGCCTACTTCGATGACGGGACGCCGCTGGGCTCCGCGGGCAACGACGCATGCCGCATCGATTCGATCGCGCAGTCGTGGAGCGTGATCTCGGGAGCCGCCGATGCGGCCCGGGGACGGCGCGCCATGGCGGCGGTCGAGGCGCACCTCGTGCGTCGAGAGGATGGCCTCGTGTTGCTGCTCGCGCCGCCGTTCGATGCGACGCTGCTGGAGCCCGGCTACATCAAGGGCTATCTGCCAGGCGTCCGCGAGAATGGCGGGCAGTACACGCATGCGGCGATCTGGTCGGTCATGGCCTTCGCGGCGCTCGGTGATGGCGACACGGCCGGCGAGCTGTTCGCGCTCGTGAACCCCATCAATCACACCCGCACGCGGGACGGCGTCGACCGCTACAAGGTCGAGCCCTACGTCGTCGCGGCCGACGTGTACGGCGCGCCCCCGCACGTCGGCCGCGGGGGCTGGACATGGTACACGGGGGCAGCGGGGTGGATGTATCGGACCGGGCTCGAATGGATACTCGGGTTCCGGCTGCGAGGCACGCGCCTCGTCGTCGACCCCTGTATCCCGCGCACGTGGGAAGGCTTCACGCTGGCGTTCCGCTATCACTCCGCGCGGTACGAGATCGTCGTCGAGAACCCTCGGGGCGTGACCCGGGGAGTGTCGTCCGTGGAGGTCGATGGGGTGCGCCTCGACGGCCTCGGGGGCATCCCGCTCGCTGATGACCGCAAGACCCACCGGGTGCGAATCATCCTCGGCTGAGCGCGCGCTCAGGAGGCCCAGCCTAATCGCCGCGATCGACACGCACATGTGTCAGCTGGCCGGGGAAGCGTGCGACGGGATCCGGCCGCACCCGATCACGACGCGCAAGTTCATCACGGAGGTCATGCTGCCGAAGGCGGCACTGGGGGCGAAGCGGGCAGGCCGTCGGCTCGAGCAGCTCGAGGTCGCCATCAGCCCTCTCGTCGCCGTCGGGGAGGACGACGCCGAGCTGGGCGAGCGGGTGCGGGACGTCCGCGCGCGCATCGCCTTCTATGCCTCGACGCGGACGTACCGGCCGGTGTTCGACGCCCACGGGTGGGGTGGCCTGGTCGATCGCCTTCACGGTCTCTCGACGCAGCAGCGATGGGAGGAGATGCCCGGGCACATCCCCGACGAGGTGCTCGAGACGATCGCCGTCGTGGGCACCTATCGGGACGTCGCCCGGAAGATCCTCGAGCGATACGGGGACTTTGCGACGCGCATCGAGTTCAGCCTGCCGGTCCGCAGGCCCGGCGATGCGGAGCGCCTTCGTGGGGTGATCCGGGAGCTGCAGGGACGTGGCGGCTGATCGGCGCCGGGATCCGGCTCGGTCAGTCGGCCTTCCGGTATTGTTCCTGCAGCACCCGCTTGAGGGTCTTCCCCGCCACGTTCCGCGGGAAATCGTCGACGATCATCACGTCGCTCACGCGCTGGAACTTCGCCCCCACCCGCGCGTTGATCCATTCCACCAGCTCGCTGGCCGACACCGCAGCCGGTGAGCGGAGCACGACCGCGGCCACCGGGGTCTCCCCCCACCTCGGGTCCTGCACGCCGAACACCGCGGTCTCCCGCACCGCCGGGTGCTGGACGACGACCTCCTCGATGTCGCGCGGGTAGACGTTCACGCCGCCCGAGATGATCATGTCCTTCTTGCGGTCGACGAGATAGAGGTAGCCGTCCTCGTCCACGTAACCGAGATCGCCGGAGTGGAGCCAGCCACCGACGACGGCTTTGGCGGTCAGGTCGGGGCGCTTGTAGTAGCCGGCCATCATCATCGGCCCGCGGCCGCAGATCTCGCCGACCTGGCCGGGTGGCACGTCACGCCCGCTGTCGTCGAGAATGCGCATCTCGTAGAATGCCAGCGGGACGCCCACGGAGCCCATCTTGCGCACGGCGTCGGTCTTGTCGAGCACGGTCACGAAGCCCTCGGTGAGGCCGTAGAGCTCGTAAAAGCGGTCGGGCAGCGCGTCGTTCAAGCGCTGCTTGTGCTCGACGTGCAGGGGCGCGCCGACGGTCAGCAGCATCTCGAGCGACTCGAGGCGCTGTGGCGCGAAGCCGGGGTTGTTGAGCACCGCGACGATCTGCGAGGGCACCATGACAATGTGCGTGACGCGGCTCCGCTCGATCTCGGCGATGACCGCATCGGCGTCGAAGGCTTTGTGCAGGATGTAGGTGGCGCCCAGCATGAGCCACGGCATCAGGTCGATGAAGGCGCCGTTGAAGACGAGCGAGCCCGCGTGCAGCACCACGCTCTCCGGCGTCATGCGGCACGTGGAGGCGAGGAGCGTGCAGTACCCCGCGCGTACGTCGTGCGTGTGCACGATGCCCTTGGGCTCGCCGGTGGTGCCGCTCGAGTAGATGATGTTGTACGGGTCGCTGCCGATGATGCCCGCGTCGGGCGGCTCACTCTCCGGGGCCCCCGCCACCAGCCTCGCGTACGAGCGGAAGCCCGGCTGCTCGCCGTCCACCAGGACGTACCGCTCGTCGCGGATCGCCGGAAGCTCGCCGCGCAGGCCGTCGAGCGTGCCGGCGAACGCGCGGGTGGTCACGACCATGACCGCGTCGGAGTTCTGGAGCAGCGACACGAGCCCGCGCTCCTGGAGCAGCGGGCTCAGCGGCACGGCGACGACGCCGGTCTTGGTCGCTGCCAGGTAGATCTCGAGCTGCTCGAGGCGGTTGGGCAGCACCGTGGCGAGCGTGTCGCCCTTGCGCAGCCCCGCCGCGAGGAGCGCGTTGGCCAGGCGGTTCACGCGCGCGTCGAGCTGGCGGAAGGTCAGGCGGTCGTCGCCGCACACCAGGGCGAGGTGGTCGGGGCGGCAGCGGGCGTGCTTCGGGAGCAGAGTTCCGAGGTTCATGACCCGGGATTATAGCGGAGGATCATGGGCGCCATGCGCCGAATGCAGTGGACTGGGCGCACCCGGCATTCTATCCTGCTCCGCGTCAGGCGTCGATGTGGGGGCGCGTGAGCCTGGGCTGGCGGTGGACCCGTGGCTGGAGGTTGGGACGCGCGGCGCAGGATCAGCGCGCGAGAGAGGGGGGGGCACAGATGGATCGGGCCGGCATCGAGCTGAATGGCACTCGGTACCGCTGGCCGTCGCGCCCGGTCGTCGTGGTGTGTATCGACGGGGGCGACCCGGCCTACTTCGCGCGGGGCGTGGCGGACGGCATCGTCCCCAACGTGGAACGGTTCATGACGACCGGATTCGGCGCCGTCGCCGATGGCGATGTCCCGAGCTTCACCTGCCCGAACAACATGTCGATCGCCACCGGCAGCCCTCCGGCGGTCCACGGCATCTCCGGCAATTTCTACCTGGACCGGGACACCGGCGAGGCGGTTGTCATGACCGGCCCGGAGCTGATCCGGTCGCGGACCGTCATGGCCGAGTTCTCGCGCCACGGCGCCACGGTCGTGTCCATCACGGCCAAGGACAAGCTGCGCGAGCAGCTCGGCAAGGACATGGATCTCGCCGGGGGAAGCGTCAATTTCTCGGCGGAATTCGCGGGGCGGTGCACGCTGGAGGACACGGGCATCGAGAACGCGCTCGAGCTGGTCGGCCTGCCCCAGCCCCACATGTACTCGCCCGAGCTGTCCCTGTTCGTGCTCGAGGCGGGGATCACGCTCCTGGAGCAGCGGCGGCCCGACATCCTATACCTGTCGCTCACGGACTACATCCAGCACAAGTACGCGCCGGGCGAGAGCGAGGCCGATCGCTACTACCGGAACCTCGATGCCGCGTTCGGACGGCTCGACGCGGTCGGGGCCGTGGTGGCGCTGACGGCCGACCACGGGATGAACGACAAGTCCCACCCGGACGGCTCGCCGAACGTCATCTGGCTCCAGGACCTCCTCGACGCGCGGTTCGGCAAGGGCTCGAGCACGGTGATCTGCCCCATCACCGACCGCTTCGTCGCCCACCACGGCGCGCTCGGTGGGTTCGTGCGCGTCTACTGCCACGGCAGCCTGGCGCCGGAGGACGTGATGCGCGTCGTGCGGCCCCTGCCCGGAGTGGAGGCCGTATACGACAAGCCGACCGCCGCCCGGGTCTTCGAGCTTCCGCTGGACCGAGAGGGCGACGTGGTGGTCGTGGGCCGGACCGACACGTGCATCGGCGCGGCCGAGGCCGACCACGACCTGTCCGGCTTGAAGGGCCATCGTCTGCGCACCCACGGCGGCATCTCCGAGCGCAAGGTCCCGTTCATCATCAACCGCCCGCTCCGTCCGGAGTACGCCGCAACCGCCGCGGCGGGCCCCTTGAGGAGCTATCAGATCTTCGACTTCGCGATCAACGGCGTCGATCCGGCCTGATCCCGGTCGGGACAGGAGCAGGCCATGGGACGCGTCGGGCGGGCAGGGATCAGCTTGGCCGGCAGCGTGGGGATGCAAGGACTCGGCCTGCCGGGTCACTCCGAGCGGGGCGCCATCCGCTCTTGAATCTCGGCGGCGAAGAGATCGAGCGTGAGGGGACAGGGAGGCTCGTTCGCGTCGATGTACTGGCAATCCGATTCGCTGCACTGGACGAAGAGCTTGCCACTGGCGCCCAGCGACCTCCGCCGCCGCAGGGCAATGGATACCGTCTCGGAGATGACGGTGCAGCGGAATGACTTGGAAGGTGTACGGCTCACCGATCTCCCTCCCGGATCGAGGGGCTGCAAGCGGAGACGAGAGAGGGTAACGGGACCGCCACGGCCCGCCAGTCTCTTCCACGAAGAGGCTTTCAGTATACAGGACCCGCCCCTCCGTCATGTCACTCACTCACGCCTACCCCGGAGTACGTGTCCTACAGCAACAACAATCTCCTGCTGGAGGCGCCGGACGGGATGCGCATCGTCGACGTCGAGGGGAAGGCCCCCGAGTACCCGAAGGTGAAGGTGTTCATCCGCTGGCAGTAGCGCCTTGCCGGCTCGGCACCCACGCCGGACAAGGAGGCGCCAATGCTCTACATGGTCGGCAGTTTCGACTTCAACCGTGAGCGCTTCACGCTGGACCAGGCGGAGCGACACTACCGCGAGTACCACGTGCCGCTGGCCCGGCGCCTGCCCGGTCTCCGCCGCTACGTGATCGGCCCCCTCGTCGCGACGCGGACCGTCCCCGCCGAGCGCCATCGCGCCGCCATCCTCGGCTTCGACAGCCTGGAGGCCCTCCGCGCGGCCTACGGGTCGCCAGTGGGCCAGGAGCTCCGGGTGGACGAGGGCAACCTGCTCGCCCAGCCGCGGGCCATCCTTCTCGCGGGGGAGGAGATCCTGTGACGTACTAGTGCGTTTGCCTCATTGTGAGCCCTCCCCTCGGTCCTCTATCGTCGAAAGCTAGTTGTCTTGTAAGCCTGCTCGCCGTCAGGCCAGGCAGTCAGGACGAGGGGAGCGCATGGCCGCATCCAAGGCATCGGCATCACCTGAACCCGCGACGGCCACGTCGCCGGCGACGAGCCGGCCCCTCCTGCTCTCGGGCAACGAGGCCATCGCCCGGGGCGCACGGGAGGCGGGCGTGCGCGTGGCGACAGGCTATCCGGGGACGCCCAGCACCGAGATCCTCGAGACGCTCGTGCGGCTGGACCCGGGACGGCAGGTCTACGTCGAGTGGGCGACCAACGAGAAGGTCGCCCTGGATGTGGCGCTGGGCGCGGCCATGGGCGGGGCGCGGGCGCTGTGCGCGATGAAGCACGTGGGGCTCAACGTCGCCGCCGACACCTTCATGACAGCGGCCTACACGGGCGCCCGCGCCGGGCTTGTCATCGTCACCGCGGACGACCCCGGCATCCACTCCTCTCAGAACGAGCAGGACAACCGCCTGTTCGCCCGCTTCGCCGGCGTCCCGCTGCTGGAGCCCGCCGACAGCCAGGAGGCGCGCGACTTCACCGTCGAGGCCTTCGATCTGGCCGAGCGCTTCGACGTGCCCGTGCTCATCCGCACCACCACGCGGGTGTCGCACGCGCGCGGCGTCGTCACGCCGGGCCACCTCCAGGTCGCCCCCGTGCTCGGCTTCGAGCGCGCCCCCGGGAAGTTCGTCATGCTGCCGTCCAACGCGCGCCCGCGTCACCGGGCGCTCCTGGAGCGGCTCGAGGCCATGACGCGGGAGGTGGAGGCAAGTCCGCTCAATCGCATCGAGTGGCGCGACCGGGCGCTGGGCGTGGTGACGAGCGGGATCACGTATCACTACGTGCGCGAGGTCTACCCGGAGGCGAGCGTCCTCAAGCTCGGGTGGACCCACCCGCTGCCGCAGGGCCTCTCGCGCGAGTTCGCGGCGGGTGTCGGCCGCCTCGTCGTGGTCGAGGAGCTGGAGCCCTTCCTCGAGGAGCAGCTCCGCGCGCTCGGCCTCGCCGTCGAGGGCAAGGCCTGGTTCCCGCGGGACGGCGAGCTCACCCCGGAGACGGTGCGGCACGGCTTCGAGCGCGCGGGGTGCCTTCCGGCGAGCGAGAGCAGGCCGCTCTCCTCCGGTCAGACGGCCACGCGGCCGCCTGTCCTGTGTCCGGGCTGCCCCCACGTCGCGCCGTTCGTGGCGCTCCGCCAGCTGGGCGCGGTGGTGGCCGGCGACATCGGCTGCTACACGCTCGCCGCCACCGAGCCGCTGCTGGCCATGGACTCCACGGTGGCCATGGGCTCGAGCATCGGGATGGCCATCGGCCTGGCGCGCTCGGGCGGCGCCACCGGGCCTGTCGTCGCCGCCATCGGCGACTCCACGTTCCTCCACGCGGGACTCCCCGCGCTCGCCGACGCCGCCTACAACGGGACGCGGGTGACCGTCCTCATCCTCGACAACGCGACGACCGCCATGACCGGCGGCCAGGCCCACCCCGCCACCGGGACGACGATCCGCGGCGACGCGGCCTCCGTGGTGGACCTGCCGGCCGTCTGCCGGGCGCTCGGCGTCACGTCCGTGCGCGTGGTCGATCCCTACGACCTCGCGGCGACGCATCTGGCGCTCGAGCAGGCCGTCGCCTCGCCCGGCGTGTCCGTGGTCATCACGAACCGCCCCTGCGTCGAGGCGCCCGCCAAGGTGCGGGACCATCCGTTCCACGTCATCGCCGAGCGCTGCACCGCCTGCCAGGCCTGCATGAACCTCGGCTGCCCGTCCATCACCTGGAGCGAGGGGTGGCACGAGGAGCGGCGGAAGGTCCTGATCGACGTCGGCACGTGCACGGGGTGCACCGTCTGCGCGCAGGTCTGCCCCATGGAGGCGATGGTCCCGGTGCCCGGATGGAGCCCGAAGCGATGATGCAGGACGGCGGCAGCCTCCTGCTCATCGGCGTGGGCGGGCAGGGGGTCGTGCTGGCCAGTGCCATCGTGGCGGATACCGCCCTCCGGGCCGGGTGGGACGTGAAGCAGAGCGAGGTGCACGGCATGTCGCAGCGGGGTGGCGTCGTCTCCTCGCACCTGCGCTTCGGCCGCCGCGTGCACTCGCCGCTCATCGAGGCGGGACAGGCCGACGCGGTGGTGGCGATGGAGTGGAACGAGGGCCTCCGCGCCCTGCCGTATCTCCGCCGGGGCGGTCCGCTCGTCATCAACCTGCAGCGCACGGTGCCGCCGGGCGCCTGCCGCGATCGGATCGGCGGTGCCTCGGGTTACCCCGCGCTGGCCCTCGACGCCCTGATCACCGAGGTGGGCGATGTGCGGGCCTGCGACGCCATGGAGATCGCCGCCCGGCTCGGGAGCCCCAAGGCCCAGAACAGCGTGCTGCTTGGCGTGCTGGCGCCGCTCCTGCCGTTTCCGAACGCGGCCTGGCTCGGCTCGCTGGACGATCACGTGCCGCGCCCAACGGTTGCCGCCAACGAGAAGGCGTTCGAGGCGGGGCGCGCGCTCGAGTTCCCCGCCGAGACGCTCGCTCAGGCCGCCTTGGCCGCCGCCCGCATGAACGGCCACGGCGGCAACGGGC
>MGBT01000158.1:27658-39508 GCA_001788395.1 Candidatus Rokubacteria bacterium GWA2_70_23
GCCGGCGCGACTCGAGATCACCGCGGCATGGTGCAAGGGCCGAGCCTGCGAGATCTGCGTGCGCGTCTGCCCCGAGCGGTGCCTCGGGATCAACGGTATCGACAAGGTCCGGGTCACGCGCGCCGAGGCCTGCACCGGGTGCCGTCTCTGCGAATTGCTCTGCCCGGACTTCGCCATTGTCGTCCACGAGGAGGCCTGAGGTGGCAGGAAGGGTCGAGCTGGTCCAGGGCAACCAGGGTTGCGCGCGGGCGGCGCTCGACGCGGGGTGCCGCTTCTATGCCGGTTACCCGATCACGCCCTCCTCGGAGATCGCGGAAGTCCTGGCGGCGGCGCTCCCCGGGCTGGGCGGCGTGTTCCTCCAGATGGAGGACGAGATCGCCTCCATGGGGGCGGTGCTGGGGGCCTCCCTCGCGGGATGCAAGGCCATGACGGCCTCCAGCGGACCCGGCTTCTCGCTCATGCAGGAGCATATCGGCTACGCGGCCTTCACCGAGATCCCCTGCGTCATCGTGAACGTGATGCGCGGTGGCCCGAGCACGGGGCTGCCCACGAGCCCGGCCCAGGGCGATGTGATGCAGGCGCGCTGGGGCACGCACGGCGATCACCCGATCATCGTGCTGGTGCCCGCCTCGGTCGCCGAGGTGTACGGGCTCACGGTGCAGGCCTTCACCCTGGCCGAGCGCTACCGGACGCCGGTCGTGCTTCTCTACGACGAGGTGATCGGGCATGTGCGCGAGCGCGTGACGCTGCCCGATGCGGCGGCGCTGCCGCTCGTCGCGCGGCCGCGCCCCGCAGGCCCGCCGGCGGGCTACCGTCCCTACGCCGCCACGCAGACGGGCGTGCCCCCCATGGCCGACTTCGGCTCGGGCTACCGCTTCCACGTGACCGGGCTTGCCCACGACGAGCGTGGCTATCCGACTCAGGACGCTGCCGTCGTCGCGCGCCTGCACGCGCGCCTTCACGCCAAGCTCGAGCGCGGGCGCGACGACATCGTCTCCTGGGAGGCGGCAGGCGTGGACGATGCCGAGACGGTCGTCGTGGCCTTCGGCATCGCGGCCCGGGCAGCACGGCAGGCCATGACCCTGGCGCGGGCGCGCGGCGAGCGGGTCGGCGTCTTCCGGCCACGGACGCTCTGGCCTTTCCCCGACCGCGAGCTGAAGGACATTGCCGGTCGGGCGCGGCGGATCGTCGTGGCGGAGATGAACATGGGGCAGATGCTCCTGGAGGTCGAGCGCTGCGTCGCCGGGCAGGCGCCCGTGGTGCCGTGCCTGCGGGCGGACGGCCTGCCGCTGACTCCGGAGGACGTGCTGGCACGGCTCGAGGCGCCCGCGCGGGCGGGAGCGATCCGATGACCACGGCGGCCGCGAGCCAGATCGACTACCGCGAGTACCTGCGGCTCGACATGATGCCGCACATCCTCTGTCCGGGCTGCGGGCACGGGATCGTGCTGAAGGCGATCCTGCGTGCCATCCACCGGCTCGGGCTCCGGCGCGAGGAGGTGGTCTTCGTCTCCGGCATCGGCTGCTCGAGCCGCATCGTCGGCTACGTGGACTTCTGCACGCTGCACACGACCCACGGCCGGCCGCTCACCTTCGCCACGGGGCTCAAGCTCGCGCGGCCGGCTCTGCACGTCATCGTCATCACCGGCGACGGCGACGGGCTCGCCATCGGCGGCAACCACCTGATCCACGCGGCCCGGCGCAACGTGGACCTCACCTGCCTCCTCCTGAACAACGCCATCTACGGCATGACGGGCGGGCAGGGGGCGCCCACGACGCCCGAGGGGGCGCGCAGCAGCATCACGCCCGGCGGGGCCATCGAGCCCGCCTTCGACGCCTGCCGGCTCGCCCTCGGCGCCGGCGCCTCCTTCGTCGCCCGGGGGCTCACGGCCCAGCCGCTCCAGCTCGACGACCTGATCGTGCAGGCGATGGAGCACAAGGGCTTCTCGTTCCTCGAGGTGCTGAGCGATTGCCCCGAGTTCTTCGGCCGCTACAACGACCTCGGGCGCGGACCGGAGATGCTCCAGGCGCAGCGGAGCCACGTCGAGTGGATCGGCGCCGCGCTCGCGGAGAAGCAGTACGTCCCCGGGCTCGGATCCGATGCGCCGTCCCACGGGGCGGCTCCGGCCTTCAACGCCGGAGTCCTCCACCGCGAGGCGCGCCCGGATCTCGGAGCACAGCTCGCGCAGCGGGCGAAGGCGGCGCCGATCGCGCCCGCCCGGCGACCCGGGCTGGCCGCCGCGCCCGAGGCGGCTCGGGGCGGGACGGCCGCGAGCGGGACGGCCGCCGGACCCATGAGAATCCGGCTGGCGGGCGCGGGCGGCCAGGGCATCGTGCTGGCGGGGCTGCTCCTGGCCGAGGCCGCCGTGGCCGCAGGCCGCAACGCAACCCACGCCCAGGCCTATGGACCAGAATCCCGCGGGGGAGCGAGCAAGGCGGAGGTCATCATCAGCGACGGGGAGATCGAGTTCCCCTGCGCCGACCGCGTGGATGCGCTGGTGGCGCTGACCCGGGAAGCGTACGACCGCTACGTTTCACTGCTCGAGCCCGACGGCACGCTCGTCGTGGACCGCGACCAGGTGCCCGTGGAGTCGACGAACGGGTTCGCCTGCCACGCGCTCCCCATCGCTGCCACTGCCCAGCAGGCTCTCGGCACCACGATGGGGGCGAATCTCGTGGCGCTGGGCGCCATCGTCGGGCTCACCGCTGCGGCGCCCGTGGAGGCCGTCGAGCGGGTCGTCGCCGCCCGCCGCCCCGGCGGCAGCGCCGAGCGCGCCCTGACCGCGTTCCGCGCCGGCCTCGCCCTCGTCGCCCCGAGCTGACCGGCGCGCCGCCAGCGCGGCGCGGCCCCCCTACTCGCGAGCCCGGCTTCTACGATCCACACCGCCCCTCACCCTGTCCCTCTCCCCCTCCGGGGGCGAGGGAACTGCGGCGACTCCCTCTCTCTCTGGAGGGAGAGGGTCGGGGTGAGGGTGGGGCGTCTCTTCGCGCATGATCCGGGCTACGCGACCCAGTCGCAGATGAAGACGTCGAGGTCGCGGGGGGCCGCGGCGCCACGATTGCTGCAGAAGACGAGCTGGCTGCCGTCGCGCGAGAACATCGGGAAGGACGCGAAGGACTCGGTCCAGGTGAGCCGCTCGATCCCTCCGCCGTCGCGGTCGATCAGGTAGAGGGCGAAGCTCCGGCCCGACGGGTCGTGCAGGTTCGACGAGAACACGATCTTCCGGGGGTCCGGGTGCATGAGCGAGGTGAAGACGATGCGCTTGCCGTCCGGCGAGACGGCGCCCTCGGCGTCGTAGCCGTCGTTGTCGGTGAGGCGGGTCAGCGCGCCGCTGGCGAGATCGGCGGCGAAGATCTCGTAGGAGCGGTAGATTGCAGCACGGCCTCCACTCGCTGCTGCGCGCCGTCGCGCAGGAGCCACAGCTCGACGCGGTCGCCGGGGCGCTGGCCGCGCAGCGCGAAGGTGAGGTCGTTGAGCGTCTTCACGGTGACGGAACCGAGCTTGACGATGACGTCGCCGGCGCGGACTCCCGCCTGCTCCGCCGGGCTGCCGGGGCGGATGCCGTTGATCTTGACGCCGGGCTGGGCGGACTCGCCGAACTCGGGGATCACGCCGAGGTAGGGGCCGTAGCCGGAGGCCCGGGATCCTCGCGCGGGCGGCGCCTCGATCTTGACGTAGGCGGGCGCGATCGGAGCCGCGGCCACCTCCCCGATGACCCGCGCGGCGAAGGTCGCGACCGTCTCGAGCCCGGCGGAGTCGATCTTGTCCCAGGTGTCCGAGGGGCGGTGGTAATCGGCGTGGGCGCCCGTGGTGAGGAAGAGCACGGGACGCCTGGCGGCATAGAAGGACGTGTGATCCGAGGGTGAGTGCGGATCGCCCTGGAGCTGGAGATCGAGGGGCAGCCCGCGCGCGGCATCGGCGACGAGGGCGCGCAGGCCGGTGCCGCTGTCCACGCCGGCCACGTAGAGCTTGCCCTCGCGCAGCCGCCCGACCATGTCCAGGTTGACCATGAGGGCGGTGCGGTCCAGCGGATAGGCGGGGTGCGCGACATGGTGGGCCGAGCCGAGGAGGCCCATCTCCTCCCCCGCGAACGCGACGAAGACGAGGGTGCGCGGCGTCCCGCCCGCGGCGGCGAAGGCCCGGGCCAGCGCCATCACGCCTGCCGTGCCCGAGGCATTGTCGTCGGCGCCCGGGTGGATCGCGCCGAGGAGATCCGGGGCGAGCGAGCCCTCGCCGCCGCGCCCCAGGTGGTCGTAATGCGCGCCCACCACGATGGCTTGCTCTCTCAGCGGGGGGGCAGTCCCTGGGAGGATGCCGACCACGTTGGCGGCCGTCCCGCGCTCGCGGGTGAGGTTCACCTCGAGGCCGAGGCGGGTCCCGGCCACCGCGACCGATCGGGGTGCCATCGCCTGATCGATGGCCGCGGCGACGTCGGCGATCCGCTTGCCCGCGGGGGCCAGCAGCGAGTCGGCGACCGCACGGGTGACGAAGGCCGCGAGGATGCCCCAGGGCTGGCTGATGCCGCCGAGATGCGGCAGGCGCTCTTTCTCGGCCGCGGGGTGCTCCACGAGGAGGATGCCGCGGGCACCGTGCTGCCGCGCGTTGATGATCTTGTGGCTGCGCTCCGAGTAGTGGTAGGCCTCGGGCCGCCGGAAGGGGCTCGCCGGATCCTGCGAGCGCGGCTCGCGGCTCAGCACCAGCACGATCTTGTCCCGCACGTCGAGCCCCGCATAGTCGTCGTAGCCGAGATCAGGGGCGGTGATGCCGTAGCCGGCGAAGACGAGGTTGCTCTCCGCGGCACCGTTCGCCGAGACCGCCAGCGGCGTGAACTCGCGGCCGAGGGCGAGCGTCCGAGGCGCGGGCGCCACGACCGCCAGCGAGTTGCGCGTCCCGAGACGGATCCCCGTCGCTACCTGGAAGGGCTGGAGATACTGCCCGGCGTCGCCGCCGGGTCTCAGGCCCGCCTGCTGGAAGACGGCCGTGATGTGGGCGGCCGCGCGGTCGGCGCCCTGCGTGCCGGAGGCGCGCCCCTCGGTGTCGGGGGCGGACAGGGCCTTCACCTCTTCGAGCAGCCACTGCTGGGGCGGCAACCCCGGCGGCGCGGCGTCAGCGTGACTTGCCGCCAGGGCCAGCACGAGGGCGAGCGCGCGGAGCCTCACGCCGACATTCTACACGCGGCCCAGCCGATGCCGGCACCCGCTGCGCGCGTGGGTGAGGACCTCTCCTTCTGCATCGCATGCCACGTGGGGCAGACCGGGGCGCTGCCGCCCTTCGAGAAGACGCGCCCGACGTAGCCGCCCGGCGGGTGGTGGCCAGCGCCGGGAGCGCCACCGAGGCCCCCGATGGGGTAGACTGGGCCGCGTGTGGGCGGCGACGGCCTATCCCGGGGGGTGACCAGGACATGCCGATGGAACGATGGTGCGGACTCCTGCTGGTGTCGCTGCTCCTCGGTCCCGCGGCTGCGGGCGCCGAGATCCTGCTGCCGCCCGGGTTCAGCGCCGAGGTCTACGTGACGGGACGGGGGTTCGACCCGGACACGGGGCGGGCGAGCCGGGGGATCCCGGCGACGTCCACCATCGCCGTCGATCAGGCCGGTGTTCTCTTCCTCGCGCGGACGGCGCGCCGTTACACCGGCGGGGAGGTCGAGGATCTCTGGCCCGTGTACCGCGTGCCGGTCGGCGGCGCGCGGCTCACCCGCGAGAGCGAGGCGCGCTACTTCCACGGGCCGCCGCTCAGGAACCCGCAGATCGCCGCCGCCCGGAACAGCCGGGAGCTATTCGTGAGCACCTTCGATCGCGAGCGGCGCATCGGCGTCCTCTACCGGATGACCGACGGACGCGCCACGCTGTTCGCGGGCGGCACCCCGCCCGAGGGGCAGGCGCCGCTCCTGAGACAGCCCGAGGCCGCGGCCCTCGACGAGGGCGGCCACGTCTACGTCGCGGACCGGCAGCAGGACGTCGTGGTCCGCCTGGACGCCTCCGGGCAGGTCCTGGACGGGCGCTGGCTGAGCGTGAAGCGGCCGCGTCTCCTCGCCTTCGGACCCGGGGGGCAGCTCTGGGTCGGCGCCGATGGCCAGGCCGAGGCCCCGTGGCAGCGCGGGCCGGGGGAGATCTGGACGGTCCGCCCCGAGGGCGCGGCGAGCCTCGCGCTGCGTGGGCCCGTGGCCGCGGGGATGGCCGTGAGCCCCGGCGGCCACCTCTTCGTGGCCGACCGCCACGAAACGCAGCTCTTCGTCCTGGGCCCCGACGGGGAGCGAGCCCCGTTCGCCCGCTTCACCGACGGCGACCTGCCCCGGGGAGTCGCGTTCGCGCCGGTCACCCCCGAGACGCGGCGGGCGGGCATCGCCGGCGACATGTTCGTCGTGATCATCAACCGCAACGCCTGGCCCGTGAACGAGGTGCTCCGCATTTCGGGGCCCTTCGAGGGTTTCGTCCGCGGTAGACTGCCCGCGGGAGGTGACCGATGAGATTCTCATCCACGACGAGAAGCCGTGGCTCGAGCTCCTCCAGGAGGTCGTGGTCTATGGCACCAGCCGGCGCGTCCAGTTCCGGGCGCGGCCCGACTACCGGCTGATCGTCGCCGAGATGCAGGTCGTCCGGTAGCCCCGGCGCGCCGTCGCGCTCGCGGCCCAGATCGAGGAGCTGCAGCTGCCGGCTGGAATTTGCTCGCGAGCATTATTGACACCCCTCGAAAACACCCGTAGGCTCGGGGCATGCCGCCCCGCGCCCGGTATCTGGAGCCGCAGGTCCGGCAGGACCTCCGCCGGAAGATGGTCTTCGTGGCCGGCGCCCGGCAGGTGGGGAAGACGACTCTCGCGAGGCGCCTGCTCGGCCGCAAGCCCGGCTACCTCAACTGGGACGTGGCCGCGGACCGCGAGGCGATCCTGCGGGGCGAGCTACCGCCGTCGGACTTCTGGGCTTTCGACGAGATCCACAAGTACCGGCTCTGGCGCGGGTTCCTGAAGGGGCTCTACGACGCGCGCCGGCCCCGGCAGCGGATCCTCGTGACCGGCAGCGCTCGGCTGGACTTCTACCGACACGGCGGCGATTCGCTCCAGGGACGGTACCATCTCCTGCGCCTGCACCCGCTGTCCGCCGGTGAGCTGGGTCTGCGCACCCCCGCCGAGCTCGCCGACCTGCTCACGCTGGGCGGCTTCCCCGAGCCCTTCTTCGGCGGACGGGAGCGCGAGGCGAGGCGCTGGTCCCGCGAGTACCGGAACCTGCTCGTGCGGGAAGAGTTGACCAGCCTCGAGCGCGTGACGGATCTCGGCCGCATCGAGCTGCTCATGGTCAGGCTCCCCGAGCTGGTGGGCTCGCCGCTGTCGCTGAACGCTCTGCGCGAGGACCTCCAGGTGAGCCACGCGACGGTGGCCAACTGGATGGACATCCTGGAGCGGCTCTACGCGGTGTTCCGGGTCGCTCCGTTCGGGGCACCCCGCCTGCGCGCGGTCCGGAAGGAGCAGAAGCACTACCACCTGGACTGGTCGCTGGTCCCCGGGGCGCCGCAGCGCTTCGAGAACCTCGTGGCGGTCCACCTGCTCAAGTGGGTGCACTTCCAGCAGGACACCGAGGGACGCGACGTGGAGCTGCGCTACTTCCGGGACGTGGACGGCCGGGAGGTGGACTTCGTGGTGGTGGAGGGACGCCGCCCCACCCACCTGGTGGAGTGCAAGTGGGCGGACGCGCCCGTGGATCGCGGGCTCCGGTATCTCAAGCTGCGCTTTCCCGACTGCGAGACATGGCAGCTCTCGGCGGTGGGGACCAAGGACTTCGTGAGCCCCGAGGGGATCCGCGTGGCCCCGGCGCTCGCGCTGCTGCGGCGCCTCGCCTGACCGCCTGGGCCCGGCTCCCCGGACGCCCGCGTCACCCCCTCGGCTGCTCCGCTCGGCGACGGCCGCTCGGGGTGCGGCTCGTTCAGCCACCCGGATGACGCGTCAGGCTCTCGCGGACCGGGCGGTGATGCCCTCCACGCCGAGCTCGGCGAGCTTGGCGGCGGTGGGCTGGCCGGTGTCGGGGTCCCAGCCCGCCATCTCGTAGTAGAGGCGCCGCGCCGCCAAGAACTCGGCCGGGTCGATCGTCTCGCCCTTGAGCGGGCCGTTGCCGATGCCCTCGTGCAGCCGCTTCGGCAAGAGGTCGTCCTCCGGGGTGAACCCCTCGCGGCAGTTGAAGAGGCGCATCATGGTGTTGGCGCGCTCGCCCACCTTCATCATTTCGTAGAGGCTCATGTTCCAGCCGGTGACGCCGTTGACGTAGCTCACCAGCGGCTCGAGGCCGAGGGCGTTGAGCGGCGTGCCGACGAAGTCGCACATGCCGACGCAGTTGTAGAAGCTCCAGACCTGCTGGGTGACGAAGAACGCCCGCACCTTCCTGGCGTCCAGTGTCAGCGGATCCAGCGGCTCGATGAGGCCGAGCGGGCCCATGGGGTGCCCCTGCGGGTGGAAGCCCGCGTAGAGCGGGTCGTGGGGGGCCTCCATGTGGTCGGCGCCCGTGGGCGACAGCGCGTAGGCCAGCGACAGGCCCTTCTTGCCGCGCGGGTCGTGCATCGGCAGCTCCTGCCCCTTGACGTGGAGCGCGAAGCGCTCGGCGCCCTTGCCGAGACGCCGTGCCGCCAGCCTCACGCCCTCGGCCAGGAGATCGCCCAGGCCCTCGCGCCGGCCGATGAGGCCCACCAGCGCTTCCACGGCCTCGGCGTTCCCCCAGGTGAGGTCGAGCCCGCCCGTGTCCTTCGTTGTGAGGATGCCGTGCTCGAAGCACTCCATGGCGAAGGCGATGACGGCGCCCGTCGAGATGGAGTCCAGCACGTACTGCGCCAGGAGCTGATTGATCCGCGCCAGCGCGTGGAGATCGCCCACGCCGCAGAGGGACCCGGTGGCGGCCAGCGTCTCGTACTCGGGCCCGCCGTACTTCGGGTCCACCCCCTCCTCCGGGATCCCGACCTCGCGCTTGCACGCCACGGCGCAGGCGAAGCAGGTGCCGCGGTGCACCAGGATGGTCTCGGCCATCGTCTGGCCGCTGATCGCCCTGGCGTGCTCGAAGGAGCCGTCGCGGAAGTTGCGCGTGGGGAGGATGCCGCTGGCCTCGAGGGCCAGGACCACGCCCGCCGAGCCGAGCTGGTGGAAGCGGTCATTCGCGCGGTCGTAGTGCTCGCGAAACCAGGTGAGCGCGGTCTTCGCGGCGCCCTTGTCCTGGGCCACGGGGGGCGTGCTGCCCCTGACGGCGATGACCTTGAGGCGTTTCGAGCCCATGACGGCGCCGAGCCCCGAGCGGCCGTGGAAGTGCTTGAGCTGGTTCACGATCGCCGCGAACCGCACGCCCTTCTCGCCGGCCACGCCCGTCTGCAGCACCCGGATGCGCTTGTCGCCCAGCTCCTGCTCGAGCCCCTCCTGGACCTCGCCCGAGAGCTTCCCCCAGTAGGCGCGCGCGTCCCTGATCTCGACCTCGCCGTCCTTGATCCAGAGGTACACCGGGGTCTCGGAGCGCCCGCGGATCACGACGCCGTCGTAGCCGGCCGCGCGCAGCTCGGGCGCCCACCAGCCGCCCGCCTCGGACTCGCCGTAGCCGCCCGTCAGCGGCGACTTGGCCGCTGCCGTGTAGCGGTTGGTCCCCGAGAGCGACATCCCGTTGATGATGCTCGTGGTGAAGACCAGGACATTGTCGGGGCCGAGCGGGTCCACGCCCGGGGGCAATTCGCGCAGGAGCAGATGGCAGGCCAGCGCACCACCGCCCATGTACTTGCGGAGGATCGTCTCGGGGATCTCCTCGACGCGCGTCTGCCGGGTCGTGAGATCGACGTGCAGGAGCTTCTGGGTGACACCGGATGCCATGGGTAGCTCTCCTCTAGCAGGCCGCTGAAAAAGGCCCATCTGCTTCGTTGGCGCCCTCAGCCGCACGCTCGACGTGGCTCGCTCACGCTCGCCCGGATCTCCGGATCCGCTCACCTCGCCTCCGGCTCGGCTCGCCAAGCGGCGTACGCCTCGCGTGCGGCCGTCGGGCGCCGCCTCGCATCTGGACCTTTTTGAGCAGCCTGCGGGTGTTTCAGCAACCTGCTAGTAGCCGCCGCCGAGCTTGCGGTGGTCCCAGCTTCTCACCTAGACGATGACCTTCCGGGCGCGGAGGCCCTGGATCCTGTCTGACGAGTAGCCGCACTCGGCCAGGATTTCGTCGGTGTGCTCGCCGCGCAGCGGGGCGGCGCGGCGTACGCCGGGCGTCATCCGAGAGAACTTGAGCGGCGTGCCGACCACGGGGATCTCCCCCAGCCGCGGGTGCACGGCGCGCTGGACGATGCCGCGCTCGATGGTCTGCGGGTCGTTCATGACCTGGTCCACGGTGTTCACCGGCGTGGCCGGCACATCGGCCTTCTCGAGGAGCGCCAGCAGCGGCTCGCGCTCGCGCTGGGCGATGGTCTCCTCGAGGATCGCCTCGAGCTCGGCGCGGTGCTGGACGCGCCCCTGGTTGGCGGTGAAGCGCGGATCGGCGGCCAGATCGTCGCGGCCGAGCGCATGGGCCAGCTTCTGCCAGAAGCGGTCGTTGGCGGCGGCGATGAAGATCCACTGGCCGTCCGTGCACCGGAAGTTGCGGTAGGGCGACAGCGACGGGTGCCCGGAGCCCAGCGGGCGCGGCACCCCCCCCGTGAGGAGATAGCCCTCGGCGTGGAAGGCGAGCAGGCTCACCGCGGTCTCGAGCAATGAGGCATCCACGCGCTGCCCGAGCCCCGTGCGCTGGCGCTGCAGCAGCGCCGTCGAGATGCCCAGCGCGCAGAGGATCCCGGTGGAGAGGTCGAGGAAGGACACGCCGGCGCGCACCGGCTGGCCACCCGGCTCCCCCGTGATGGACATGATGCCGCTGAAGGCCTGCATCAGCGCCTCGTAGCCCGGGCTGTCCTTGCGCGGCCCCGTCCGGCCGAAGGCCGAGACGGAGCAGTAGATGAGCCGCGGGTTGATCTCGGATAGCCCCTCGTAGCCCAGGCCGAAGGACTCCATGGTGCCGGTGCGGAAGTTCTCGAGGAGGACATCGGCGCCGCGGACGAGCGCCTTGACCACCTCGACGCCTTCGGGCGTCTTGAGGTCCAGCGTCATGGCGCGCTTGTTGCGGTTGAAGAGGAGGTAGGCCGCGGCCTCGCCGTCCTTGTGGGGCGGCCAGGTGCGCGACTCGTCGCCCCCGCCCGTGTCCTCCACCTTGATGACGTCGGCCCCGAGGTCGCCCAGCAGCGCGCCGCACCAGGGGCCGGCGATGACGCGGGAGAGATCGATCACCCGGATGCCGTCGAGCGCGAGCGGAAAGGAAGTCATGCGAGTTACTATACCTTACAGTGACCCGTGCAGCGGCGGCCGGCTGCGAGCAGTGAACGCCCCGCAGCCGGCGGCGCGAGTTCAGGCGTTGAGCGCCTCGTGGACCTTGCCGACCATCTTGGCGCCCGGGTTGACGAGCGTCTTGTCCCCCTCGTCCTTCCACTTGGACGGGCAGGCCTCGTTGGTCTTCTTGGCCAGGTAGACGTTGGCCTTGAACTTTCGCATCATCTCGTCGATGTTGCGGCCCATGTTGTAGAAGTTGACCTCGGAGTTCAGGAGCTTGCCCTCGGGGTTGATGATGAAGGTCCCCCGCAGGGCCAGGCCCGTGTTCTCGTCGTAGACCCCGAACATCCGGGAGAGATTCCCCGTCGGATCGGCGCCCATGGGGTACTTCACCTGCGCCAGCTCCTTCTCCTCCCGCTGCCACGCGAGGTGCACGAACTGGGTGTCCGTGCTCACCGTGACGACGTCGCATCCCATCTTGACGAACCGCTCATGCTGCTCTGCCAGAGCAGCGAACTCGGTCGCTCAGACGAAGGTGAAGTCGGCCGGGTAGAAGAAGA
>MGBT01000159.1 GCA_001788395.1 Candidatus Rokubacteria bacterium GWA2_70_23
CAGCCTCACCTCGTGGAAGTCATACTGTCTAGGCCTTCGTAGCGATCACGCATGCGGATAGCTCTCGATTTTGCCGACTCCTCCCGGGCAGGCCGTGTGCCTCGGCACGGGTGGGCGACAAACAGCCAAGGGATGAAACTCCTGTGGCTTCCAATCCTTCGATTGCTTCATCAAGCGAGCAATATCCGAAAGGCTGCCGGTCTGCCAGTGGACCTGTCGCGAGGTCAGTTGGCTGACATCAGGGCGTTCGACCAGACCGTCAGGCACTTCACGTTAACGCTTCGCGAACTCGCGAAGTGTATCCGCCTCGGCTCCGACCCGGGCTTCGACCAAGATCCAGTGGACGCCGAGCGATGGAACACGGGCCTCGAAGCCAGTGCGCTTTTGCCATTGTATGTCGATCTGGCGTTCGTGTACGCCAGGAGACTGGCAGATCAGTTCGCCAAAGCGATCCGCCATGTCCTTTTCACGCATTCCGATTCGGCGCCAAGGAAGTACAAGAAGCTGCGCTCGGTCATTGCCGAACCAGCGAAGTTGCAGCTTTTGAAGCCACTCTGTGGCGGCGATGCCCTTCGCCAAGCGTTCGAGCGCCACTCTGCGTGGCTGGATAAGCTGCGCGACTCGACGGACGAGAGTGGGGAATTGCGGAAAGGCATTCGCGACATCATGGAACACCACCCGATTGCCGTAACTGTGCAGCACTCGCAGGCAGGAGATGGCCCATGGGAGATCAACGCGAACCTGGGGGAGCCTGGCATCAGTGCGAGCTTTCGCTCGGAGTTGATCCCCACACTGAAGATGATCGTCACCGATATGGCCAGCCTGTGGACAATGGTGTGCGAATCGGCGAACCTGCCAGTGGCTGGACGGCTATGGATCGCCCCCTACGGTGACGTCGTTCTCCTGACTGGCAATGATGATGACGCGACTGCATTCTGGCCCGAGAGCGAGGCCTAACATCGCGTTCGACCGGACCGCTGGCTCGCATTCGCTCGCCGCGGCCGGTCAACGCGGACGTTATGCGACAGGGATGATGAATGGCCCTCGATAGGCTGCTCGATTTGGCCGGGGTGCCGAAGGCCGTCCTGGAAGGTGCACAGTCGTTCCTGAATCGTCTTCTTGGTCCCGCCGTTGACGAAACTGGCCAACTGCTCGCAGACAAAGTTCGCTATCGCCGGTTCCGCAATCAAATCCGGATCGCAGAGGGGGCGAGAAAGCTAGTCGAGGACGCTGGCCTCGCGCCAGCACCGGTCCCGCTCCAAATACTCGTACCCCTCGTTGAAAAAGCTTCTCTCGAGGAAGACCCAACGGTGCAGGAGATGTGGTCCACGCTGTTGGCCAATGCTGCCACCGCGAAGGCCCGCGATGGGTTGCATCGCCTGTGCGTGGAGGTCCTCGCGGGGATCTCACCCAAGGAGGCGCTGATCCTCCGTCACGTATACGCCCGGTATCAGCAGAAGCGCCCAGAGTTGCTCACGAAGGTTCACGGCTGGAACCCCACGCGCACCGAGATCCCCGCCGAGTTCCTATTCTTCAGACCCCGGGAACTGTACCGTGACGCCGGTGTCCCCGAGACGGATGGCGATCTTCTGCTCGACAATCTCCTTCGACTGAATCTGCTCAGATGGGAGGTCCCCGAGGTTGAGGACGGACAGACCGTACATCCAAGTTTCGTGCACCTCACGGAACCCGGCCTCGCGGTTCTCAAGGAATGCAACGCGGGACCGTCCGCATAACAGCGCGTTGGACCGGACCGCTGGCTCGCATTCGCTCGCCGCGGCCGGTGAACGCGAACGCTAGCCAGCTAAGGTGGAGTCCATGCCCGCTTGTCCATGGCTCGAGATCGCAAAGGTCACAACCCAGGTTCTCGCGTTTCTCGGCGCCGCAGCCTTCTTCGCATACAAGGCGATCACCGGCTACTTGATAGTCAACGTGTCGCTGTCGGCCAAGATCGAACGTGGTCGAGGAACTGACGCAATGGACTACTTGGCGATAGCGGCAACCGTAAAGAAGGGTTCACATGGAAGCCTCGAGCTCCACGACGCACGGACGCACGTCTCGTGGACTGGTGGTTCCCAGGAACGCGAATTGATCGGATTCGAACGGCTGAGCTTCAGGACAGAGCAAGGGCTTGAGCGTAAGCGCATTGTCTTCGCGTCAGTGAGTACGAAGGCACCGCTTCTGCGGCTCACTCCGGAGGAGGAGGCGACGTTCTCTGCGCTGGTCGAGGTGCCGTCCCTCTGTGCCAACGATAGTGAGACACGGACCTCCCCTGGAATTACTGTAGAGGGCGGAGCGAGGTGTCTCAGCTATGGCAGCCCGGAAGAAGCCGAGTGGTTCCCAGCGGCCGGCCCGTGCCGGCACGGAGGTGCCTGATGCCCCGAGTCCAGCGAGCGTGAGCGGCGGCGCGGCCGCCCTGCGCGTCATGGCCCCATCCCCCCCGCCGGACCCCGAGGTGGCCGAGCGCGCGGCGCGGCGCCGGTTTACGGCCGAGTACAAGCTGCGCGTCTTGCATGAGGCCGACGCCTGCGCGGGCGCGGGCGAGCTGGGCGGGTTCCTGCGGCGCGAGGGCCTGTACTCGTCCCACCTGACGACCTGGCGGCGGCAGCGGGAGCAGGGGACGCTGGCCGCCTTGCGCCCCAAGAAGCGCGGGCGCCCCGCCGCCCCGGGCTCGCCTCTGGCGCGGCGGGTGGCCGAGCTCGAGCGCGAGAAGGCGCGCCTGGAGGGCCGCCTCAAGCAAGCGGAGACGATCATCGAGGTCCAAAAAAAACTCTCCGAGATCTTGGGGATCCCCCTGAAGACGGCCGGCACCGCCGGGAGCGGCTGCTGGGCGCCGTGATGGACCTGGCCCCCGCGGTGGGCACGCAGGCCGCGTGTGCGGCGCTCGGGGTGAGCCGCGCGACGGTGTATCGGCGGCGCCGACCCCGCCCGACGCCCGCCCCCCGGCCGCGCCCCGCGCGGGCGCTGACCGAGGCCGAACGCCACACCGTGCTGGCCCAGCTGCACCATCCCCGGTTCCTCGATCTCGCCCCGACCGAGATCTACGCCACCGTGCTCGACGCAGGCCACTACCACTGCTCCATCCGCACGATGTACCGGCTCCTCGCGGCGGCCCACGAGGTCCGCGAGCGGCGCAACCAGCTCCGCCACGTCGCCCCCAAGCCGGAGCTGCTGGCCACCCGCCCGAACGAAGTGTGGTCGTGGGACATCACCAAGCTCCTCGGCCCGGCGACGTGGACCTACTTCTCCCTCTACGTGATCCTCGACATCTTCAGCCGGTACGTGGTCGGCTGGATGGTCGCGCACCAGGAGAGCGCGGCCCTGGCCGAGCGGCTGATCGCGGCCACCGGGGAGAAGCAGGGGGTCCTCCCCGGCCAGCTCACGATCCACGCTGACCGGGGCTCGTCGATGACGTCCAAGCCCGTGGCCCTGCTCCTCGCCGATCTCGGCATCACCCGCACGCACAGCCGCCCGCATGTCTCCAATGACAACCCGTTCTCCGAGGCGCAGTTCAAGACGCTCAAGTACCGCCCCGACTTCCCGGCGCGGTTCGGGAGCCTCGAGGCCGCGCGGGCCTTCTGCCACCCCTTCTTCACGTGGTACAACGCCGCGCACCGGCATGGCGGCATCGGGCTGCTGACGCCGGCCACGGTGCACTATGGGCAGGCCGAGGGCGTCCGCGCCCGGCGCCGCGCGGTCTTGACGGCCGCCTACGCCGCCCATCCCGACCGCTTCGTGCGCAAGCCGCCGGAGCCACCGGCGCTCCCGGCCGCGGTCTGGATCACCCGCCCGCGTCGGGACCCGGCCCCGCCCTGGCGACGCCCTCCGAGCCCTCCGGGGCCGAGGTGCTCCCCCGTTGACCCGCACAGAGGGCCCAGGATCGACGCGGACGAGGGGGGGCGCTATCTCGGTATCCCCCTCCTCGAGCCCTCACCGCACCCGGCGGGCGGTTCGACCGCCGAGCCTCGACACTAAATGCGGCCCAGCCGTGTCTCACAACCGTTGACAACTTCCGCCGCGCTACGCTGGGTGGGCCATCCGGGGGCTCGGCGGAAGTGGTGAGCGTCTGGGTTGTGCGTACGGGCGAGGAGTTGCCCCGGTTTGTGACGGCTTATCGGGAGGGCGGCAGATGACGTATCGGGTTCTCGACACCATCGTTCTTGACCGCGACCTACCTGACCACGGGCTGCGCAAGGGAGATCTTGGCGCGGTCGTGGAAGTTTACGAGCCAGACGGGCTCGAGGTCGAGTTCGTGACGGCATCCGGTAGGACCGCGGCGCTGTTGACGCTGAACACCAGGGACGTCCGGCCTGTAGGCGACGACGACTTGGTTTCTGTCCGACCATGCCGTCGCTCGGCGTGAAATGGACGGATAACTTCGGAGTAGAGCGGACGCGCTTCGCGCGCCGCTCACTGCGGCGTTGGGCCGACAATGGACACGATTCTGGTGAGCCACAGGAGTAGCATCGATCGGAGGGAGTTTGACCTATGCGCACCTTCAACATCGTAGTCGAGCGAGACCCGGACACCGGGCTGTACGTGGGCTACGTGCCAGGCTGGCCCGGTGCCCACAGTCAGGGGGAGGGCCTCGACGAACTGCGGCAGAATCTTCAAGAAGTCGTGGAGATGCTCCTCGAAGATGGCGAGCCGAAACTCGAGTCTGAATTTGTTGGTATCCAGACGATCCAGGTGGCGTAACGGTGGGGTCGATTCCGGTCCTCCCCCGAGAGCCCGGGCCTGACACCCCAGCACCCGCCCGCCGCGACGGGGCAAGGGGGCGAGGGCGAGCGTGGAACGCCGCGAGAGCCTTTGGCCCGGAGCCATCCTGCTCCGCTGCGGGGCCGTGGGCACGGGGCGCGCGGAGGGGTGGGGTCCCGAGGCCGCGGTGGGGTCCCGCCGAGTGTCATGGAGGGCGTCGAAGGGGCGAGCGGAGGGGCGGGGCGACGTGATCGCCGCGGGGACGGGTGGGGCGGCGTCTAGACTATTTCTCTGGGGCGTTCGGCCGTGACGCCCGCGCGGATCAGCGCGACACCGCGCGGGCGGGGGCGGACCAGGGCCCGCGGGCGCAGGAGGACGGCGTCAGTAGACCTGGGGCGCTCGGTACTCGCCGAACACCTCCCGCAGGACCCCGCAGATCTCCCCCATGGTCGCGTAGGTCTTCACCGTCTCGACCAGGACCGGCAGCACATTCGTCGTCGACGCCGCCGCGGATCTCAGCTCCTCCAGCGCCCGGCGCACCCGCGCGCTGTCGCGCGTCTCCCGGAGCGATTTCAGCGCGGCCGTCTGCTCGGCCTCGAATCCCTCTGCGTGGCGGTGCAGGGCGAATCCGGGCGGCGGCGCAGGCTCGACGAATCGGTTGACCCCGACCACGACCTCCGCGCCGGCCTCGACGCGCTGCTGGTACGCCCAGGCCGCCTCGGCGATCTGCGTATGCACCCAGCCCGAGTCGATCGCCCGCACCATGCCTCCCTCGCGCTCGATCTGCCCCATCAGCGCGGCGGCGCGGGCCTCGATCTCGCCGGTGAGCGACTCCACGTAGTAGGACCCGGCCAGGGGATCGACCGTCTCGGTCACGCCGGCCTCGTACGCCAGCACCTGCTGGGTGCGGAGCGCGAGGCTGACGGACTTCTCGGTGGGCAAGGCGAGGGCCTCGTCGTAGGCGGCCGTGTGGAGCGACTGGACGCCTCCGAGGATCGCCGCCAGCGAGTTGAGGGTGACCCGGACGATGTTGTTCTCGGGCTGCTGCGCCGTCAGCTGGCTCGCGCCGGAGCCGGCGCCAGTGCGGAACTTCCAGCTGTCCGGCTTGCGGGCGCCGAAGCGCTCCCGCATCAGCCGGGCCCACAGGCGGCGCATGGCCCGGAACTTCGCGGCCTCGCGGAAGATGTCGGTGCCGGCCGTGAAGTTGAACGCGAACCGCGGCGCGAAGTTGTCGACGGCGAGGCCCCGGTCCACGGCGGCCTGCACGTAGGTGCAGGCGTCGGCCAGCGCGAAGGCCACCTCCTGCACGAGGGTGGAGCCGGCTTCGCGCATGTGATACCCGCACACGTTGATGAAGTTCCAGCGAGGCAGCGCGCCGGCGCAGTACTCGATGACGTCCGTGACGAGCCGCAGCGACGGCGCCGGCGGGAAGATGTACGTGCCGCGCGCGATGAACTCCTTGAGAATGTCGTTCTGGGTGCTGCCCGACAGGCGCTCGAGCGGCAGCGCCTGCCGCTCGGCCAGCGCCACGTACATGGCCAGGATGACGGCCGCCGGCGCGTTGATGGCGTTGGCGGGACTCACCTGCCCCAGCGGGATCCCGTCGAAGAGAACCTCGAGATCGCGGAGCGAGTTGACGGGGACGCCGACCCGGCCGACCTCGCCGCGGGCCCGCGGGTGGTCGGAGTCGTAGCCGTGCTGGGTGGGCAGGTCGAAGGCGACGTTGATCCCGACCATGCCGCGCTCGAGCATGTAGCGAAAGCGCTCGTTGGTCTCCTGCGCCGACCCGAAGCCCGCGTACTGCCGCATCGTCCAGAGGCGCTCGCGGTACATCGCGGGGTGAATCCCCCGCGTGAAGGGATACTGGCCGGGCACCCCGAGGTCGCGCAGGTAATCGAAGCCGGTCTCCGCGAGATCGGCGGGCGTGTAGAGCGACCGGGGCTCGACGTCGCCGCCCGACGCCTGCCTGGCCTGGCGGATCTCCTCGATCTTGTCCTTATCGAACATCGGCCACCCCCTCCTGCGGCTGCTCGGCCCGCCGCACCCGGAACGGCGCCCGCCAGCGGCGGGCCAGCCCCACGAGCCCCCCGGGCAGGCAGAGGATCGCGAGGACCATGACCACCCCGTAGACGAGCAGATTCGCCGCCCCGAACCGCGTGCGCAGGTACTCGCCCGCCAGCGTCAGCACCACCGCGCCCACCACGGGGCCGGCCACGGTGTAGAGCCCGCCGAGGATCGGCATGATCTGCGCCTCGATGGACAGCCCGATGCTGAACGCCGTGTCGGGGACGATGTAGGTGATGTAGTGAGGGTAGAAGCCCCCGGCCAAGCCGGCGAAGGCGGCGCTGAGGGCGAAGGCGAAGACCTTGTAGGCCGTGGTGTTGATGCCGGCCATCTGGGCCGCGCCCTCGTCCTCGCGGATGGCGCCGAGGATGACGTGGAGCTTCGACCGCTTGATCCACACCGTCGCCAGCACGGGCAGCGCCGCGACGGCCAGCATCACGTAGTAGGCGGGCCGGCGGGCACCCGCGAAGACCGGGCTCAGCGTGATGCCGATGGAGCCCTCGGTGACGTCGGGGACATTGAGGACGACGATCTTCAGCGCCTCCACCAGGCTGAGCGTGGCAATGGCCAGGTAGACCCCGCGCAGGCGCAGGCACACCAGCCCGATGACGCCGGCCAGTGCCGCCGCCGCCACCGCGCCCGCCCCCATGCCCGCCCAGAACGGGACGCCGAGCCTGAGCGCCAGCAGCGCGGAGGTGTAGGCGCCGACGCCGAAGAAGCCCGCGTGCCCCAGGGTGAGCTGGCCGGCCAGCGTCAGGATGTTCCAGCTGGACGACAGCGCGACGTACATGCAGACGAGCACCAGCAGGTGGAGGCCGTAGTTGCCGAGCGGGACCGGCGCCACGAGCGCGGCCAGCGCGACGAGGGTCCAGCCGGCGCGGGCGGCGGCGGCGCTCACTCCAGGCCCAGGATGCCGCGGGGGCGGACGAGCAGCACGAGGAGCAGCACGATGAACGAGATCGCCTCGGCCCAGCTTCCGCCCTGCGGGATGAGGGTGCCGACGAACGACTCGACGAGGCCGAGGAAGAGGCTCGCCAGCACCGCCCCGAAGACGCTGCCGAGCCCGCCGAGGATGACGACGCAGAAGGCCTTGAGGCCAAAGAGGAACCCGAGGAGCGGGTACGTGAACATGCTGACGCTCGCCACCACGCCCGCCGCGCCCGCATAGGCGGCGCCGATCGCCATGGCCAGCACGTAGACGCGCTGGATGGGGATCCCCATGACGAGCGCGGCGTCGGGATCCTGGGCCACCGCGCGGAGCGCGCGGCCGTACTCGGTCCGGAACAGGAGCAGGTACAGGCCCACCGTGAGCGTGGCGGCGATGAGGATGCCCACCGTGCGCCCGAGGCTCAAGCTCACGCCCGCCACGCTGAGCGCCGTCGAGGCGTACCACACCTTGATGGCCCGCAGGTCACCCGTCCACAGCAGGAGCGCCAGGTTCTGCAGCGTCACGGCGATGCCGAAGGTCAACAGGATCTGGTTGAGGTGGGGCGCGGCGAGGACGCGCGTGACGAGCGTGACCTGCACGAGGGCCCCGAGGAGCGCCATGAGCGCCAGGACCAGCGCGAACGACAGGAGCGGGTCCACGCCCCAGAGGGCGAACAGCCAGTACGTCAGATAGGCGCCGATCATCACGAACTCGCCGTGGGCGAAGTTCAGGATCCGCATCACGCCGAACACCAGCGTCAGGCCCACCGCCACCAGCGCGTAGAGCCCCGCCAGCGACAGGCCGTTGGCGGTGACCTGCGCGAGCATCGCAGCCGACACGCGACCCCTCCCCCTCCCCCTCCCGCGCCCCTAGCGCGGGGTCCAGGGCGGGAACGGGTACCGCACCGCTCCCGTGGCCGTGTCGCGGGGGAAGAGCAGCGCCTTCTGCCCCTTCTGCCACTGGAAGATCATCATCTGCTTGAAGGCGTGGTTCACCGCGAACTTGCTCGGCGAGAACTTGAGCGGGCCCATGGGCGACATGGTGTTGATCTTCTCGATGGCCGCCACGACCTTCTCCCGGTCGAGGCTCCCCGCCGCCTCGATCCCCTTGGCCGCCGCCACCAGGGCGACGTAGCTCATGATCGAGTAGTAGTGGGGCTCGCGCTTGTAGCGCGCGGTGTACTCCCGCACCCAGTCGCGGGTCGACGGCAGGAGATCGGGCCACTCGCGGGAGGCGGCGAAATCCGCGTTGGGCTCCCACACCGTGATCCCCACGAAGGCCTCCGCGTTGTCCAGGCCGACGGCGTCGCGGTACTCCTGGGTCCCCAGCTGGACGGTGCTCGCGTAGAGCCGGGGGTTGAAGCCGAGCTCCTTGCCCTGCTTGGTGATCAGGATCGCGTCGGCGCCGTAGGCGATCCAGTAGAAGACGTCGGGGTTCATGCCCTTCGCCCGCGTGAGGAGCGGCGTGAGATCGGGAGCGCCCGACTTGAAGCCCTCGCGCGCCACCACCTTGAACCCCGCCTCCTTGAAGTACTCGTCGGCCATCTTGGCGTGGGAGGTGCCGTAGAGCCGGTCCTCGTGGGCGATGAAGACGGTCTGCGGGCGCGGCGTCAGGCTCAGCAGGAAGTCCCGCATCGTCGACTGGTAGTAGTACTCCCACGGGTGGACGAAGAAGTAGCCGCGCTCCTTGCCGAAGCGCTGCTCGATGGTCGTGGCGCCGCAGCCGGTGAGGACACCGATGGGCCGCGGGTTGTACTTCTCGAAGGCCCCGAGCATCGCGTTGCAGATGGTGCTGCCGACCCCGCCCACGAAGGCCACCACCTTGTCCTGGGTGATGAGCTTCTCGGTGGCCGAGACGCCGACGGCGGGATCCGCCTTGTCGTCTTCGAAGATCACACGGATCTTCTTGCCGAGCACGCCCTTGCGGTTGATCAGCTCCTGGGCCATCTCCATGCCGCGGCGGCCCTCCTGGCTCACGCCGGCCGTCGGCCCCGTGAGCCCCCATACCGCGCCGATCCGGATCTCGTCCTCCGCCGCCACCGCCGGCCCCGCCCCCCAGCTCATCGCCGCCAGCGCCAGCAGCGCTGCCCCCATCACCGCGCGCAACTCTCTCATCGCGCCTGCTCCTTTCCCCCGCTCACACCACGCCCAGGAAGGCCTGGCGGAGCTCGTTGGACTCCAGCACCTCGCGGGCGGACCCGGAGATCGCGACCCGCCCGGACTCCAGCACCACGCCCCGGTGCGCCATGCCCAGGGCCATCTCCACGTTCTGCTCCACGAGCAGGATCGTCATCCCCTCGCCGTTGAGCCGGACCAACACGTCCAGGAGGTCGCGGGCGACCATCGGCGCCAGCCCCAGGAACGGCTCGTCGACCAGCAGCAGGCTCGGACGCGACATGAGGCCGCGCGCGACGGCCAGCATCTGCTGCTCGCCGCCGCTCAGTGTCCCCGCCAGCTGCCCCCGCCGCTGCCGCAGCACCGGGAACAGCCCCAGCACGCGCTCGAGCTGCTCGGCGCGTGTCGGGCGGGAGCGGGGGATGAAGCCGCCCAACAGGAGGTTGTCGAGCACGGACATCAGCGGAAAGACCCGCCGCCGCTCCAGCACGTGCGCGACGCCGCGGTCGATCACCGCGTGCGTGGGCAACCGGTCGATCCGCTCGCCGCGGAAGCGGATGGCCCCCCCGCGCGGGCGCACGAGCCCCGAGATGGCGTTCATCACCGTGCTCTTGCCCGAGCCGTTCGGTCCCAGCAGGACGCCGATCTCGCCCTCGCCGACCTGGAGCGACACCGACCACAGGACCTGGAGGTCGTCGTAGCAGACGTCGAGTGACTCGATCTCAAGGAGAGGCATGGCCACCCAGGTAGGCGCGGACGACCTCGGGGTGCCGGGTGACCGTGGCCGGGGAGCCGTCCGCGATGACGGCCCCGAGGTGGAAGGCCACGATGCGGTCGCAGAGGTCCATCACCACGCGCATGTTGTGCTCGATCAGCACCACCGTGACCCCCTCCCCGCGGAGGCGTCGCACCAGCGCCATCAGGGCGGGGATCATTCGCTGGTCCACTCCCCCGGTCACCTCGTCCAGGAGGAGCAGGCGCGGCTCGGTGGCGAGCGCGCGGGCCAGCTCCAGCCGCTTGCGCTGGCCGGTGCTCAGCGCCCGCGCGGGGATGTGAGGCCGGTCGGCGAGGTCGACGAAGCCGAGGCACGCGAGCGCGCGCTCCCGCGCATGCGCCAGGTCCCGGCTGCGCTCGACCGTCGCCGCCATGACGTTCTCGAGCGCGGTCATGCCGAGGAAGAGGCGCATCTTCTGGAAGGTCCGGGCGATCCCCGCGCGGTTGATCTCCCACGTGGATCGCCCCACGAGCGATCGGCCTTCCAGCCGGACGTCCCCGGCGTCGGGGCGCACGAACCCCGTGATGAGCTCGAAGAGGGTGCTCTTGCCGGCCCCGTTGGGACCGATGATCCCGACCATCTCCCCCGGCCGCACGGTGAAGCTGACGCGGTCGTTGGCCTGGACGCCCCCGAAGCGCTTGCAGAGCCCGCTGATCTCGAGGAGGGGCGTCACCGGGCGGACCCCCACCTCATCGCGGGCGGCCGACCCCGCGCTCCCGGACGGCGCGACGAATGAAGTCGACGATCTCCTGGACGGGGGTTCCCGGCCCGAACACGCCCGCCACACCCATCTGCCTGAGCTGCGCGGCGTCGTCGCGAGGCACGGTGCCGCCGACCACGACGACGACGTCGTCCATCCCCTGCGCGCGGAGAAGGTCCATGACGCGCTGGCACAGCGGGAGGTGGGCGCCGGACAGGATGCTGAGACCGATGACCTGCGCATCTTCCTCGAGGGCCACGCGCACGATCGTCTCCGGCGTCTGCCGGATGCCGGTGTAGACCACCTCCATTCCGGCATCCCGCAGCGAGCGCGCGATCACCTTGGCGCCGCGGTCGTGGCCGTCGAGCCCTGGCTTGGCGACGATGACGCGGATCAGCGGGTCCACGGCCTGTCCCTACTCGCCGGCCGCGTGAGCGCCGGCGGTCCGCCCGAAGACGGCGCCGGACATCAGCCCCGTCCCGCCGGGATAGTTCCCGTGGAAGAGCCCCCCCGCCAGCGCGGCGTTCCCCGCTCCCACCACGATCACGTCGAAATCCGGCATCACGATCCTCCTTGCGGAGTGACGGGTGGAGTCGCCCCCGCCGTGGTCGATTCGCGCCAGGCGATGAGCCGCCCGAGACCGTCCTCGAGCGACACCTCCGGCGCCCACCCGAGCCGGACGGCGGCCTTCTCCCGGCTGAACCGCATCTCGGTGGAGCCCGCGGAGCGGACCCTGCCGGGATCGCTCCGGTACTCCGGCGTGAGGCCGGAGCCGGTCAGCCGGAGCAGGAGCCGCACGAGCTCGTTCAGCGAGGTCGCCACGCCGGTGGCGATGGTGAAGCTCTCTCCGGAGAGATCGCTCCGCATCGCGAGGAGATTCGCGCGCGCGACGTCCCCCGCGTAGACGTAGTCGTGGACCTCGCGGCCGTCCCCCACGATGATCGGACGCTGGCCCAGCCGGATCCGGTCATACGCCTCGAGGATGTGCAGCACGTTCACGCCCCGGGAGTGCTGGCGCTCGCCGTACACCGTCGAGTAGCGGAGGACGATGGAGTCCACTGCGTGGCGCTCCCGGTACAGGGCGCAGAGCTGTTCCCCCATGAGCTTCGAGGTGGCATAGAGCGCCGCCACCGGCTGGACTCCCACGCCCAGGAACGGCGTCTCCTCCGTCACGATCCCATACAGCGCGTTCCCGTACACGGCCACGGACGAGGAGTAGACGAGCTTGCTCACGCCCCGCCACCGGCACGCCTCGAGCACGGTCATGAGGCCGCGGACGTTGACATCGAGCCCGACCCAGGGATTCTGCGAGATCGGCAGCGTGAGGAAGGCCGCGGTGTGGAAGACGCCGTCCACGCCGTCGAGCGCCTCCATCACCTCGTGCATCCTCAAGACGTCGCCGCGCACGAGCCGAACGCGGCCACTCGACGTCAGGTGCTCCACGGTGACGGGGGAGCCGATCGAGGCGTTGTCCAGCAGCACCACCTCGGCGGCGCCGGCCTCGATGAGCTTCTCGGCGATGTGAGAGCCGATCAGGCTGAACCCGCCGGTGATGAGGAACCGCCTTTCACGGAGCTCCATTCACTGGCCTCCCGTCTTGCGGTGAGCCGATCGCGCCGGGCGGGCCGCGCCCCGGATCTCGCCGGCCACCGCGATCCTCCCGGTCGCAGGCGTCACAGGGCGAAGAAGCCGCCGTTCACGTCGAGGACGGCCCCCGTGACGTAGCCGGAAGCGTCGGAGGCCAGGAACAGGGCGGCCTGGGCGATGTCGTCCATCTCGCCCCGGCGCCCGAGGGGCACCATCTTGAGCACCTCGGCCTCGTTGCGCGTCCGCCAGATGGCTTCGACCCGGGGGCTGCTCTTGATGAAGCCGGGGGCGATGGCGTTCACGCGGATCCCGTGCGGACCGAGGTGCTTCGCCAGGTTCCGTGTCATGCCGACGATGGCGGCCTTCGCGGCGCTGTACTGGGGACTCACCAGCTCCGTCCCTCCCCGCCCCGAGATGGAGGCCATGTTGATGATCGATCCGCCGCGGGCCTTCAGATGCGGCAGGGCGGCCTTGACGCAGAAGAAGGTACCGCGCACGTTCCAGGCCATCACGCGATCGAAGTGCTCCTCGGTGACGTCCTCGATGCGGAGCGGCGTCTGGGCGCTGCCGCCGGCGTTGTTGACCAGGATGTCGAGCCGGCCGAAGGCGGTGACGGCGGCGCCAACCATGGCCTCGACGTCCTTGACCACGGCGACGTTGCCCGCGACTGCCACAACCTGGGCTCCTGCGGATCGGAGCTGTTCCTGGGCCGCGCGGCACCCGTCCGCGTCCATGTCGGCCAGGACCAGACGGGCGCCGTGCCGCGCCAGGGTGGAGCCGATGGCATAGCCGATGCCCTGCGCGCTGCCGGTGACGAGAGCGACCTTTCCCGTGAGCGTGGCCAATCCTCCTATAGGGTGATGGCGGCCAGTGCCCCTTCCTCGATGGCCTCGAAGAACTTCCTCGAGCCGAGGACATCCCCCACCAGCTGAACGGGGACGCCCAGGGCGGTCAGCGCTTCGTGATGCTCGGTCCTCGGCCCGTAGCCTGTGCAGAGGATCACGCTGTCGACGTCCTTCAACACGCGGCGCCAGCCATTGGGCGGCTCGACCTCCACGGTGTCGGGGCCGATCTCGCGCACGGTCGTGTGGGTGAGCACCTCGATGCCGAGGTCGCGGATGCGGTCCAGGAAGTAGACCCGGTCAGCGTGGACGGCCTTCTTCAAGGGGGCGGAGCGGGCGATCATGATCACCCGCTTTCCACGGTGGGCCAGGTAGTCCGCCACCTCCATCCCCACGAGGCCGCCCCCGATGATGACGCAGTTCCGGCCCGTCTCCTCGAGCCCCGCGATGACCCGCCAGCCCATGATCACGTGGGGCAGGCCCACGCCCGGCACGTCAGGCTTCCGGGATTCGGCCCCCGTCGCCAGGATGATGGCGTCGGGCTTGAGCTCCCGGGCGTCCTCCGGGGTGAAGAGCCTGTTCAGGTGGACCGTGACGCCCAGCCGCTTCACTTCGCGCTCGAAGTAGCGAAGCGCGTTCTCGAGCTCTTCCCGGTGCGGGGGCAGATAGGCCAGCAGGAGCTGCCCCCCGAGGGCGCCGTCCCTCTCGAACAGGTGGACCTCGTGGCCGCGGCTTGCGGCCGTCACGGCCGCCGACATTCCGGCGACACCGCCCCCGACCACGGCCACCCGCCTGGGAGGGGCCTCGCGGGCCAGGAGGTGCTTGAACTCCAGCTCCCGGCTGACCATGGGGTTCACGGTGCAGGCGATCCCCTTGTGCCTGTGGATCGTGGCCAGGCACTCGTTGCAGGCGATGCACGGGGCGATGCGCTCCACGAGTCCCGCCGCGGCCTTGGCGGGGAAGAAGGGATCAGCCAGCAGGGCGCGGCTGAGGCAGATGAAGTCGGCCTGTCCCTTCGCCAGGATCTCCTCGGCCAGCTCGGGGGTGTTGATGCGCCCCACGGTCATGACGGGGATACCGAGCCGCGCCTTGAGGGCTTCGCCGTACGGCACATAGCAGCCGCGAGGCACCGACATGCCGGGCACGATCATGTAGGGCCGTGAGGCGTGGATGCCCCCGGAGATGCTGACGGAGTCGGCGCCCGCGGTTTCCAGCAGGGCGGCGATCTCCACCGCTTCGTCGAGCTCGAGCCCGCCCGGGATGTGGTCGCTGCCGTTCATCCGGCAGATGATCGGGAACTCCCCGCCGAGCTCCTTCTTGATCCCCTGGACCAGCTCGACGAACAACCGGGCGCGCCTCCGGGTGTCGCCACCGTACTCGTCCTCGCGCCGGTTCGCTTCCGGTGAGACGAACTGCCCGATCAGGTAGCCGTGGGCGCCGTGGAGCTCGACGGCATCGAACCCGGCCTGCCGGGCGCGGAGAGCCGCCTCGACGTAACGCCGGATGATCCGCTGGATCGCCGCCACGTCGAGCTCCTTCGGCACCACCGGCTCCCCCACGGCGGTGAAGCGCGACGGCACGGGAGAGGGAGCCAGAGGCACCGACCCCGAGACCTCCGGGATCGACTCGCGACCTCCGTGGTTGAGCTGGATGGCGATCCGGGCCCCGGCCGCGTGGACCGCCTCGGCGATCCGTCTCATGCCCGGGACATGGCGGTCGTCGTGGAGCATGGCGTTGTGATGGAGGCGCTTGCCTTCCTGCTCCACGTAGGTCGCCTCGACGATGAGCAGGCCTGTGCCGCCCCTGGCCCGCTCGGCATAGAACTCCACCATGTCGTCGGTGACGAAGCCGTCGTGGTCCGCCAGCTCGGAGCTGGTGGCGGCAAACACCAGCCGGTTCTTCACCTCGAGCGTGCCGACCCGCCCCGGGGAAAACAGATGCGTGAATCCGCTCGCGCGGTGACCCGCCGGTGCAGGGCTCACGGTGTCACCTCGCTTCAGCCGGGTGGCCGGGGACGGCTCCCGGCGCATCCGGCAGCGCGGCCCTCAGCGCGGTCGTGGCCGTCCGGTCCAGGGTCCACGAGACGAGTCCGTCCGAGCCCGCGCGCGGCTCGAGGACGACGCCGTAATCCTCCCTGGCCTGCTCCCGGCTGATGTAGCCCAGGACGGCATCCCGCAACACCCGTTCAGGGTCGCGCTCCAGGGGGTCGCCGTAGCCGCCACCGCCGGGGGAGAGGTACTCCACCACCTCACCCCGCGCGAGATTCCGGCGGCCTTTCGTGACGAAGGGCAGCCGGAACTCGCCCTCGCGGCTGCCGAAGACGACATCGGCGCCCGCGGCCGGCTTGCCCCCCAGGACGCCGAAGGGGAGGAAGTCCCGCCTGTCCCCGAGCACCGCCACCGCGATCTCGTCGGTGAGGCTGCGATAGCGGTACGCTGTGCCGCAGCCCCCGCGATGGCGTCCGGCCCCGCCCGAGCCATCTCTGATGGCCAGCCTTTCCACTCGCACCGGCACCCGATGCTCCACGGATTCCACCGAGGGAAAGTTGGCGGCGCCCAGCGCGGTGGTCCCGTTGACCAGTCCGTCCCCCTGGGGATTGCCCCCGTAGCCGCCGGCCCCGGGGAAGAGCATCACGTAATAGTTGCCGCGCTCGGGATGCGTCCCGGCCATGGTGATGACGCCGGTGGTGCCGAACAGGTCGGCGGGCGTGCGCTCGGGGAGCGCCTGGCTCATGGCTCCGAACACCACCGAGATGACGCGTCCCACCGATTCCAGGTAGCCGCTGATGGGATACGGGTACTCCGCCCCCACGAACGTGCTCGGCGGAATCACGTAGTCGAAAGGCCGGAAGCAGCCCCCGTTGATCGTGACCTCGGGGAAGATGTGCTTGATGGCGATCTGGCACGAGGCGATGCAGGTCTTGCGGGGCAGATTCACCGGCCCCCGGGCAGGGGCGGAGGACCTGGTGAAGTCGAAGGTCATGCGGTCCCCGGCCACCGTCAGCGCGAGGTGGACGAGCAGCGGACTGGCGACGTGGCCGTCGTTGTCCACGGCGTCCTCGAAGAGGTAGGTGCCGTCGGGGATCTCGCGGATCAGGGCGCGCATGTGCTGCTCCGAGCGGTCGTTCAGCTCGTCGAAGCAGGCATTGATCGTGTCCGCTCCGTAGCGGGCGATGAGGTCGGTGTAGCGACCGGCCCCGACTTGCAGGGCGGAGACGACGGCCTGGAGGTCGCCCCGACGCTCCTCCGGGACGCGGACATTGTCGAGGAGAAGCCCCAGCAGATCCTCCTGGAGCCGTCCCTCCCGGTAGAGCGGGACCGGGTTGATGAGGAGGCCTTCCTGGTGGATCTCGGTGGCGCCCGGGGCGAACCCCCCCGGGGTCGAGCCCCCGATGTCGTTCCAGTGGCCACACGCCGCCAGCAGCGCCAGGATCTCCTCGCCCTGGAACACGGGCATGACGAGCTTGACGTCCGGCAGGTGGGTGCCCCCGAGGTAGGGATTGTTCAGGATGTAGATGTCTCCCGGCCTGAAGCCGCCCCGGCGCCCTGCCGCGGCCATCGCCGCCTGGACGGAGAACTGCATCGCCGTCATGAAGATGGGCAGGGTGAGCCGTCCCTGGGCCACCACCTCGCCCGTCCGCGGATGGAAGACGCCGCTGGCCCGGTCCAGCTGCTCCGAGATGACGGGGGAGAACGCGGCCCGGACGATGATGGCGTCCATCTCGTCGACGATCTGCTCGAGGCCGCCCTTCACCACCGCGAGGGTGATGGGATCGACGAGCGTCGATGGATTCATGGGTGTCTCGCCTCCAGGATGAGGTTGCCGAGCCTGTCCACGCGCGCCGTCGTGTCCGGCTCCAGGACGGTGGTGCAATCGGCCTGCTCCACGATGGCCGGACCGGCCAACTCGCTGCCGGGGGGCAGGGCTGCCCGGGCATACACCGGCGTGTCGTGATAGCGGCCGTCGAAGTACACGGCCCTCCGTCCCTGCGGGATCCCTGTCAGGGCGGACCCGGCGGCCACCCAGCTGCCGATGTCGAGCCTGGGCCGCAAACCCAGCACCGTCACCCTGAGCGTGGTGAGCCGCACCGGCAGCCCGTCCAGGGTCTGCTTGTACTCGCTCCGGTAGGCCTCGGCGAAGGCGGCGGTGATCCCCTCCGGGCTGAGCTCGGGGGGGAGGGTGACCCGGATATTGTGCCGCTGGCCCTCGTAACCCATGTCTGCCGCCAGCAGCACGTCCACCCGCTCCACCGGCACCCCCTCGTCCTGGATGAGCCGGGTTCCGTCCGCCACGGTCTCCCTGACCATGGCGCGGAAGCCCTCCGGATCCAGCTCATCCAGGCTCCGCATCACCGTGCGCACGAAGTCATGGCGCACGTCCGCCGTCACGCAGCCGAGCGCGCAGAGGACCCCGGGATAGTACGGGATGAGCGAGCGGCCGATCCCCACGTCCTTCATGAGCGCCGCGGCGTGCAGCGGCCCGGCGCCGCCAAAGGCCACCAGGGCGAAGTCCCGGGGATCATGGCCCCGCTCCACGGAAACGACCCGGATGCGGCCCGCCATATTGTTGTTGGCCACCCTGATGATCGCGGTGGCGGCCTCCTCGAGCGCGAGCCCCAGGGGCTTCCCCACCTCGGCCTCGATGGCCCGGGAGGCCGCGTCCGGATCCATCTTCAGGCCGTGCTCGCCCCCGAGGACGAAGCCCGGGTTGATCCGGCCGAGGACGAGGTTGGCGTCGGTCACCGTGGGTCGGGTGCCGCCCCGGCGGTACGCCGCCGGACCCGGGTCCGCTCCCGCCGATTCCGGGCCCACCTGGAGGATGCCCGCCCTGTCGATCCAGGCGATGCTGCCGCCGCCGGCCCCGATGGTATGCACGTCGATCATCGACACCCTGAGGGGAAGACGAAAACCCAGATTGGTCTCCTCGGTCGTGCGCGGACGGCCACCCGGGATCAGGCAGACGTCGAAGCTGGTGCCGCCCATGTCCGCCGAGATGACATTGTCGAAGCCGGCCAGCCGCGCCAGGTAGCTCGCTGCGCTGACCCCGGCGGCCGGCCCCGAGCGGGCCAGGTTCGCCGGCCGCTGGCAGGCCGTGGCGCTGGACATGATGCCGCCGTTGGATTGCACGAACAGCACGTCCCGGCGAAAGCCGCCTTCCGCCAGCCTCTGCTTCAGCGCGCCGACGTACCGGGCCACCATCGGTTGCAGGTAGGTGTGCACGGCGGCCGTGCTGAGCCGCTCGAACTCGTAGAGCTCTGGCAGGAGCTCCGCGGAGAGGGTGATCAGCCACCCGGGATGGAAACCCTGGAGGACCTCCTTCGCTCGCCGCTCGTGGACGGGGTTGGCGTACGAGTGGAGAAAGCAGACCACGACCGCCTCCACGCCCTTGGCCCGAAGGATCTCCGCGGCCTCGAGAACATCCGATTCGTCGAGGGGCTCCACCACTTCGCCGCGGTGGTCCAGGCGCTCCCGCACTTCCAGCCGCAAGTCCCGCGGGATCAGCGGCTCCTGGACGCCGTGCAGGCCGTAGAGGTGGGGCCGATCGCGGCGCCCCAGCTCGAGGACGTCCCGGAAGCCCAGCGTGGTGATGAGGCCGCAGCGGGCGCCCTTTCGCTCGATGATGGCGTTGGTCGCCATGGTGGTGCCATGGATGAAGAGGTCGATGTCACCGGCGGATACCCCGATGTGGCCCATGGCGTCGAAGAGGCCGACGGACAGGTCGCCGGGCGTCGTCGACGCCTTGCTGATGCTGACGCGGCCGGTGGCCTCGTCCAGGTAGAACAGGTCGGTGAAGGTGCCACCGACGTCGATCCCGAGGAGCTTCGCCACCTTGATCCCCCTCCGATCTCCTAGAGCCCCAGGTAGAAGCGCTGGACCTGGGTATTGTTCAGCAGCTCCTGCCCGGTGCCGGACAGGGTGACCCGACCGGTTTCCATGACATAGGCGCGGTCGGACAGCCGGAGGGCCATCCGCGCGTTCTGCTCCACCAGGATCACGGACACGCCGCGGGCGTGAATGCGCTGGACGATGCTCGCGATATCGCGGACGACCAGGGGCGCCAGCCCCAGGGACGGCTCGTCCAGGAGCAGAAGCTGCGGGCCCGACATGAGCGCCCGGCCGATGGCGACCATCTGCTGCTGGCCCCCCGAGAGACTGCCGGCGAGCTGACGCTTGCGCTCCGTCAGGATCGGAAAATAGCCATAGACCTCGCCCAGGACCAGCGCCGCCCGCCGGCTGTCCCGCTGGTAGGCGCCGATCATGAGGTTCTCCTGGACCGTCATCTCCGGAAACAGCCGCCGCCCCTCGGGACAGATGGCCACGCCGGCCCCGACGATGCCGGGAGGGGACATGCGGTCCAGACGTCGGTCGCCGAAACGCATCTCCCCGGAGGCGACGGGCACCAGGCCCATGATGGCCTTGAGCACCGTGCTCTTCCCGGCGCCGTTGGCCCCCACGATCGAGACGATCTGCCGCTCCTCCACGGTGAGCGTCACGCCCTGGAGCGCCCGCACCTTGCCGTACGAGACATGGAGGTCGCGGACCTCAAGCCTGGGCATCCTCGTCCACCCCCAGGTAGGCCGCCACCACGGCCGGGTCGTTGCGGATGCGGTCGGGCGGTCCCTCGGCGATCTTCTTGCCGTAATTCATGACCACGATCTCCCGGCAGAGCTGCATGACGAAGCTCATGTCGTGCTCGACCACCACGATCGTGGTGCCACGCGCGTTGACCCGACGGATCAGCCGCGCCATGTGCGCGGTCTCCTCGGGGTTCATCCCCGCGACGGGCTCGTCGAGCATCAGGAGCTCCGGTTCGGTCGCGAGGCCGATGGCGACGCCGAGCGCGCGCTGGTGCCCGTACGGGAGGTTCCGGGCCAGCTCGTCCCGCGCGGCGGCGAGCTCCACGAAGTGGAGCAGCTCGAGGGCCCGCTCCCGGACCTTCTCGTCTTCCCGGGTCGCCTGCCGCGAGCCCGCGAGCCCCCTCCAGAACCCGACCCGGCTCCGAACGGCGCAGCCGCGGAGGACGTTCTCGAGCACCGAGGACTCGCTATACAGCACCATCGACTGGAAGGTACGGACCAGGCCCAGCTTGACCAGGTCATAGGGCGGCGTCCCGGTGATGCGCCGGCCCTTGAAATGCACCTCGCCCGCGCTGGGCCGGAGCTGCCCCGTCACCAGGTTGAAGACCGTGGTCTTGCCGGCACCGTTGGGTCCGATCAGCCCCACGATGCTTCCCTCGTCCACGGTCAGGGAGAGGCCGTCGACAGCGTGAAGGCCGCCGAACTGTTTCGAGAGGCCGCGGGCCTCGAGCATGGCGCTCACCGGTCACGTCCCTGCGCGCGCGCCGGCACCGGTTCCTCGACCGGGGCGGGCCGGCCCAGGCGGCCCAGCCAGCTCGCGAGCGCCCGGTACCGGGGGGCCAGCAGCGAGGTGACTCCGTCCGGCAGGAACCGCATGAACACCATCAGCACGAGCCCGTAGAGGACCTGCTGCCAGACCACGTAGGCCCGCAGGAACTCCGGCAGGGGTGTGATGATCATGGCGCCGATGATGGGGCCCGCCAGCGAGGAGGTCCCGCCCACGATGTTCATGAGCAGGAAGTTCACGGACTCCCAGAACGTGAAGCTGAAGGGGGCGATGTAGAGGAGGAAGTGGGCGAAGAGGCTGCCGCCGAAGCCCGCCAGGAGGCAGCCGATGGAGAAGGCGATCACCTTGATCCGCATGGGGTTGTAGCCCGTGGCCGCGGCCAGCAGCTCGGACTCGCGCACGGCGTTCATGGCCCGGCCGAAGGGCGACCGGTAGAGGGCGGCGACGAAGGCCACGGCCAGCGCCAGGACCACCAGGGCCAGGTAGTAGAACGCCGCCTTCGAGCGCAGGGGCTCGGCGAGGAAGGGCAGCGTCGGCGGCTTGATCCCCACCACCCCGGTGTTCCCGCCGGTGAGCGCCGGGGCGTTCTTGCTCAGGAGGAACAGGAACTCGCTGAGCGCGAAGGTGAAGAGCAGGAAGTAGACGCCCTTTAGCCGGAGAATGACCCGGCCGACGACGAAGGCGGCCAGCGAGGCCAGGAGCCCGCCGAGGAGGAAGCCCGCGAGAAACGGCAGCCCGAGCTTCACCGTGAGCTGCGCCGAGGTATAGGCCCCGATGGCCATGAACCCGGCATGGGCCAGCGAGATCTGCCCCGTCTTCAGGATCACGTTCAGCCCGAGCGCCATCAGGGCGTTGATCAG
>MGBT01000160.1:0-3921 GCA_001788395.1 Candidatus Rokubacteria bacterium GWA2_70_23
CCTCCTGGGCTCACCCTGGTCCGTTGCTGCCCCGCGGCATCCAGTGCCGGGCGGCGTCCGGTTTTCTTCTCTGCCGGCGGACATGGACGGAGAGCAAGGTCAGTGCCAGGGGCCGGGCGCGCGGGAAGGTGGCGAGAATGCAGCGGTGCGGAGCGGACGGCACCCGGCAAGCTTGGAGCGGCTGGGGGAAACCTTGCCGCCCGGCAAGAATCTGACCGGGGGACCGGTCAGATTTTCACCGCGTCGGGTGAGACGACCTCAGGTCGTGAGCTTGGAGCGGAGGGTCTGGCGAGAAATGCCGAGCATCTTGGCGGCCTGCGTCTTGTTGCCGTTCACGCGCGCCAGCACTTCGAGGATATGGGCGCGGTTCGCCTCGCTCAGCGACGTGGTGACATCGCGCCGGGACCTCGCCGGAGCAGCGCCAGCGGCCGACATGGCCGCCACGTGGCTCCCCAGCGCGCTGACTACCGCATCGGCGAAGAGCTCGGCGGGGAGATCTCGCGCTTCGATGGGCGCGCCCATGGAGAGGATCACCAGGCGCTCGACCAGGTTGCGGAGCTCCCTGACGTTCCCCGGCCACCGGGAGGACTCGATCAGGCGCTCCGCCTCCGGGGTGAACCCGGGCACCCGCTTGCCGTAGCGCGCATTGGCCTCGTCCAGGCAGAAGGCGGCCAGCGGCAGGATGTCCTGAGGACGCTCGCGCAGCGGCGTGAGCTCGATGGGCGCCACGTTGAGGCGGAAGAAGAGGTCGCTGCGGAAGGCTCCCTGGGCAACCATGGCGCGCAGATCGAGGTTGGTCGCGGCGACGATCTGGACGTCGACCTGGATGCTCTGCCCTCCGCCGACCCGCATGAGGGTCTGATCGTCCAGGAAGCGGAGCAGCTTCGCCTGGCAGGAGAGCGGGATCTCGCCGACCTCGTCGAGGAAGAGCGTCCCGCCGTCGGCCATCTGCACGAAGCCCCGGCGCGTGGCGACGGCGCCGGTGAAGGCTCCGCGCTCGTGGCCGAAGAACTCGCTCTCGAAGAGGGTCTCGCTGACCGCCGAGCAGTTGACGGCGATGAACGGGCCGTCCGCGCGCTGGCCGTCCGCATGGAGGAGCCGGGCCGCCAGATCCTTCCCCGTCCCGCTCTCTCCCGTGATCAGGACCGCGCGAACGCCGGTGACGGCGAGCTGTCGGATGAGGACGCGCAGGGCGAGCGAGGCATCCGATGTCCCGACCATCCTGAGCGCGGCGCGCCCGACACGCGCCTCGCGGACAGGCCTCTCCGTTCCCCCGATCTCCGCGGCGCCGAAGACACGCGTGAGCGCCCCGTCGAGGGCGCCCAGCCTGAAGGGCTTGCAGAGATAGTCGACGACCCGCCCCTTGATCGCCGCCAGGGCGGAGGAGAATTCCGGATATCCGGTGATGATCACGACCTCGGCCGCCGGCAGCAGCACCCGGAGGCGGCCGAGCACATCCAGCCCGCTCATGTCGGGGAGCCGGAGATCCAGGAGGATCAGTCGCGGATCGAGATCCGCCGCGAGCGCGAGCCCTGCCGCGCCGCTCGCCGCCGTCGCAACCGTGAAGCCCCGGCTCGACAGGTGCTGGGAGAGCAGCTTGGCAAGATCCCGGTTGTCGTCGATGACGAGGATAGCGCCAGCGTGCTCTGCCACTCCAGATCCTCCTCCGCTCAGAAGCCGCCGCGCGCCGGGCAAACTTTGCCCGGCGGGATTTCGACGCGCACATGAAATCATCCGCCGATCGCGCCAGTCAATTGGGGGAACCCCCTAAGTCGACTACCGATATCCACGTACTCTCACCCTGAGGTTCTCCCCGGGCAGCTTTAGGCACGCCTCTTGCGTCACGGAAGCAGAGCACGGGAGGGAACCGGCACGTGATCCTGACCTCACTCGACGACGTTCGCCCCGGCATGAGTCTGGGCGTGGGACTGCACAACCGCGAGGGCTACACCCTCCTGGGACCGGGTGTCGTCCTCACTGACGAGTACATCGGACGCCTCCGGGATCTCGGATGGGGCGCCGTCTGGATCGACGACCCGGACACCCGCGACATCCCCTACGAGCACGTGCTGTCGGAGTCCACGCGGCTGGCCACCACCACCGAGATCCTGAATACCTTCGCGCTGACCGCGCGCGAGACCGCGGACCTGCGGTCGGCCTCGACGCGGGAGATCCGGGCCGCCCTCAAGTCGCCGCGCTTCCAGGGGGCCTACGAGGATCACCCGGCGGTGCAGCGGCTGCTGGGCCAGGTGGATATCGTGGTGACGGAGGTCCTCGACCGGCCCGTGCTCACGGGACTCGGCTCGCTACGGAGCCACGACAGCTACACCTTCCAGCATTGCCTGGACGTCACGGCGACGGCCACCGTGCTCGGACGGCTCGCCGGCTACGACCGCCCCACGCTCCGGAGGCTGGCGGTGGGCTGCATCCTCCACGACATCGGCCGGGTGTTCCTGGACGACACGCTCCTCGGCAAGCGGGGCCCGCTCAACCCGGAGGAGACCCGTCGCATCCAGGAGCACACCGTGCTCGGCTATCTCTTCCTGCGGGACACGCTCCGCATCGGGGTGCTGGCGGCGCATGTCGCCTACCAGCACCACGAGCGGAAGGACGGCACGGGCTACCCGCGCGGGCTCACGGGCGCCAACCACATCGTGCACGGGCTGGAGATCCACGTGCCGGGGCAGATCACCCCGCTCGCGGAGATCGCGGCCATCGCCAACTTCCACGACTCGCGCTCCACGGACCGGCCCTACCGCAAGGCGGCTCCCCCGGACCAGGTCTGGCAGATGATCCGGGATGGGGCGGGCACCCGCTTCAACCGGGAGCTGGTCGAGGTGTTCCTCTCGGTGCTCCCGCCCTTCCCCGTGGGCAGCCGCGTCGTCGTGAAGGACGGCGAGTGGGAGGGCCACACGGGGGTGGTCGTACGCCTGGGACGGGAGGACAAGCACCGTCCCGTGGTCCGGCTGCTGTCCAGCGCCGGCGGCGACCGCATCGAGCCCTTCGAGATCGACCTGACGAGGGAGGGGCACGCCATCGCCGGGATCGCCAGCCTGGAGCCCGTGCCAGCCTAGCAGGGCGCTGAAAAGATCCGCAGGCCGCCCGCAGTATGTTCAACATGGCGCTCGGCATCGAGGCCCGGGGCTTCTGCGTGCTCACGTAGTGACGCCTCGCCTCGTCGCGTCTCCCGGCTAGGACCGCGCATCCATGTACTCCTGCAGGTCTCGATAGAAGTTCTCGTGCGGCCCGATCGCCCACGCCCCGATGATGTTCCGCTTGTCGTCGAACTTGTAGGCGAGGAGAAGCTGTCGTGGGCCGACCTTGAACTTCACGACACGAATCGTTCTGAGCGCGCCTGACTTCGGCTCGCCCGCGAGCGGGTCCGCGAGGATCGCCTTCACGGCCTCATCGACCGCGAGCTGAGCCTTCGGTGCCCGTCGCTTCTTGTTGCGGGTGAACCGTGGCATCTCGAGCACGGTGCGCTCGGGCTTCGATTCCCGCCTTGGCTCCTGTTGCTGTTTCGGGCGCCGCGTGCCCCCCATTCAACTGCCGATGACGCCCCACTGATAGGGGCGTCCGAGACCGGCCTTCGACTCCTCCTGCGCGATCAGCACATCCTCGATGAAGGACAGCGGCAGGTCCGGGTTGTCTTTGGCGATCATGCCGAGCCGCGCGAAGTACTTGAGTTGGCCGGACACCGATCGGCTCTCCGCGCTGGCTCGCGCCTCGATCATTCGCAGGAAGCCCCGCTCCTCCTCGCCGAATCGCACCGGAACCGGCGTGATCTTCTTCCTTCTCACCGTCGCCGTGGCCATGGTCATGCTCCTGGTGTGCGGTAATCTGAATAGATATCTACATTGTAGACAAAAAGACCGTCTCGTCAATGACGGGTTGGGGGGTCAGCAGTGGCCTCATCGGTTT
>MGBT01000160.1:3979-7121 GCA_001788395.1 Candidatus Rokubacteria bacterium GWA2_70_23
CCTCGGCGAGCCTATAGTGCGTGAAGCCAAACTCCAAGAGCAGCGTGAGCGAAATCATCAGTCCGAGCCAGCCCCGCCATGAGGGGCGGTCGGCGCGGCACTCCAAAGCCTCATCCACATCCCGTAGGCCGTCGGCTCAGCCATCACGCCAGGGGATGTGTATTTTTCTTGACAACGGCCAACAGCCCCCGCATAAAGACATTGGCTGTGCCTCGACGCAAGAGGAGGCGGGGATTTGGGCATCGAGGTGTGGGCATGCGGCAACGCCACGATACCGCCGCCCGCCATGTGCCGCCGGGCCTTCTGCACTGAGACTGCCGCTCGCGCTTCCGAGATACCCTGTGGGCTCGGCTAGCCGCGTCAAGACGTTCTCGGACTACAAGGCTGAAGGAAAGCGGTGGATAACGCTCTCGACGGGAGAATACTACCCTGACATCCTGCCCCTGGCCTGTGAGTTGTATAAGCCGGTCCTGGTCATCTTCGGCCAGCTACTCCAGAAGGCGCATTCATCGACTGACCTGTTCATGAGCATCGCTGGGGTCTCGGAGCAATGGATGCGCGTCCAGCTCGCCCGCGTCTTTCGCAAGTACGTCAGCCCTGAGACGCCGGTCGAGATGCTCAAGAAGAAGTCTGCCGCTGACGACATCTGCAAAGACTTCGGGCCCGGGTTCCGCGCCGTGACCGAAGTACAACGGCGCTTCAGCGAGCGGCCGATCCCCGATGAGGCCCTGTGCGCGTTGCTGTGGGAGTACAAGGCTCGCGGCAAAAAGGGATACGACCTGACGGAACGCCTGTTTGCTCTGCTGCGGGAGCAGTTCCCGAAGTTGACGATCCGTGGACCCGAGAGAGCCGGGAAGGACGTTCTTATGGGGACCGTGTTCCGGGACTATCCGAAGCCGGACAGGCCCGTCGATTTCGTTATCTATGACAAGGATCAAGTCCTGGCCGTTGGCCTTGCTCGCTACGACTCTGATCGCGGCGGCGCGCAGGAGGATGATCGCACCGGCCAGTACCGCGAATGCGCCCAAGAGGTTCTCGGATATGCCAAAGCCTACAAGCTCATCACCAAGGTCATCTTCCTCAATGACGGTCCCGGTCTCCTGCTCGGCTCGATGTGGGACGACTACGCCCACCTTGAGAAATCGTGGCCGCGCTTAGTCCAGGTGGTCACACTCCGCATGGTCCGGGAGCGCCTCACGTTGGATTGGCTCCGAGCGCGAGGATAACAGTGGCGATCGGCGTCCCACGAAAGCGCCAGCGTCCGACAGGCCCCGACATCGAGCCGGGAGCTGCGGATCTGGAACTTCAACTGACGTACCCAGGGAAGAGGCCCGCTGCCGACATTCTTAGGCTGGACCCGGTGGAAGTCACCTGCCTCTGGCGAAGTCCCGAGCCGACCAACAACCGCCTTTACTTTGCCGAGAACTCTGGTGTCTTGTCTGCGCTCGCGCGTGACCCAGGAATCTGTGGTCAGATCCGACTCATCTATATCGACCCGCCCTTCGCCACGCAAACGGCGTTCCACTCACGCGGACTGGATCATGCATACGAGGACACCTTGGCGGGCCCTGACTACGTGGAGTTTCTCCGCACCCGCCTGATCCTCCTGCATCGCCTGCTCGCAGACGATGGAGCCCTCTACCTTCACCTCGACAACAAGATGGCGTTCCATCTCAAGATCATCCTTGATGAGATATTCGGCTCAGAGTGCTACCGCAGCTTCATCACTCGGAAGAAGTGCAACCCGAAGAACTACACTCGCAAGCAGTACGGCAACGTCTCTGACTACATCCTGTTCTATACGAAGACGAAGGCGTGGGTATGGAACCGCCCCGTCGAGCCCTGGACCGAAGGAAGAGACAGAGAATATCAGTACGTTGAGCCGGGGACCAACCGGCGCTTCATGAAGGTCCCGGTCCATGCGCCCGGGGTGCGTCGTGGAGCGACGGGAGACATGTGGCGTGGCATGCAGCCCCCACCGGGCAAGCACTGGCAGTTCCCGCCGAGCACACTTGACGAGATGGACGCACGAGGGGAAATCTTCTGGTCCGCCAACGGCAATCCTCGCCGGAAGGTGTACCTCGACGCGAGTGAGGGCGTTGGAGTACAGGACATCTGGATGGACTTCCGAGACGCGCACAATCAGAACGTGTGCATCACCGGCTACCCGACCGAGAAGAACCCTGACATGCTTCGCCGGATCATCGAGGCGTCCTCGAATCCCGGGGACCTTGTGCTGGACTGCTTCTCTGGATCGGGAACGACGCTGGCGGTTGCAGATCAGCTCGGACGGCGTTGGATCGGCGTTGACAATAGTCGCGAGGCATTGAGGACAACACTGAAGCGGTTTGCCGATGGCACAACTCCCATGGGGGACTTTGTGGGGAAACGCGGCAGCAAAGACAAGGGCGACAGCAACGCCAACGGGAACACAACCCTTGACTTGTTCGCTGCCGGCACATCGGCTGCTGAAGAGACTGGCAGCGAAGCCCCCAAGCCCCATCACCATCCCATTCGGGACTTCACGCTGTGGGCGGAGCATGCTCTTGCTGCGGAAGCGTCGCCAATCGTTCATGAGTGGACAACTCGAATAAGCCGAGGAGGCAACGGTGTGGCCGCCCACCATTTTGTGCAGCGAACCGGCCGTTTTCGCTCGCGCTGGGCTTCAGCGTTCCCGAGTTCCGGTTCCCCTATGGGTTAGGGTCATCCGGCCTGTGGCCCCCCGGAGGCGGTCTTCCCGTGCTCCAGGCCTCCGCGTTCGGTTGGCCGCTCCCCCACAGGCCGGGGCCGCCTCCAGGCGCTGCCTGCCCTCTCCCCACCTCGGCCCCGGAACACGCTCAGCCGCCGCTGAAGTCCAGGTCGAGCAGAACATTACATCGAAGCGTGAGCGGCTACACAACGGCAACGACCATCATCCGGCGATCAGCTCCGACAACTCCCACACGCGATCCGTGATGCCCGCCGCCATGGCCGGGGTCACTCTCAGTGAACTGTGAATCCGGCAAAAGTTGTAGTAGGCGATGAACACCGCGACCATCGCCTTGAGGTTCGCCAGCTTTTTCAGCGGCCTGCTAGGCCCGGATCAGCCCCTTGCGAATGGCGTACTTCACCAGCCCGGGCACCCCCTGGATCCCGAGCTTGG
>MGBT01000161.1:0-1425 GCA_001788395.1 Candidatus Rokubacteria bacterium GWA2_70_23
GCCCCCGCCGAGTCGATGAGCCAGATCATGGGCATGCGCTTGGTGAGGGCGATCTCGCGGGCGCGGTTGCACTTCACCTCCCCCGTGCGGCCCATGGAGCCGGCCATGACGGTGAAGTCGTAGGCGATGACGGAGGCGTGCCGGCCGCTGATCTTCCCGAAGCCCGTCACGACGCCGTCCGCGGGCGTCTCCCTGCCGCGCATCGCCGGCACGATGTTGGCGTGGGTCGCCAGGATGCCGATCTCGTTGAACGAGCCAGGATCGAACAGACGGTCAACCCGCTCCCGGACCGTCATCTTCCCATCGGCGTGCTGCTTCGCGATGGCCTCGGGCCCGCCCATGGCGAGCGCCCGCTGACGGCGCGCCTTGAGGTCTTCCACCAGATCCTTCATGCCCATGGCTGCCTCCGCGGCTGCGCTCAGTCAAGAACTGCGACGGTGTCGCCTTCCTGGACGGTCTGGCCCTCGGCCACCGTGATCTCCCTCACCGTCCCCGCGCGGGGAGCCTCCACGGGGATCTCCATCTTCATGGACTCCAGCACGATGACCGGATCCCCGGCCGCGAGCACGTCCCCGGCCTTGCTCGTGATCTGGAAGACCACGCCCGTGATATGCGCCTTGACGTCCTCAGCCATCGAAACCTCCTTGTTCGACCATCTGGGTGTGAACCCTGCCGTCCCGGAACGCAGCGCTTCGAAGCACCCGCCGGTGGAAGGGGATGACGGTGGCAACCCCCTCGACCACGACGGCGGCGAGGGCGGCCTCCATGCGGGACAGGGCCTCCGCCCGCGTCGATCCCCGGGTGATCAGCTTGGCCAGCAGCGGATCGTAGTGTACCGAAACCTCGACCCCTTCGGCGACCCCTGACTCGAGCCGCAACCCAGGTCCGTGGGGAAAGACGAGGCGCGTGATCCGGCCGGGCGAGGGCATGAACTTCTTGGCCGGGTCCTCGGCATAGATCCGGCACTCGATGGCGGCGCCGCGCTGGACGATCTCGTCCTGCCGCCACGGCAGCCGCTCGCCCGAGGCCACGCGGAGCTGGGCCGCGACCAGGTCGAGCCCCGTCACCTCCTCGGTCACGGGGTGCTCCACCTGGAGCCGCGTGTTCATCTCGAGGAAGTAGAACTCGCCGCCCTGGACGATGAACTCCATGGTCCCTGCATTGACATAGCCCACCGAGCGCGCGCCCGCCACGGCAGCCGCCGTGAGCTGCTCCTTCAGGACGGGATCGATCCCCGGAGCCGGGCTCTCCTCGATGAGCTTCTGATGACGGCGCTGGATCGAGCAGTCGCGCTCGTGGAGATGGACCACGGCGCCTTCCCGATCGCCGAAGACCTGGACCTCGATGTGCCGCGGCGTCTCCAGGTACCGCTCGACGAAGAGCGCCGCCGACCCGAAGGCGGCCTGCGCCCGGCGCTGAGCGGAG
>MGBT01000161.1:1490-7740 GCA_001788395.1 Candidatus Rokubacteria bacterium GWA2_70_23
CGCTGCCTTGAGCATGACGGGATAGCCGATCCGCTCGGCGATCTCCGCCGCGCGCTCGATGGACTCCAGCGCCCCGTCACTGCCGGGGATCACCGGGATCCCCGCAGCGGCCATGAGCCAGCGCGCCTGGATCTTGTCGCCCATCTGCTGGATCACCTGCCACGGCGGCCCGATGAACGCGAAGCCCGCGTCCTCGCACGCCTGGGCGAAGCGCCAGTTCTCCGATAGGAATCCGTAGCCGGGGTGGATGGCCGCGACGCCCGCGGCGCGCGCGGCGTCCAGCATGCGCTCCGTGCTGAGGTAGCTGTCGCGCGCCGGTGCTGCGCCGATGAGCATCGCCTCGTCGGCCTCCGCCACGTGCGGCCAGGAGGCATCGGCCTCGGAGTACACGGCCACCGCCCGCATCCCGAGGGCCCGGCACGCCCGGATGATCCGGCGGGCGATTTCTCCGCGATTGGCGATGAGGACGCTGTGCAGCACGAAGGGTCAGGCGGGAGAGGCCACGTGGGCGCGAGCGATCTCGATGGATTCGAGGCGCCAGCCGTCTGGATCCGGCATCCAGCGCAGCGCCAGCGTGACGCTGGCCGAGGGCCCGCCGGCACGCAGCTTGACGATGCGCTTGGCGCCCAGGCGCGCAACCGCCACGACGCGATGGTCGGAGAGCCTCACCCCCGCGAGCGCAGGATCCATGGCTTGTCCCGATCGGGCCGACGGGGCGATCCAGCGGTCGAGGGCCCCGGCCTCCCCGTTCACAAGTGCGTCTCCGAAAGCCTGGACTGCGGCCCGGAGGTCGTCGGGAAGGGCCCATGGCGACCCCGCCGTCTCCAGACGGATGAACTCCCGCGCCTCTCCGCTCCCCTCGCCTTCCGGGACGGTGCTCCGGGGCGCGACAGGCGGCAACCCCTCGCCGGTGACACCTCCCGCAGCAGCCAGGAGCTCCTCGAGCCTGCGCTGCCAGGCCACGGCCCGGTCGTAAAGCCCGCCCGCGGCCAGGAGATGCCCGAGGACTGTCTCCCCGGCAGCGACGTGTCGCCGCTCGTCCTCGATGCAGCGCGCCAGGATGCGGCACGTGGGGGGCTCGTACACCGCGTTCGCGGCGCCGAGGTGCTGCTCGTACACGGCCAGCAGATGCGGCTTGAGCACGCGGTAAACACCGACGAGCCGCTCGACCGTCAGCTCGGGAGTCTCGGGCGACTCCAGCGCCTCCATGAACGCGACGAAGGCGGGGCCCGAGGGCTCGGAGACCTGGGCGGGCGCGCGCAGCTCGGGAAGCCGCCGGCCGAAGAGATCGGCGTGCTGGGCATTGTCCCAGACGTGCCGGCCCATCAGGAGTTTCGCGGACACCTCCGGGGTGAGCGGGAGCCAGCCGCCGAGGAGGCGGGTCATCCGCTCCGCGGCGTAGCGGTAGTTGCGGATCAGCCGGGCGGACTGCTCGACCGAATGGTGACCTTCCAGCGAGTGAGTCACGGTCCCCTAGTAGACCTGAGACCGCTGCGTCGTCTTGATCAGCCGCTCGATCTCCTCGCCGGTGAAGCCGCCGAGCCGCCGCGCCTCGGTGGCAATGGAGATGAGAACCTCCTCGTGGTCCCCGTCCCGGCGGACACCCCCGAGGTTGAAGCGCTCGTCGATGGTGTCCTGGAACTCGATGGCCCGGCGCCGCCGCTCCGGGTCCCCCTCGGTGAGCCTGGTGAGCCACTTGGAGCCCATCCGCACGTGGGTGATCTCGTCGGCCAGCACGAAGTCCACGGACCGCTCGAGCACGGGGTCCCCGATCTTCCGCGCGATGTGCACGAGCTGGTTGAACACGTCGCAGGCCAGCCCCTCGAGGCCGCGGTTCACGCCCGCCACCCGCGCCGCCGCGTCCTCGGCGCAGGCGCAGCGCCACAGGATGGTGGTTTCGGGATACTCCCCGGGGTAGCCGCCCAGGTGCTCGATGAGGCGCAGGTAGATCTCGAGGTGGCGTGACTCATCCCAGACCTGCCGCGCCATGTCCATGGTGAACTCCCATGGCGCGTCAGGGAAGTCGTACACCGAGCGCCCCGCCCCCTCCATGGCCTGCATCTCGCCCACCATGATGCCGTGCACGCGCTCCCTGATGGACTCGCGGCTGCGGAGGTCCGGGAACGGCGGGAGCCCCTGCTCGATCTTGGCCTCGGCGACATCGCGGGCGCGCATGCGCACCACCCGCTCCTCCCGCGCCAGCTTGTCGTACGCGACGGGACGATCCATTCCCTCCCCCTTCTGCGCCCTGAACCGCTGTTCAGCGAGTCTAGCCGAAGCACTCTGGGAAGGCAAACGGACGGGGGCTACACGCGCTCCTTGAACTCCTTGCCCAGGAGACCCTCGGGGCGGACCAGGAGCACCACGATGATGATCACGAAGGCGAGCGTGTTCTTGAACTGGATAGTGAAGTAGGCCCCCGTGAGGCTCTCGGCCACTCCCAGGATCAGCGCGCCCACCACCGCTCCGGGCAGGCTGTTGAGCCCGCCCAGCACCGCCGCGGCAAACCCCTTGAGGAACGGATCGAGCATGAAGAAGGGGTCGAGGAGAAGCGCGGGCGCCAGGAAGATGCCGGCCACGACGCCCAGCGCCGAGGCCACACCCCAGGACACCGAGAGCACCAGCCGGGTCGGGATGCCGAGCGTCTGGGCGGCCATGAGGTTCTCGGAGGTCGCGCGCATCGCCAGACCGAGTCGGGTCTTCTGCACGAGCAGGTAGAGGAGCACGCTGCCGACGACCCCGGCGGCCAGGGTCGCCAGTGCGAGCTGGCTCACCACGACCGCGCCCAGCCGGTACGTCTTCGTGTCCGAGATCGGAAACGGCAGCGATACCGGCTCCGCGCCCCAGACGTAGACGACCACCCCCTGGATGATCAGCGCCAGCCCCAGCGTGAGGATCACCATGCCGAGGAGGTTCGCCCCTTCCCGCTGCGCCCGCACGAGCACGGTGAAGTAGAAGACGATCCCCACCGCCGCCCCCACGACGAGGCTCCCCAGGAAGGCGATGGGGAAGGAGTAGCTATTGGAGAGCAAGGAGAAGGCGACGAAGGTGGACAGCGTGGCCACGTCCCCGTGAGCGAAGTTGAGCACCCGGGTCGAGCGGTAGATGAGGACGATCCCCAGCGCCACGAGGGCATAGAGGCTGCCTGCCGAGAGCCCGGTGAGCGAGTACTGGAGCAGCTTGTCCATGGTCACCACCTGGGGGGGAGCGAGCGCCGCTCCTCCCCCAGGCCCCCCCACCCCGATGGCGGGGCCATCACCAGCGTTGCGGTTCTCACCGGAAGGGCCAGAGCTGAAAATAGAGCCGCGTCTTGAGCCACAGCCCGAACAGGCCCAGGGGCTGGAACATCAGCACGAGGAGGATGGCGAGCCCGTAGACCACGGGGACCATCTCCCGGAAGTTGGCGAACACCTTGGGCACCAGCATGACGAAGGCCGCCCCGAGGATCGAGCCCTCGATGGACGCCACCCCCCCGATGATCACCGCCACGAACAGCGTGAGCGACTCGCCCACGTTGAAGATCTGTGGCTCGATGTGGCCGAGCACCTGCGCGTACAGCGCCCCGTGCACGCCCGCATAGAAAGAGGACAGCGCGAAGGCCAGCAGCTTGTAGCGCGTCAGGTTCACGCCGTTCACCTCGGCGGCGATGTCCGAGTCGCGGATCGCGACGAAGGCCCGGCCCACGAAGGAGGAGATGATGTTGTAGGTGACCAGGGTGAAGCCGGCGAGCAGGAGCATGTACACCCAGTACTCGTAGCGGGTGCTCGACAGCCCGAACATCGGCTTGAGCTTGGCGATGGCCAGTCCCGAGCGCCCGCCGGAGAGTACCTCCCAGTTGACGAACATCTGGTAGACGGCCACCCCGAAGCCCAGCGTCGCAATGGACAGATACGGACCCTTGAGGCGGAGCGACGGGAAGCCGACGATGACCCCAGCCAGCGCGGCCAGGAGACCGGCCCCCGCGAGGGCCACCAGAAACGGGGCCCCCCAGATGCGGAAGTGGCCGAAGCTGAAGGCGCCGATGGCGAGAAACCCCGCCTGGCCGAAGGAGATCTGCCCGGTGTACCCGATGAGCAGGTTCTGCCCCATCACCCCGATGGAGTACAGCGCCACCAGCGTGGCGATGAAGACCATGTAGTCCGGCGCCACCCACGGGAACACCGCCGCCACCGCCAGGAGCAGCGCGAGGAGGGCGCGCGTGATGCGCTTCCGGGCGAAGCCGAGATCCTGCGTGTAGGATTCGACGAGATCCATCAGGTGCTGTAGAGGCTCTGGATCAGGTCGGTGTAGCGCGTCTCGAGGGCCCGCCGCTTCACCTTCTTGGTCGGCGTCACGTCCCCCTCCTCCTCGTAGAACCGGCGCGGCAGGAGCGCCACCTTCTTGACCCCCTCCACCTGGGAGAGCGTCTTGTTGACCTTGGCCACCTCGGCCTCGATGAGCCGGACGATCTCGGCGTTCTGCGTCAGGTCCTGAAAGGTCGTGAACGGCACCCGGTGGTCCTGGGCGAACTTGGTCACATTGTCCTCGTCGATGAGGATGAGAGCGACGAGGTACTTCTTCCTGTCGCCGACGACCACCGCGTCCTGGATGTAGGGACTGAACTTCAGCTTGTTCTCGATGTAGGCGGGGGTGATGTTCTTGCCGCCCGCGGTGATGATGATGTCCTTCTTCCGGTCCATGATCTTGAGATAGCCGTCCTCCCACGCGCCCACATCCCCCGTGTGCAGCCACCCGTCCCGGTCGATGGTCTGGGCCGTCAGTTCCGGGTCCTTGAAGTACCCCTTGAAGACGTGGGGGCCGCGCGTCAGGATCTCGCCGTCGTCGGCCAGCGCCACCTCGACCCCGGGCACCGGCTGGCCGACCGTGCCCACGCGCGGCTGCTGCACCCGGTTGATCGAGATCACCCCCGTCGACTCCGTCTGGCCGTAGCCCTCGACCAGGGGCACGCCGAGGGCGTGGTAGTACTCGAACAGCTCCGGCGAGGCGGGCGCCGCCCCGCACACCGCGATGCGGGTGCGGTCGAAGCCCAGGCGCCGCTTGAGCGGGGCGAGCACGGCCCAGGAGGCCAGACGGTACAGGAGCCGGAGGCCCGGCGAGGGCCCTCCGGGGGAGAACTTCACACGCGCGTAGCGACGGCCCACGTTGACGGCTGCCCGGTAGAGGGTGCGCTTGAGCCACGTCGAGTCGTCCATGCGCAGGTCCACGGTCGAGGCGAGCTTCTCCCAGATGCGCGGGACGCTGGCGAAGTACGTCGGCGAGACCTCCCGCAGGTTCTGGAAGAGGGTGTCGAGGCTCTCGACGAAGTTCACGACATAGCCGATGCGGATCGCCTGGAACACCGAGATCAGGTTCTCGTAGATGTGGGCGAAGGGCAGGTAGGAGACGACCTCGTCGTCCGACATGCCGGAATTCACCGCCATCAGGGCCTGCGTCGTCCAGAGGATGGAGGCGTGGGAGAGCATGGCGCCCTTGGGCGGCCCCGTCGTCCCGGAGGTGTAGATGATCATCGCCGTGTCCTGGGGCTCCACGCTCTTCCGCCGCTCCTCCACCGCCCCTGGATGCGTCTCGGCGAAGGCCATCCCCTGCTTGAGGAAGTCGTCGAAGAAGATCACTCGCTCGTCGGTGAACCCCCAGAGCCCCTTCGCGTCCCACACCACCACCCGCTCGACCCGCGTCTCGCCCACGACCGTCAGCACCTTGTCGAGCTGCTCCTCGTTCTCGAGGAAGATCAGCCGGGCCTCAGAGTGATTGAGCAGGTACTTGATCTGCTCCGGCGCCGAGGTGGGATAGATGCCGCAGGTCACGCCGCGCGCGGTCTGGATGCCGAGATGGCAGTAGAGCCACTCCGGCCGGTTCTCGCCAAGCACCGCCACGTTCTCCTGGGACCGGAGCCCGAAGGCCAGGAGGGCGGCGGCGACCTTATCGACCTCCTCGCCGTACCGGCGCCAGGACACCCGGTGCCAGATCCCGTACTCCTTGTAGCGGAGCGCGAGCCGATCGCCCAGCTCCGCCACGCGCTGCGCGAAGAGCGCCGGAAGCGTCGTCCCCTGCGCGTCCATCATCACCATCTCCTCCTCTTGCGGTAGAGCCGCCACCCCTTGGCCGAGGCCTCGGTCGTGCCGACGCCGAGGTAGACCTCCCGCACGTCCTCGTTCTCGCTGAGCTCGCGCGCCGTCCCCTCGAGCACCACGCGGCCCGCCTCGAGGATGGCGCCCCGCTGGGCCGCCCCGAGGGCCAGCCGCGCGTTCTG
>MGBT01000161.1:7772-8159 GCA_001788395.1 Candidatus Rokubacteria bacterium GWA2_70_23
TGATGGTCGCGAGGGCCTCGTAGACGTTCTTGGCGATCCGGGGGGCGAGCCCGAGCGACGGCTCGTCGAGCATGAGCAGCCGCGGCCGCCGCAGCATGGCCCGGCCCAGCGCCAGCATCTGCTGCTCGCCGCCCGATAGCGTCTCGGCCTGCTGGCGGGCCCGCTCCTCGAGGATCGGGAACATCCCGTAGACGAACTCCATGTCCTTGGCGATGCCGGTGTCATGCCGTCCCCAGAGCCCCAGATCCAGGTTCTCCTCGACGGTCAGCTCCTTGAAGAGGCCCCGGTCCTCCGGCACGTAGACCACTCCCAGGCGGGCGATCGCCTCCGGCTGCCAGCCGTCGATGCGCCGGCCGGCGAAGAGGATCTCCCCCTTCTTCGGCTGGT
>MGBT01000162.1 GCA_001788395.1 Candidatus Rokubacteria bacterium GWA2_70_23
CCCGCCGCCACCACGTCATCAACCTCGACGCCGGAGTGCAGATCACGGCCCGCGACGGAGATAGACGCGTCATCAGCGCCGCCGAGGTCATCCTGGTCAGGGAGGCGCGGAGCCGGGAGGCCTCCGCGAAGACCGACGTGCTGCGGTGGGACTCCAAGAGCCTGTCGTCCATTGTACGCGGCCGTCGCGGTCCACCTCCCGGAGAACGGCCCTCGATTGCCGTTGACAACGGCGTACCGCTCGCGCGTATCCTCGCAGGCATCTCGACGACGGAAGGAGGATGGGCGTGAAAAAGACAGTCGCCGTGGTCGGCGCCACGGGCATCGCCGGACAGCAGTTCCTCGTCGCACTCGATCGTCACCCATGGTTCGAGGTGACGGCACTCGCCGCTTCCGCGCGCTCCGCCGGCAAGACGTACGGCGAGGCGATCCGCGACGCCGCCACCGGCAGCCGCCGCTGGTGGTGCAACGAAGAGCCGCCAGAGGCGATGCTGCCGCTGCCCGTGCAGCATGCCGCCGAGCTGGACCTCACCGGTATCGACCTCGTCTTCAGCGCCGTCGAATCCGACGTGGCGCGCGAGATCGAGCCGAAGTATGCGGCCACCACCCCGGTGGTCAGCACCGCGTCGGCGTTCCGCTACCACGACGACGTCCCCATCCTCGTGCCGGGCGTGAATCTCGATCACGCCGGACTGCTCGATCTCCAGCGGCGCCGGCACGGCTGGAAGGGCTTCATCCCCCCGCTGCCGAACTGCACCACCATCGGGTTGGTGATCGCACTCAAGCCGCTGTACGACGCGTTCGGCATCAGGCGCTGCTTCATGACCTCGATGCAGGGGGTGTCGGGTGCCGGCCGCTCACCCGGAGTGATCGCGCTCGACATCGTCGACAACATCGTCCCGTACATCCACGGCGAGGAAGAGAAGGTTGCCACGGAGACCGGGAAGGTACTCGGCCGATTGGTCGACGGCGGAATCGTGCCGGCGCCGTTCCCCGTCAGCGCCACGTGTACGCGGGCCGCTGTGATCGAGGGTCACACCGAGTCGGTCGTGATCTCGACCGAGCGGCCGTGCCGCGTGGACGCGGCGAAGCACGCGATGCGCGAGTTCGGGCGCGCCCTGGGCACGCTCGGCCTGCCGTCGGCCCCGCGCAACCTGATCATCGTTCACGACGATCCGTTCCGGCCGCAGCCGCGCCTGGATCGCGACGCGGACGGCGGCATGGCGACCAGCGTCGGGCGCGTCCGCGCCGACGCCGCGATCGAGAACGGCCTCGCGTTCGTCCTCGTGTCGCACAACACGAAGATGGGCGCGGCCAAGGGCGCGGTGCTGGTCGCCGAACACCTGGCGTCGGCCGGCTACGTGTGAGGCCCCGCCCGCGGAGGCAGACGCGACGCGCTCCGACGATATCCAGCGGCCGCCAGCGCGCCTGCCGTCCATCAGCCGGAGCGGGTTCGGGGCGAGCGGCGGACGCGGGCGGGCGACAGCCCGGGTGCCCGCGCCGGGTCAAGAATACAGGCGGCCCGTCTGGACCGCCCGGTGGTGGCAGAACAGCGTCCATTCGAGCGCGCGTGGCGTCACGCCGCACGCGCGCGCGTGGCGGCGCAGCTCGCGCAGGTAGCCGAGCCACTGGTCCACGGTGAATCCGCGGCCGCGGGCATTGACGCCCACCGACCGGAGCGCGAAGAGCAGCTGCCAGACGCGGATGTCGAGGACGCCGTAGCGTCTCGGATCGAGCAGCGTCAGGATGGCCGAGGCCATCGGCACGCTCACGCCGCGGAGCGCGGTGAGCTGCTCCATGCGGCGCCGCTCGCTGCGCGTCGTCAGGACAGCGCGGGAGACGGCACGGATGCGGGGCGCCGGGTTGCGCCGGCACTGAGGGAGGGCCCGCGGGCTCTTCCACCGACACATGGCGAGGAGCTCGGCGCGGGAGAAGCCGCCGGCGCGCGTGACATGGCGGAGGCGGTGGATCAAGGCCGCGGTGCCGGGGTCTTCCTCGAGGATGGGGACGTGCTCGAGCAGGTCGCCCAGACGCAGGTCGCGCATGCGCCCCGTTGCCATGCAGCGCTCGCCCGGCGACTTAGGCCTCAGGTGGCCGAGACGGCTTCGAGCGTCGGGAGATAGTGCCGCGCGTCGGGGAAGCCGATGGGACGGATGGCGGGCAGCGTGACGCCGGCCTCGCGGTGGGCCGCGACGAAGTCCCTGAGCGCGGGGTAATCGCCGATGGCGCCCAGCGCCGCCGCGAGACGGTCGGGCACGGCCTCGGGGCCGGGCGAGCGGTCATAGGCAGCGAGCTCCGCGGCGAAGCCGCTGCCGGCCAGCATCGCGCGGTAGAACGGCAGCGCGAGGTAGCGTGTGAGCTCCTCCTTGAAGAGCGCCGTCGCCGCCGCGGGATCCACCGTGAGCGCGGCGGGCACCGCCGCCACCACCTCGAAGCCCTCGAGCGGCTTCCCGGCCCGCTCGCGCCCGCGCCGGATCGCGGGCAGCGCCTCGCGGCGGATGTACTCCGGCGCGCAGAGCCACAGCACCACCCCGTCGGCGATCTCTCCCGCGAGCTCGAGCATGCGCGGTCCGAGCCCCGCGAGGAGCACGGGCGGCGCCGCGGGCAGCCGGGGCAGGCCGCTCTGCCACGCCACGCGGTAGCGGGCGCCCGCGTGCTCGACGCGCCCCGTGAGGGCGGCGCGGAGCACGCTCACGTACTCGCGCATCACCTCCAGGGGCTCGCCCATGGGGAGTCCCAGCGCCTGCTCCATGGACGGACGATGGCTCACGCCGATGCCGAGGCGGAGGCGTCCGCCCGTCACGTCCTGGAGCGTGAGCGCCTCCTGGGCGAGCAGCACCGGATGACGCGGATAGATGGGGATGACGCCCGTGCCGAGTCCCAGGCGCGGCGCCACATGCCCGTAGGCGCTGAGCACCAGGAGGGCGTCGCGCCCGAGGCCATGCGTGGTCCAGACGCTCTCGTAGCCCAGCGCGTCCAGCCGGCCGGCCAGCGTGACAGCCTCGGCGAGATCGGCGCCCGAGTTGATGAAGGCGGCGGTGCGAGTCATGCGGAGCCCTCCCAGTCGCGGGGGAAGACGCCCAGCGCGCCGAGCTGGGCGCGAAGGTCGTGGCCGCGGTCCACCCGGAAGAGGATGGCCTGCATCCCCACGCTCTCGGCCGCGGCGATGTTCTGGTCGAAGTCGTCCACGAAGATCACGGCCTCGATGCCAGACGCCGCATGGACCGCCACTAGTACCTGCCTGTGGGGCTGGCCCTGGTCGGCGTGGGCTCGGCCTTGGTGGGGGCAACGTCGGCGGAGAGCGGGACCCAGCCGCGGGCCTTCAGGCACTCCTCGTCGAGCTGACGATCGCGGGTGCAGGCCTTCTCGTCGCTCCGGAAGTCCGCCAGGGTGTAGGAGCCGCCGGGCTTGTACCACTGCTTCTCGGGGACGGACGCGCAGGCCGTCGCGGCGAGGGAGAAGGAAATCAACAGCGCCAGCCATCGCGTCACGGCGGCCATGATACCATGGCCGCCGCCATGCTCAAGACGACCATCGCGGGGAGCCTGCCCAAGCCGGCGTGGCTCGCCGCACCGCAAACGCTGTGGGCGCCGTGGCGGCTCGAGGGCGGCGCGCTCGAGGAAGGCAAGCGCGACGCCGTGGTGCTGGCGCTGCGCGAGCAGGAAGAGGCCGGCATCGACATCGTCACGGACGGCGAGCAGACGCGGCGGCACTTCGTCTGGGGCTTCGTCGAGCAGGTGGACGGGATCGACTTCTCGAAGATGGTGACCATCGGGATCCGCGCCGGCCGCTACACGGCCGACGTGCCCACGGTGGTCGCCCCCGTCCGCCGGAGGGGTCCCATCCACTCGGAGGAGGTACGCTTCGCCCGCGCCCACACGACGCGGCTCCTCAAGTTCACCATGCCCGGCCCCATGACCATCGTGGACACGATCCACGACGCGCACTACCGGAGTCGGGCGGACCTCGGCATGGCCTTCGCGCGGCTCCTCAACGAGGAGGCCCGCGAGCTGGAGGCGCTCGGCGTGGACATGATCCAGCTCGACGAGCCCGCCTTCAACGTCTACATGGACGAGGTGCGCGACTGGGGCATCGCGGCGCTCGATCGCGCCGTGGAGGGGCTCTCCTGCCGGACGGCCGTCCACATCTGCTATGGCTACGGCATCAAGGCCAACACCGACTGGAAGCAGACGCTGGGCGGCGAGTGGCGGCAGTACGAGCGGACCTTCCCGCTGCTGGCCGCGAGCCGGATCGGCGGTGTCTCCCTCGAGTGCGCGGCCTCGCACGTGCCGATCTCGCTCATCGGCCTCCTCGGCGACAAGGACATCCTCCTCGGCGCCATCGACGTGGCGAGCGACCGGGTGGAGACCCCGGCCCAGGTCGCGGCCGTCATCCGGGAAGCCATGAAGCACGTGCACCGCGATCGGATCTCTCCCTGCACCAATTGCGGGATGGTGCCGCTCTCGCGCGAGGTGGCCCGCGGGAAGCTGCGGGCGCTGGCCGAGGGCGCCGCGCTGGTCCGCCGGGAGCTCTCGGGCTAGCAGCCGAGGGCCGCGCCGTCGCTGCGCGGATCGGCTGCGCCCAGGCGCGTGCCCCGCTCGGGGTCGACGGTGATGCCGTGGGCGTGCCCCGCCAGCTCGCTCCACGGCCCCCAGCGGTGGATCCTGTGGCCGCGCCGCGCGAGCTCCGTGAACGTGGGCTCCGGGAACCGCCCCTCCATGTTGAGGAGATCGCGCGGGTCGCCGAGGACGAAGCGCCCCGACAGCCAGCGCGGCGAGGCCAGGGCCTCCTCGACGCTCCGGCCGAAGTCGATCATGGCCGTGTAGGCCTGAAGGTGGATCTGGGGCTGGCCGTCGGCGCCCATGCAGCCGAACACCTGCCAGAGCCGGTCGCCGCGGAAGGCGAGCGAGGCGATGAGCGTGTGGAACGGGACCTTTCCCGGCTCGAGGCGGTTGGGATGCTGCGGGTCCAGCGAGAAGTAGGCGCCGCGGTTCTGGAGCACGACCCCGGTGCTGCCAGCCACCACGCCGGAGCCGTAGATCCCGTACAGGCTCTGGATCAGCGAGGCGGCATTGCCCTCGGCGTCCACCGCACAGACGTAGACGGTGTCGCCCGCGAGGCTGGCTGACGTCGGCACGCCATCCCAGGGCAGGGCTTGCGCGGGATCGATGAGCCGTCTCCGCGCGTCGGCATAGGCGCGCGACAGCAGCCGCTCCACCGGCACCTTCGCGAAGTCCGGGTCGGCCAGCAGGCGGTCCCGGTCGTGGAAGGCGAGCATCTTGGCCTGCACCAGGA
>MGBT01000163.1:0-3453 GCA_001788395.1 Candidatus Rokubacteria bacterium GWA2_70_23
GGTCGGGGGCGCGTTCGGCTTCCTGGTGGGCTTTCCGGCGCTGCGCGTGCGCGGGCTCTTCCTGGTCGTCGCCACGCTGGCCTTCACCGAGATCGTCCGCATGGTGTTCCTGAACCTCAAGTACACGATCCGCGTCGGCGAGCGGACCATCGGGCCGGCGGGCGCCGAGGGCTTCCGCGGCATCACCTACTACTACCAGAACGGGTGGTCGGTGCTGCAGATCGTGGCGTTCACCTGGCTGTTCGTGGTCGCGGTCCTCCTGGCGTTCTGGATCATGGACCGCTCGCGCGCGGGCGCCGTCCTGCGCGCCGTCGGCGAGGACGAGCTGGCGGCGGCCTGCGTGGGGATCAACCTGACGGCGGCCAAGGTGGCCGCCATGACGGCCGGCGGGCTCGTGGCCGGCCTGGCGGGCGCGCTCTACGCTCACTACGCCACCTACGTCTCGCAGGAGGACTTCGGCGTCCTGCTCGCCACCTTCGCCATCGCCTACCCGCTCGTCGGCGGGACGGGGAGCGTCCTCGGCCCCATCGCGGGCGTCCTCTTCTTCTCCCTGCTCGTCGACGGGCTGCGCTTCCTCGGCGACTGGCGCAACCTGCTCTTCGGCGTGCTCATCGTCCTCATGATGAACCTGCGCCCCCACGGCATCATCGACGTGGGGCTGGTCCGCCGCGCGGCCGCGCTCCTGCGCCCCGCCCGGCGCTCTGCCCGTGCTGGCGATTGAGCGGCTGAGCAAGAACTTCGGCGGCGTGCGCGCGGTCCACCACGTGGACCTGCGCGTCGAGCCGCAGGAGATCGTGGGGCTCATCGGGCCGAACGGCTCGGGCAAGAGCACCATCGTCAACCTCGTCACCGGCGTCTTCGCTCCGAACGAGGGCAGGATCCGCCTCCGCGACCAGGACATCGCCGGCTGGGCGCCCCACCGCGTGCTCGCCGCCGGCATCGCCCGGACCTTCCAGAACATCCGGCTGTTCGGCAATCTCACGGTCTGGCAAAACCTCTGGGTCGCGCAGAACGCGCGCTCGCAGCAGGCCGAGGGCGCCCTGAGCCGGTGGCTGGCCGTGGGGCGCTCCCGGATGACGCAGATCGAGAGCACGCTGGACTTCTGCCGCCTCGGCGACAAGCGCGACGAGCTGGCCCGCAACCTCGCCTTCGGGGAGCAGCGCAGACTCGAGCTGGCGCGGGCCCTGGCCGCCGAGCCCGACCTGCTGCTGCTCGACGAGCCGGCCGCGGGGATGAACGCCGCCGAGATCGACGACCTGCGGGAGCGGATCCTGGGCCTGCGGCGGCGCGGGAAGACGGTGGTGCTCATCGAGCACCACATGGAGCTGGTGATGGCGGTGGCTGACCGCGTGGCGGTCCTCAACTTCGGCGAGAAGATCGCCGAGGGCAACCCGGCGGCCGTCCAGGACGATGGGCGGGTGCGCGAGGCCTACCTCGGCACCGCGCGGAGGGGCTGAGGCATGCTCGACGTCCGGGAGATCGTCACCTCCTACGGCATGATCCGGGCGCTCAAGGGCGTGAGCCTCACGGCCGCCCCGGGGGAGATCACCTGCATCCTCGGCCCCAACGGCGCGGGCAAGACGACGCTGCTCTACACCATCGCCGGGATCCTCCGCCCCCGCAGCGGCTCGATCACCTTCGAGGGACGGGAGCTCGCCGGGCTGTCGGCCGACCGCGTCGTCGCCCGCGGGATCTCGCTGGTGCCCGAGAACCGGCTCGTCTTCCCGCACATGACCGTGCGCGAGAACCTGATCGCGGGAGCCTATGGCCGGCTGCCCCGGGGGCGCCGCGAGGTGGACGCAGATCTCGAGAGCATGCTCACCCGCTTCCCCATCCTCGGGCAGCGCGCCCAGCAGCCGGCCGGGACGCTGTCCGGCGGCGAGCAGCAGATGCTGGCGGTGGCGCGGGCGCTCATGGCGCGTCCCCGGCTCCTCATGATGGACGAGCCCTCGCTGGGGCTCGCGCCCATGATCGTCGAGCAGATCTTCGAGATCGTGGAGCGCCTCAACCGCGAGGGCATCACCGTGCTCCTCGTGGAGCAGAACGCGCGGCTCGCGCTCGGCATCGCCCACCGCGCCTATCTCCTCGAGCAGGGGCGCATCGCGCTGTCCGGGACCGCCGCCGAGGTGGGGGCCAACGACGCGGTGAGCCGGGTCTATCTGGGCATCACGGGGAGATAGCCGTCGGTGGCCGAGGCGCTCCTGACCCCGCTCCAGGCCTTGCTGGACGGGGTCATGCTGGGCGCGACGTATTCGCTCCTGGGCCTCGGCTTCACCCTCGTCTTCGGCGTGCTCCGGCGCATCAATCTCGCCTTCGGGGCCACCATCCTCGTGGGGATCTACGCCGGCAGCCACTGGCACCTGGCCTCGGGCTCGCGCGTGACCGCGCTGGCGCTCACCGTGGCCGGCGCCATCGCCGCCGGGCTCTACGTCGAGCGCTGCGCCCTCCGTCCCCTCGCCTCCCAGCCCGCCGTCTCGTCCATGATCGCCACCTTCGCCGTGTGGATGCAGCTCCAGGAGGTGGTCTCCCTCCTCTCTGTGAGCCGGACCGTCCCCTATCCCGCCTCCGCGTGGATGCCGTCCGTCGAGGTCGGGTCCCTGCTCATCCGCGCCGACGGCCTGGTCATGTGGAGCGGCGCCGCGGTCATCATGCTCGCCCTCTTCCTCCTGCTCTACCGGACGCGGCTGGGGCGCGCGATGCGCGCCGTCGCGGACTCCGCCGAGGGCGCCGCCCTGATGGGCGTCAACGTGCGAGCGGTGGGGACCGCGGCTTTCGTGATGGCCTCCGCGGTGGGGGGTGCGGCAGGCGCGCTCATCGCGGGGAGCCAGCAGCAGGTCACGCCGTACTTCGGCCTCTGGGCCACCGTGAAGGGGCTCACCGCCATGGTCCTCGGCGGGGCAGGCTCGCTCCCCGGTGCCGTGCTGGGCGGGCTCGTGCTCGGGGTGGTCGAGACGGAAACCCTCGCCCACTTCGGAGGGCAGTGGCGCGATCTCGCCGCCTATGCCCTGCTCTTTCTCGTCGTGTCGTGGCGGAGCCGCGCCGCTCGGGGGCGCCTGGCGGCCGCCCCCAGCGGTCGAGCCGCGCTGGAGGACGCGCTCTGAGCGATCACGCCGTCTCGCTCCTCGCGCGCATCGGGATCGAGGCCTTCGTCGCGCTGTCCGCCTACGTCCTCGTCCTGACCGGCAGGATCTCCTTCGGCCAGCAGGCCTTCTTCGCGCTCGGCGCCTACGCGGGCGGTCTCGCCACCGCCGTCTACGGCGCGCCGCTCCCGGTCGGTATCGCGCTCGGGACCGGCGCCGGTGCGCTCGGCGGCGCGCTCCTCGCCGTGCCCGCCGCCCGCGCGCGAGGGCTCGCCTTCGCGGCGGCAAGCCTCGCCTGGGGAGAGCTGGTCCGCCTGGCCCTGCTGGGCTTCCGATTCCAGGTGCCCGCCGGGCCCGACCTCGTGGGACCGGC
>MGBT01000163.1:3483-5160 GCA_001788395.1 Candidatus Rokubacteria bacterium GWA2_70_23
CGAGGACGAGGGCGCGGCAGCGGTCGCCGGCGTCCGCGTCCATCGCGTGACCGTCACGACCCTCGCCGCATCCGGAGCGCTCGCCGGGCTCGGGGGCGCGCTGTTCGCGCACTACGCGACCTACGTCGAGCCGGGTCACGCCGATGTGATGCTGGGCGTCCACAGCCTCGCCTACGGGCTGATCGGCGGCCTCGGCACCCCTCTGGGACCCATCCTCGGCGTCGCGCTCGACGTGGGCCTGCTCGAGTCCTTCCGCTTCCTCGCCGGCTACCGGATGATCGCCTTCGGCGGCCTCGTGATGGTCTTCCTCGCGCGGAGACCGCGCGGCCTCCTCGACGAGGTCACGGTGCACCGTCTCTCGGGCTGGCTCGGGGGAAGGCGCCGGTGAGTCTCTCGGTGGATGGCGTCACGGTCCGGTTCGGTGCGACCACCGCCCTGAGCGGCGTCACGCTCTCGGTCGGCCGCCCGGCGCTCCTCGGCCTCGTGGGACCCAACGGCGCGGGCAAGACCACGCTCCTCGATGCGATCGGCGGCCTGGCGAGACCCGAGGCGGGGACGATCCACCTCGACGGCACGGCGCTGACACGGCTCGCCCCCGACGCCGTGGCCCGGCTGGGCGTCGCCCGCACCTTCCAGTCCCCGCGCATCTTCACCCGCATGACGGTGGAGGAGAACGTGCGCGCCGGACGAGGTGTGGACCCCGGCCCCTGGCTCGCGGCGACCGGGCTCGAGGAACGACGGCGCGATCTGGCCTCCGCGCTCGGCCCTGCCGAGGCACGCCGGCTCGAGCTGGCGCGGGCGCTGGCGGGCGAGCCGCGCCTGCTGCTGCTCGACGAGCCGTGCGGCGGACTCAACGCCACGGAGACGGAGCCCATGGCGGCGCTCCTCGCGGGCTCGGCGGCGCCCAGCCGCGCAGTCATTCTCGTCGAGCACAAGCTCCGCGTGATCGGCCGCCTCTGCGAGCGCGTCGCCGTCCTGCACCTGGGCGAGAAGATCTTCGACGGGCCGCCCGCCGACCTCCACGCCGACCCGCGCGTGCTGGAGGCCTACCTCGGTCGGGCGCGGGCCTCATGAGAGCAGCGCTTCTCGGCCTCGGCCTGCTGGCGGTGGGCTGCTCCCCGCCTGCCCCGCAGGCGGTGGCGGTCGATGTCTCCTGCGTCCCCGAGTCGCGCCCCCTGCGCCGCCTCTGCACCGTGAGGATCACGGACCGCCAGACGGGGGCCGCCGTCCGCGGCGCCACCGTGACGCTCCACGCCGACATGCCGAGCATGCCGATGGCCCACAGCGTGCCTCCCGCCCCGGCGGCGCCCGGGGCGGAGCCCGGCGTCTACCGCGGCGTCGTCGAGCTCGAGATGAGGGGACGCTGGGTCGTGGCCGTGCGGATCGCGGGCCCGGTGAACGACCAGGTCACCCACACGATCGACATCGAGTAGCAGGCCGCTGAAAAAGGCCCATCTGCGGCGTTGGCGCCCTCGGCCGCACGCTCAACGTACAGAGAGTACGCCTCGCGTGCGGCCGTCGGGCGCCGCCTTGCATCTGGACCTTTTTGAGCGGCCTGCGAGGGCTGAAAAAGGCCCATCTGCGGCGTTGGCGCCCTCGGCCGCACGCTCAACGTGGCTCGCTCACGCTCGCCCGGATCTCCGGATCCGCTCACCTCGCCTCCGGCTCGGCTCGCCA
>MGBT01000163.1:5172-54152 GCA_001788395.1 Candidatus Rokubacteria bacterium GWA2_70_23
GCCTCTTTGGGCAGATCCTCGGGCGCATCGAGCATGTCGCGGGGCATCCGACCTGATCCAGGTGACAACACTGCAAGCTCATCGCCGAGCGCTTTCCGAAGGAGGCACGAGGATGGCCGCCAATATGACTCCCTGGCATACGGACCGCTGGTTTGTGAGCCCCTGGAACTTCCTCGACGAGGTCATGCAGGGGACTCAGTTCCCCAAGCGGGTGAAGTTCCACGACGTGTGTCTGCGGGACGGCGAGCAGCAGGCCGGCGTGGAGTTCACCCCAGCCGAGAAGGTGCGCCTGGCCACCCTGCTGGCCGAGGCGGGGGTGCACCGGATCGAGGCCGGCATGCCGGCGGTCTCTCCGGCGGACGCCAAGGCCATCAAGGAGATCGTGAAGCGGAACCTGCCCGCCGAGATCTTCGCCTTCTCCCGCTGCATGAAGGAGGACGTGAAGCGGGTGGTGGACACGGGCGTGAAGGGCATCGTGATGGAGGTCCCCTCCAGCGAACACATCATCGAGTACGCCTACAAGTGGACCCTCGATCAGGCCGTCGAGGCCAGTATCGAGGCCACGCAGTACGCCAAGTCGCAGGGCCTGTACGTCGTGTTCTTCCCCATCGACGCCTCCCGGGCCGATATGAGCTGGTATTTGAAGATCATCGAGCAGGTGGCCACCCAGGGGCACATGGACGCCCTGGCATTGGTGGACACCTTCGGCGTGCTGTCGCCGCACGCCGTCCGGTACTTTGTGCGCCACACCCGCGAGCGGATCAAGAAGCCCCTGGAAACCCATTTCCACATGGACTTCGGCATGGGTGTGGCCAACACGGTGATCGCGGTGGCGGAGGGGGCCGAGGTGATCCACTCCACCATCTCCGGCATCGGGGAGCGGGCCGGCAACGCGCCCACCGAGGACACGCTCCTGGCCCTGCTCACCATGTACGGGGTGGACACGGGCATCAAGACCGAGCGCCTCACCAAGCTGTCCCGGTACGTGCGGAAGATCGCCAGGATCGCCATGCCCGCCAACCGGCAGATCGTGGGGGACACGCTCTTCGACATCGAGTCCGGGATCATCGCGAGCTGGTACAAGAACGCGGCCAGGGACCACTTCCTGGAGGTGTTCCCGTTCCACCCGAAGCTGGTGGGGCAGCGGATGCCCCGCGTGGTGCTGGGGAAGAACAGCGGCCTCGACTCCATCCGGATGCACCTGGAGCGGATCCGCGTCAAGGCCACCGAGGACCAGGTGACCGACATCCTCATGCGGGTCAAGTCCGCCTCCCTGAAGAAGAAGGGCCTCCTCGACGACAAGGAGTTCCGCAGGATCGTGAAACAGGTCGTGCCGCGATGAAGATCGTTCGCTTCTCCCAGAGTGGCCACGCGCCACGCCTGGGCTGCTTCCTCGGGCAGGACCGCGTGATGGATCTGGCCGCGACGGGCGCCACCCACCTCGCCGGCAAGGGCGTGGTCCGCGCCGGGGAGATCGCGGCAACGCTGTTCCCGCAGAGTACCCGCGGCTTCCTCGAGGGCGGTGTCGTCAGCCAGGACATGCTCGCCGCGATGATGGCGGCGATCAAGGCCGGGATGCTGGACCCGGTCGCTCACGTGGCCGGCTCCGTCCGGCTGCACGCGCCCATCGCCGATCCCGGCAAGTTCATCTGCATCGGCCTGAACTACCGGGACCACGCCGCCGAGGGGGGCACCCCCGTGCCGAAGCAGCCGCCGATCTTCCCCAAGTGGGCCAACGCCATCCTCGACCCCGGCGAGCCCATCCTGAGGCCGCGCGGCGAGAAGACGCTCGACTGGGAGGTGGAGCTCGGCGTCGTCATCGGACGCACCGCCCGACACATCCCGAGGGCGCAGGCCCTCGACCACGTCTACGGCTACACGATCGTCAACGACGCGAGCGCGCGCGACTTCCAGTTCCACACGAGCCAGTGGGCCTCGGGCAAGATCGGCGACACGCTGGCCCCGGTGGGCCCGTACATCGCCGATACTGCCGAGATCCCCGACCCGCACGTGCTCGATCTCAAGACCTGGGTCAACGGCCGCCTCATGCAGAACGGGACCACGCGCAACTTCATCTTCGACATCGGCTACCTCATCGAGTACCTGTCGAGCATCATGACGCTCGAGCCCGGCGATCTCATCGCCACGGGCACCCCCGCCGGGGTCGGCTTCTCCCGCAAGCCGCCCATCGTGCTCCAGCCCGGCGACACCGTGCGGCTCGAGATCACCGGGCTCGGCACGCTCGAGAACCCGGTGAAGGACGCGTAGCGCAGCCCCATGGATCTGGACCTGCTGCGGACGCTGGTCATCGGCAACGCGACGAGGATCGTGCTGTGCTCGCTGGACGGCCTCGGCGGCCTGCCCCGCCCCGGGACGGCCAAGAGCGAGCTGGCGACCGCGCGTATCCCGAACCTCCACGCCCTGGCCGCCCGCTCGGCCTGCGGGCTGATTCGCCACGTGGGCCCGGGTATCACTCCGGGCAGCGGGCCCGGACACCTCGGGCTCTTCGGCTACGATCCCCTGCGCTATGTCGTCGGGCGCGGGGTGCTCGAGGCGCTGGGCATCGACTTCGACCTGCGCCCGGGCGACGTCGCAGCGCGAGGGAACTTCTGCAGCGTGGATGGCGACGGCCTCATCACCGACCGCCGGGCTGGACGGATCCAGACCGAGTTGTGCAACCGCCTCGTGGAGCGGCTCCGCCAGATCCGTCTGAAGGGCGTCGAGGTCCTGGTGGAGCCGGTCCGGGAGCACCGCTTCGTTCTCGTGCTGCGTGGAGCCGGGCTCTCCGGCCGCGTGTCCGAGACCGACCCGCAAGCGCTCGGCGTCCCGCCGCTCGCCGCCCTTGCGCTCGTCCCCGAGGCCGAGACCACCGCCGCCTTCGTCAACCGCTTCGTCGAGGCCGCGCGCCCGCTCCTCAAGGACGCCGCTCCGGCCAACATGCTCCTCCTGCGGGGCTTCGACCGGCAGCCCGACCTGCCCCGCCTTCCCGAGGTCTTCGGCCTCAAGGCCGCGGCCATCGCCGCCTATCCCATGTACCGGGGGCTGGCGCGGCTCGTGGGAATGGAGGTGCTCAAGACGGGCAGCACCTTCGCCGACGAGGTCACCACGCTGCGCGAGCACTGGAGCGCCTACGACTTCTTCTTCCTCCACTACAAGGACACGGACAAGGCCGGCGAGGACGGCGACTTCGACGGCAAGGTCGCGGCACTGGAGCGCTTCGACGCCCACCTGCCGGACATCCTCGCGCTCCGGCCCGACGTGCTCGTGGTCTCCGGGGATCATGCGACGCCCTCGGTCCTCAAAGGGCACGGCTGGCAGCCGGTGCCGGCGCTCATCTGGAGTGCGTACTGTGGCGCGGACCCGGTGAGGCATTTCACCGAGCGGGCTTGCGCAGCCGGGACCCTGGGGCTCCTCGCCGCCCAGGACCTCATGCCGCTCGTGATGGCCAACGCCCTCCGGCTCACCAAGTTCGGAGCGTGAGGCCCTACCGGCCGGCGGGATTTGAGCGGCCGGTGGCTCTTCTGATACAGTAACGGCCTATGCGGCGTCTCCGCCCGGTGCTCGCAATGCTCTCACTCCTCGCGGCCTTCGTGACGGCCCTGCCGACGTCTCCCGTCGATCCGCCGCCCGTTGCGACCGTTGCGCCCGAACCTCCAGTGCCGCCGCCGCTCGCCGTGAGTGAGACCCAGGTGCGGCGTGGCGAGACCCTCGAGGCCGCGCTTCTCCGGAGCGGCGTGCCCCGGACCGACGCCCTTGAGATGATCGCGGCCCTCCGGCCGGCGGTGAACCCGAGACGCCTGCGTCCCGGCGAGCGGCTCCTCGTCGCGCGCGCGGGTTCGGGAGAGACGGCCGGCGTCACCTACTGGCGCTCACCCGCCGAGCGCCACGAGCTCACACGGGAGGCCAACCGCTGGACGCTCGAGACCGTCCAGACGCCGGTGGAGGTCCGCATCGTCGCGGTCGCCGGTCGGCTCGAGGATTCGCTCTTCGCCAGCATCGACCGCCTGGGGGAGCAACCCGCGCTCACGGCCGCCCTCGTGGCCCTCTTCGAGTGGGACTTCGACTTCGCCGCCGACTCCCTTCCGGGCGATCGGTTCCGGCTCCTGGTCGAGAAGCGCTACGCAGCCGGCGAGTTCCTCGGCTACGGCAACATCCTCGCCGCCCAGTACAGGACGTCGGGGCGGCCCCCGCTGACCGCCGTCGGATTCGGCGACGGAGACGGCGCGACCCTCTACTACGATGGCGCGGGACGCTCGGTGCGAAAGATGTTCCTGCGCGCCCCGCTGGACTTCACGCGCGTCACCTCCGGCTTCTCCCAGGCCCGGAAGCACCCGATCCTGGGCGGGGTGCGCCCGCATCTGGCGATCGACTACGCCGCGCCCATCGGGACGCCGGTCCGCGCGGTGGCCGACGGCGTCGTCCGGAGCGCCGGCTGGAACGGCGGCAACGGCATCAGCGTGATGATCCGGCACGCGCGGGACTACGAGACGATGTACAACCACCTCTCCGCCGCCCTGATCCGGCGGGGCGAGCGCGTGCGCCAGCGCCAGGTCATCGGGCGAGTCGGCTCCACCGGCCTGTCGACGGGCCCGCACCTGGATTACCGCGTCGCGAAGCAAGGACGGTTCGTCAACCCGCTCGCGGAGAAATTCATTCCCGGAGCGCCCGTCCCCCGCGAGCGCCGGCGGGCCTTCGAGAGCCACCGCGACACCCTGCTCCAGCGCCTCGAGCGCGAGGCCCCCTTCGCCTCTTCTCGCGACCGCTCCTGAGCCGCGGTGCTCCGCAAGACGTCGGGCTCCAGCCTCTGCTACGCCTGCGGCAAGCTCAACCGCGTGGACGCCTCCGTCTGCTTCTACATGCCCGGGGTGAACAACTTCGCGCATGCGGGGGGCTTCGTCGGCGGCTACCTCACGGGGATGGTCGTCGGCCACGGCGACTCCCGCCTGGGGGATGGCCTCCACCGCGCGGCCGCAACCGCAGCCGTGGCCTTGACGGCACTGGCCTTCGCCCTCGCCGTGTGGAATGCCTTTGGGGCCTGATCCAGGGGCTCGGATATACTCCCGGTGATGCTTCCGACCTCTCGCGCGCGCTCCTGCCCCATGGTCCCCGACGCCCCATGACCGGCGCGGCGCCGCCCGTCGCCTGGGTCCTGCCATTCGCCGGCATGCTCCTGGCCATCGCCATCTGCCCGCTCGTGATGCCCCATTGGTGGGAGCACAACCGGAACAAGTTCTTGCTGTCCTGTGCGCTGGGCGCACCCGTTCTCGTCCTGTATCTGGGGCGCCACCCTGGCGCGCTGGTCGCCACGGCCGAGGAGTACCTGTCCTTCCTGATCCTGCTGGCGAGCCTCTACGTGATCACGGGAGGGATGCTGCTGCGGGGAGACCTCGAGGCGACCCCGCTGACCAACACGACCTTCCTCGCGACGGGCTCGATCCTGGCCTCGGTCATCGGGACCACGGGGGCCTCGATGGTGCTGATCCGGCCCTTGCTCCAGACCAACCGGGAGCGGAAGCGGGTCAGGCACACCGTCATCTTCTTCATCTTCCTCGTGTCCAATATCGGCGGCCTGCTCACGCCCCTCGGCGATCCCCCGCTCTTCCTGGGCTACCTGCGCGGGGTCCCCTTCACGTGGACGTTCCGCCTCTGGCCTCCCTGGGTCATCGCGGTGGGAGCCCTGCTGCTGACATATTTCATCTGGGACTCGATCCACCACGCGCGCGAGCCGCTGGCCGCCTTGAAGCGGGACCGCTCCGAGATCGAGCCGCTGCGCGTCCTGGGCGGGCTGAACGCGCTGCCGCTGGCCGGAGTGGTGCTGTCCGTGGCCTTCCTCCAGGCACCGTGGCGCGAGGTGGCCATGGTGGCGCTCGCCTGCCTCTCCTTCTGGCGGACGCCGCGGCACGTCCACCGTGCCAACGGCTTCACGAGCTACCCGATCGTGGAAGTGGCGGTCCTGTTCTTCGGGATCTTCCTCACCATGATCCCGGCGCTGGAGCTGCTCCGCCTGCGCGGCGGCGAGCTGGGGGTGCGGGAGCCCTGGCAGTTCTTCTGGGTCAGCGGCATGCTCTCGTCGTTCCTGGACAACGCGCCGACGTATCTGACCTTCCTGTCGCTGGCCCAGGGGCTCCACCTGGCCGACGAGGTCGTGGGGGTCACCCACGCCGTGCTGGCCGCGATCAGCGTGGGATGCGTGTTCATGGGCGCCAACTCCTATATCGGGAATGCGCCCAACTTCATGGTCAAGTCCGTCGCCGAGGAAGCCAAGGTCCGGATGCCCTCGTTCTTCGGCTACATGGTGTACAGCCTGGGTATCCTCGGCCCCCTCTACCTCGTGCTGACATTCCTTTTCCTTTGACCACGATGCGGTACGTGCTCCTCTGTCCCGACGATCTGATCGAGCACCTGGTGGGCCGTACCACGCTGCCGGGTGACTCGGCCGTCTATCTGGTGTCCACGCGCGCGCTCCGCACGCGCCTTGCGCGGCGGGGACCGGCCGCCATCGTCGGGGACCTCGCCGATGCCGGCTTCCTGCGGCGGGCCCTCAAGGGCAGCCGCCGGCCGGCCGTCGTCGGAGCCCCCGCCACCCGGGTTCCCCGGATCCTGAGGGCGCTGCGCGAGGCGCTCCCCGGTGTCCCCCTCCTGGCGGTGACCGATGAGTCGGGGGCGCCCCCCGGCACCACGGCGGTGCCGCTGTCCGCCTTCGGGGAGCGGGTGATCCGACCGGCGCTGGAGCGGGCCCTGAGCCGCGACCGGGTCGAGCGCATCCGGCGCCACTTCGAGGACGCCCAGCAGGTGCTGATCCTCATGCAGGACGATCCCGACCCCGACGCCATCGCCTCGGCACTGGCGCTGAAGACGCTCCTCGGCCGCACCCGGACCTCGGTGCACGTCTGCACCTTCGGCACGATCACGCGTCCCGAGAACGTCGCCATGTGCAAGATCCTGGAGATCGAGGTGGAGGAGATCAGCGCCCAGGCGCTGGACCAGTTCGACCGGGTGGCGATGGTGGACGTGCAGCCCTCGTTCCTCGAGGAGCGCTTCCACGGGGTGGATCTCGTGATCGACCACCATCCCGTGGAGCGGCCGATCAAGGCGCGCATCCGCGACGTGCGACCGTCCTACGGCGCCACCTCCACGATCCTCGTCGAGTACCTGCGGGCCGCCGACGTCAAGGTGACGCAGCGGCTGGCGACGGCGCTCCTGTACGGGATCAAGTCGGACACGCTGGGGCTGGAGCGCGGCGGCACGCGGGCGGACCTCGAGGCCTTCTCGTACCTGTACCTCCTGGCGAATCACAGCGCGCTTCGACGAATCGAGCGGCCCGAGCTGTCCGACGGGGCGCTGGACCTGCTGGCGCAGGGGCTCGCCCGGCGGCGGGTCCTGGGCGGGGTGTTCTTCTCCCATCTCGGCACCGTCACGATGGCGGATCTGATCCCGCAGTTCGCCGACTTCGGGCTCCAGGCGGAAGGGGTGGAGTGGTCGGTGGTCTCCGGCGTGGTCGGAGACCAGGTCCACGTGTCGATCCGGAACGTGGGGTACGTCAAGAGCGCGGGAGACATGGTCCGGGCGGCGTTCGGCGATATCGGCCCCGCCGGCGGCCACAGGACCATGGCCAAGGCGGTGGTGCCGCTCGCAAGCCTGACGGTGGGCGACGAGGCCCGCGCAGGGCGGGGCTGCCCCGAGCGGATCATCCACCGCGTCCTCCGCGCCCTCGGCCAGAGCGGCAAGTGACAGGCGCCCCCGGCCGCCCCCACGCCCCGATGAGCCCCACAGGGGCGAAGAGGCCCTACCGCAACCCGATGTCATCTACATTCAGGCGTCCTGGATGAGGCCGATCAGGCCGAAGAGGCCAAACCGCGAGGCAAAGTCTTCCACGTTCACGCCACGTGGACAAAGGCCCTACCGCGAGGCGAAGTAAGTTACATTCAAACCCAGGATCCGATGAGCGCTTGCGCGAAGAGGCCCTACCGCAACCCGAAGTAAATTACATTCAAGTGAGATAGATGGAAAACGGCGCGAGGCTCGGCGAGACCATCCGGGACCTCCTGGAGTCCGGCCGTCACGAGCGGCTGGCCCAGGTGCTCGAGGAGTCCCACGCTGCCGACGTCGCGGCGGCGCTCAGGGACCTCCCTGTCCCGGAGCAGGTCACGCTGTTCCGGCTGCTGAACCGCGAGCAGGCGGGCGGGGTGCTGGCCGAGCTGGACGACCAGCCGCTGCTGGAGCTGGTCCGGGCGCTCGACGAGCTGGAGATCTCCGGAATCCTCGACCGCATGCAGCCGGACGACGCCGCCCAGGTCCTGGAAGAGCTGACCGAGGAGCGGGCCGAGAAGGTCCTGGACCTCATGAAGGAGGAGCAGTCGGAGGAGGTCCAGGAGCTCCTCGAGTACGGCGAGAAGACCGCCGGCCGCATCATGTCCCCCGACGTCCTGGCGGTCCACGAGAACGACACGGTGGGACAGGCCATCGACCACGTCCGGAAGGCGCCGACGGCCGAGTCGGCCCACTCCCTCTACGTGGTAGACGGCCACGAGCACCTGGTGGGGGCGCTGCCCCTGCGCCGCCTGATCACGACGGACCCGGCCACGCCAGTAGGGCTCCTCTGCCAGGGGGAGGTGCTCAGTGTCACGCCGGAGACCGACCAGGAGGAAGTCGCCCGGCTGGTCGCCAAGTACGACATCGTGGCGGTGCCCGTGGTGGACCGCGACCGCCGACTCCTGGGGGTCATCACCGTGGACGACGTCATCGACGTCATCCGCGAGGAGGCCACCGAGGACATCCAGCGCCTGGGCGGAGCGGCCGGCGACGAGACGGTGTTCGACCCCCACTCGGCGGTCTTCCCCAAGCGCCTGCTCTGGCGGTTCATCAACCTCGGCACGGCCATTCTCGCGGCCTCCGTCATCGGCCTCTTCGAGGAGTCCATCCAGACCCTCGCCACCCTCGCGATCTTCATGCCCATCGTGGCCTCCATGGGGGGCATCGGCACCACCCAGACGGCCACCGTGGTCGTGCGGGGGCTGGCCCTCGGGGACATGACCGCGGCCCACCTCTGGCGCGTCCTGAAAAAGGAGCTCCTGCTGGCGCTCACGACCGGGCTCGCCAACGCGGTGGTCATGGCGGTCATCGCCTACCTCTGGAAGGGCCAGGCCCTGCTGGCCGTCATCATCGGGACGGCGCTGGCCATCAACATGCTGGTGGCGGCGACGGTGGGCGTCACGATCCCGCTGGCGCTCAAGACATTCCGCATCGATCCGGCCATCGCATCGAGCGTGATCATCACCACGTTCACGGACGTTTGCGGCTTCTTTTCCTTCCTGGGTCTGGCGACCCTCCTGATCCGGTTTCTCCGGTAATCGCGATGGGGAACAAAGCACTTGGCAACCGCGCGCGCGGTGTGCTAAATCTTCACCCGCTGGACCTAGGCCTCCCGGAACAGCGGCAGGCCGAAGCGGACGTGAGGAGGAAGCCGGGCGTGGATGTCGCACTGGAGAAGAGGCAGGTCAAGCGGGCGTACAAGCTATACGCTCCCGCCTACGACTTCGTCTTCGACTGGATCTTCCATCCCGGCCGCGAAGCCGCCATCCGGCTCCTGGACATCCGCCCCGGCCAGCACGTGCTGGAGGTCGGCATCGGCACCGGACTCAATCTGCCCCTCTACCCCGCACGCTGCCGGCTCACCGGCATCGACCTCTCCGAGGAGATGCTGCGCAAGGCCCACGAGAAGGTCGATGAGCTCGGGGCCACCAACGTCACCCTCCGGGCCATGGACGCCACCGTCATGGAGTTCGGCGACAACGAGTTCGACTCGGCGGTGGCGACGTACACCATCAGCGCGGTCCCGGACCCGGTGGCGGCGCTGAGCGAGATGCGCCGCGTCGTCAAGCCCAACGGCAACATCGTCGTCCTGAACCATTTCCGCAGCGAGCGGCGCGTGATGGGGCGGATGGAGGATCTCGTCGCGCCCGTGTGCACGCGCCTGGGCTGGAAGTCGAACCTGCCCCTCGAGCCGCTCCTCGCGCAGGTGGGCCTCATCCCGGAGATCTCCACGAAGGTCAACCTGTTCAACGGCTGGCGCCTCATCAAGTGCGTGAATCGAAAGTAGCGTAACGGCCCTCGCGATCTGCCGTGATGGCGCGGATCGCGCTTCTGCTCCTCGCCCTCCTTCTTTCCGCCCCCGCCCTCCTCGGCGGGCGCGGGGCTCTCACCGCGACGCTCTTCCTCACGGAGTTCCTCTCCGACGGGCGCTGGCGCCCCCTCACCGCGGTCACGCCCGCTCCGGTCGTGCGGGCGCTGCCGGCCGCGGCCGCTGGCCGCCCGATCCCCACCGATCTCTTCACCCGCCCGAGCGTCTCCCGCCCCCCGGCACTCGTGCTCGTGCACGGGCTGGCGGCCGCGGGCAAGGACGACGCGCGTCTCCGCGAGGCGGCCGCGCTTCTCGCCCGGGCCGGCTGGGATGTCGCGGTGCCCACCGTCGAGGGCCTGACGCGGCTGCGTCTCCGGCCGGAGGACGCGGATGCCGTGGTGGCGGCGGTGCAGGCGCTGCGCCGCGACGGGGCCCCGGCGGTCGGGATCCTGGCGGTGAGCGTCGGGGCCGGCCCCGCGCTCCTCGCCGCCTCCGAGCCGGTGCTCGCGCCATCGGTCTCGGCGGTTCTCACCCTCGGCGGCTACGCCTCGGCGCAGGAGCTGCTCCGCTACACGCTCACGGGCGCCTACGCGTTCGGCGCTGCGCGCGGGCGGGGCATGCCCGACGAGGCCGCCATCGCTCAGTTCGCGATCGCCAACGCGGAGCTGATGGATGAAGCCGGACGGCGGCTCGTGGCGAACCGGGATCCGGCGATGGTGGACGCGCTGCTCGGCGCGCTGCCTCCCGCCTCGCAGCATCTGCTCTCGGTACTCTCACCGGAGAGGCGCGCGGGCCGCATCCGGGCCCCGCTCTTCCTCGTCCACGGACGGGACGACCCGGCGGTGCCCTACTCCGAGACGTTGCGGCTCGCCCGGGCCGCCGAGCTGGCAGGGCGCCGCGCGCAGGTGGCGATCGTCGGCGCCCTCGGCCATGTGGAACCGGGGGCCGGATCGCGCTGGGTCGATCTGTGGCGGCTGTGGGGGACTTTCTACGCCTTCGCGGTCACTTCGGGCGGCCGAGCCCCATGAGCGCCATGGCATCGCGCACGGGCTCGTAGTCCCGGTCCTCGGCTTCCGTGAAGCCGTCGATGTCGTAGAGCTGCTTCAGGAGCGCCGCGTGCTCGGGGCCCTTGATGGCCAGGAGCGCGCGCCTGATCCTCGCCACCGCATCGGCCGGCAAGCCGGGGCGCGCGCAGATGCCGGCCTCCGGGATCTCCGGCGTCTCGGCCACGAAGGACAGCTGGGCGATGAGGGCCGGATCCTTGAGGTGCAGCTCCGGCGCCTTGTCGAAGGAGACGGCCGCGGCCACCCGTCCCGTGAGCACCGAGCGCAACGCCACCTCGTGGGTGCCCGCGAAGAGCGCCTCCTTGAAGAACGACTTCGGATCGCGGTCCTTGACGAGCCCCTTCTTCATGAGCAGCACCATGGGATAGATGTAGCCGGAGCTGGAGGCCGGGTCCACGAAGGCCACCGTCTTGCCCCGCAGCTCCTCGAGGCGCTGAATACCGCTGTCCTTGCGCACGTAGAAGCGGGCGGTGTAGGCCACCTTCCCCTGCCAGATGTCACGCACCAGGATCTGGCAACCCGCCTCGCGGTTGGCCAGCACGTAGCCCACCGGGTGGACGAAGGCGAGGTCCACGCGCCGGCTCCGCAGCGCCTCCACCACCCCCGCGTAATCCGAGGCCACCTGGGCGCGCACGGGTAACCCGGACAGGCGCGTCAGCGTCTTCGCGAAGGCATCGCCGGCTTCCTGGAGGGCGGTCGGATCGCGGGACGGCGTGAGCGCGATGGTCAGCGCCTGGTCCGCGGCCCCCGCTCCCCCGTGCGCGAGCGACACGACAGCCGCCAGGACCCCCCCCAGCACGACACTCAACCTCGACCGCGTCATTCGGGACACCCCAGGCCCGCCGCGGCCTGGAGCGGCCCGGCGTCGTCGTCCCGCCGGACGCCCCAACCCGCCAGCCGGGCGAGCAGTGTGTTGCGGTGCACTCCGAGGCTGCGGGCGGCGCGGCTCTGGTTCCCGTTCTCCCGCTCCAGCGCACGCAGGATATAGGCCTGCTCGAACCGGTCGCGCGCCTCCTTGAGCGTCAGCGCGGAGGCCGCGACCTCCCCCGGACCGCGGCCGGTCCCGTCGTGGATGGCCAGATCCAGCGGCAGGCCGTCGAGCCGGATGACCGGGCGGCGGGCCAGCGCCACGCTCCGCTCGATCACGTTCTCCAGCTCCCGCACATTGCCGGGCCAGTCGTAGGCCTGAAGCGCAAGCAGCGCGCCGCGCGAGAGACCGCGCACGTCCTTCTTGAACTCGCGGGAGTACTTCTTGACGAAGTGGTCCGCCAGGATGCCGATGTCCTCCTTCCGCTGCCGGAGCGGCGGCACGGAGAGCGGCACCACGTTCAGCCGGTAGTACAGGTCCTCGCGGAATTCATGGGCCCGGACGCGCTGCTTGAGGTCCACGTTGGTGGCGGCGATGATCCGCACATCGACCGGGATCGTGCGCGTGCCGCCAAGGCGCTCGATCTCGCGCTCCTGGAGGGCGCGGAGCAGCTTGGCCTGCAGCTCCACGCGCAGGCTCCCCACCTCGTCGAGGAAGAGCGTGCCGCCGTGCGCCAGCTCGAACCGGCCCACCTTGCGCGCATGCGCCCCCGTGAAGGCGCCCTTCTCATGACCGAACAGCTCGGACTCCAGGAGGGTGTCCGGGATCGCCGCCACGTTCACGGCGACGAGCGGCTGGTCCCGGCGCGGACTCTGCCGGTGGATGGCCCGCGCCACCAGCTCCTTGCCCGTACCGGTCTCGGCGGTGATCAGGACCGTGGCATGGGTCTGGGCGACCTGGGTGATGGTCTCGTAAAGCCGCACCATGGCGGGGTGCCGGCCGACGAGAGCGTCGACGCCGTGGGTCCGATCCAGCTCTTCGCGGAGGTAGCAGACTTCTCGCTCGAGCACCCGCTGCTGAGCCGCCTGTCGGACGAGCAGCAGGATCTCGTCCACGTCGAAGGGCTTGACGAGGTACTCGTAGGCCCCCGCCTTGATGCACTCCACCGCCGTGCGGACGTCCGGGACCGCCGTCATCAGGATCACGGGGAGGGAGTCATCGAGCGCCAGGATGCGCGGCAGGACGGCAGGGCCCCGCTCACCCGGGAGCCTCACGTCGAGCAGGACCACATCCACGCGGCGCGACCGGATGATCTGGAGCCCCGCGGCGCCGTCCTCGGCGCCGAGAACCTCGAACTCGTACTTGAGGATCTCGGCCAGCGACTCACGCACGCCCGGCTCGTCGTCGATGACGAGCACGACGAGGCGAGGCTTGTACACCGCCGCAGGATCGGGCGTGGAGGTCACGGGCGCCGGGGGTTCTGGGATTCGGGGGCCTTCAGGACCACGTACTCGTTCCCCCCGCCGCCCCGCTGAACATAGACCGGCACCACGTCCCCCGGTTGAACCGCCGCCATGATCCGGCGAAACCCCGCCATGTCGATCACCGCCTGGCGGTTCACCTCGAGGATCGCATCCCCGGGGCGGATGCCGGCCTCCGCGCCCGAGCTGCCCGCCGCCACGGCGGTCACCACCACGCCCGCCCGCGCCGACAGGCTGAAGCGCTCCGCGGCCTCGGCGGTGAGCGGCTCGACGGTGAGACCGAGGCTCTCCTCTTTCGGGACGGCGGCGGCGAGCGTCTCCTCGGCCGCCTGCTCGCCGATCTTCACGGTGAGCGGCATCGGCTTCCGATCGCGGATCACCGAGAGCCCCGCAGGGCGCCCGGGCTCCACCGCGGCAACCCGCTTCTGGAGATCGGTCACGTCCTTGATGGCCGCGCCCGCGAACTCCACGATGATGTCGCCCGGCTTCAGGCCGGCCGCCTCCGCGGGGCTGCCCGCCATGACGTCCGACACGAGGACGCCGTTCGCCTGGGAGAGGCCGAAGCCCGCGGCCAGGTCATCGGTGAGGTCCTGGATGACGATGCCGAGCCACCCGCGCACCACGCGCCCCCTGGCGATGAGCTGGGCCATGATGTCGCGCGCCATGTTGATCGGGATCGAGAAACCGATCCCCTGCCCGGTGGCGACGATGGCCGTGTTGATGCCGATGACGCGGCCCCGCAGGTTCAGCAGCGGCCCCCCGGAGTTCCCGGGGTTGATGGAGGCGTCGGTCTGGATGAACGCCTCGTAGGTGGCGACGCCGACCCGTGTGCGCCCGGTGGCCGAGACAATCCCCACCGTCACCGTCCGGTCGAGCCCGAAGGGGTTCCCGATGGCGATGGCCCATTGCCCGACGCGCAGCGTGTCGGAGTTCCCCAGCGCCGCCACGGGGAGCGAGTCGGCCGGCGCCTCGATCTTGAGCACGGCCAGATCGCTCTTCGGATCCCGCCCCACCAGCGTCGCCTTGAACTTGCGGTCGTCGGAGAGGCGCACCTCGATCTCGGCGGCGTTCTCGACCACGTGGTTGTTCGTGAGGATGTACCCCTGGCGATCCACGATGACGCCGGAGCCGGCGGCGCGTCCCTCGTCTCTGGGCCCGCGGCGGCGGAAGAAGCGGTCGAAGAACTCCGGCCCGAAGAACTCCTTGAAGCGCTGCTCCATCTCCGGGCTCTGGCCGCTCTCCGGGGACTCGGTCTTCCTGGGCTTGACGCTGACGTTCACCACGGACGGCATCACGCGATCAGCCACCGCCACGAACGCGTCCTCGATCGCCTGCAGCACCCGCTCGGGCTCGCCCGGAGGCGCGCCCTTCGGCGCGGGCCCAGTCTGGGCAGACGCCGCCGCCGACAGCGAGAGGGCGACGCACAGGACGACGAGATGCCGCACGGCCAACCGGCGCAGACTCATGAGGGGTCTCCGGCGGCCATCTTACTCCGTGGACGGGGGCGTCGCCAGGGGGGAACGGAGTGTCACTTCCAGGATACACCGCGTGTCAGGCGTCACGGGCGCCGCGCGGCCCCGCCGCACGCCTGCGACCCAGAGGATTGCGCCGTCGGCCTCGAGCAGCGGGATGCGATCGCGGTCCCAGCGGGGAATCCCCGCGTCCACGAGGAACTCCTTCAGCCGACGCACCCCGGGGCCGCCGAAGGGGGCGAACCGATCGCCGGGGCAGCGCCCGCGCACGGTGAGGTCCGCGGGCATTCGGTCCGCATCGAAGGCCACGACGCACGGATCCCGCGGCGGCAGCCACTCGGCCGGACGCCCCAGACGGCGTGACTCGAGCCAGAGCCCCACCTCGGGTAGCGCGAGAGCTCCCGGCGGGCGCCAGACGCGCGGAGAGATGCTGCCGGCCCCGGCGGGTCCGATGCGCAGCCACGCTCCGCTCCGCTCCACCGTCACGCGCCCCAGGCAGATCGCGTGGCGCGGGGGTGACGGATCGAGCATCCGCCGGAGCGCAACCTGCGCATGCGCCCGGAGCGGCGCCGCAACACCCAGCCGCAGGAGCCCGCCGCGGAGGACCTCGGCGGCCAGGTCCTCTGGCAATGCCGCGAGCTCGGCCGCGCGCAGGAGGAGACCCCCGTCGCGCGGCTCGGCCAGCCGGGCGAGCTCGAGGGCGGCGCGCGCCGTGAGCCTCGAGACGGCCCCGCGGGCGACGGCAGCGGCGCGACACAGGAGCTCGACGACGTCGGGATCGTAGCGCTCGCGGAGGAACGGCAGCACGTCGTGCCTGATCCGGTTCCGCAGGAAGCGGCGATCGCGGTTGCTCCGATCCTCGACCCACGGGAGCCCATGGGCGCGGAGGTGGGCCTCGATCTCCCGCCGATGCGTCTCGAGCAGCGGCCGGATGTACGGGCCACGCGCCGGCGGAATCCCCGCGAGCCCCCGCGGGCCGGCGCCCTCGAGGAGACGCATGCAGACCGTCTCGGCCTGATCGTCGGCGGTGTGCGCGGTGGCGACCCGGGAGGCGCCGATCTCCCGCGCCCGCGCGGCGAAGGCCGCGTACCGGACACGCCGCGCGGCCGCCTCGAGCCCGCCCTCGCCCGCCGGATCCCCCGGCACTCCCACGTGAACGCGCTCGACATGCGCGGGAATCGCCCAGCGCCGGCAGAGCCCGAGGACGAAGCGCGCGTCCTCGTCCGCCTCGGGCCGGAGACCGTGGTGCACGTGGATGACGTGGAGCGACAGTGGGAACATCGGCCCGAGGAGACGGAGCGCGTGGAGCAGGGCCACCGAATCGGCGCCCCCGGACACGGCGACGAGCACCGTGTCGCCGCCCGCGAGGAGACCGTGGCGGCGGATGGTGGCGAGGACGCCGTCCGCGAGGCCACCTGGCAACGTCACCCGGTTCGGCCGACCCACACCTCGCCGTCCTCGAAGTGCTCCTTCTTCCAGATCGGCACCGTCTCCTTGAGGGTGTCGATGGCGAAGTGGCAGGCCTCGAAGGCCTCGCGCCGGTGCGCCGAGGAGACGGCGATGAGCACGCTCGACTCGCCGATCTCGAGCCGGCCCACCCGGTGCACGAGGGCCACCTTCCGCACGCCCGGAAAGCGGGCGCGCACCGCTGCGGCGATCTCGTGCATCTTGGCGGTGGCCATGGCCGCGTGGCCCTCGTACTCGAGGAACTTGATCTGCCGCCCGCCCGTCTCCTCGCGCACGACACCCGAGAAGAGGACGATGGCGCCCGCGCCCGGGTCCTCCACCGCCAGCACCAGCGCGCGCTCGGAGAGCGGCTCGGCGGTGACCTCGACGCGGTCCGCGGCCGGCGCCGCCCCGGCCGCGCCGCCACTCACGGGCGGGAACAGACAGAGCTCCTCGCCGGCATGGAGCGGGCGGTCGGGGACGACGTAGTCGTTGCCCACGGCGAACAGCGTGAATGGGCGGTACGCCGAGAGCGCCGGGAAGCGGCTCGTCACCGCCTCCCAGGCGGCCTCGACCGTACCGCCCTCTGGCAGATCCAGCTCGACGCGGTCATGCCCCGCTTCCTCACGGTAGCGGGCGAACAACCGCACCTGCACCTTCATGATGCTGCTGCCCGCCGGGCGTCTGGCAGGATGCGGAAACACTGCGCAGGCCGCTCAAAAAGGTCCAGATGCAAGGCGGCGCCCGACGGCCGCACGCGAGGCGTACTCCCTGTACGTTGAGCGTGCGGCCGAGGGCGCCAACGCAGCAGATGGGCCTTTTTCAGCGGCCTGCTAGAACTGGTGCGAGGAACCGCAACCACAGGACGACTTCACGTTGGGGTTGTTGATCGCGAAACCCGCCCCCATCATGTTGTTGTCCACGTAGTCGATCTCGCTGCCCGCCAGATACGGCGCGCTCTTGCTGTCCACAAGGACCCTGACCCCATGGGAGTCGACGACGCTGTCGTCCTCGCCGGCCGCGTCATCCCACCCCAGCTCGTACGACATGCCCGAGCAGCCGCCGCCGACAACGCGAATGCGCAGGCCCAACTCGGGCTTGCCCTCTTCAAGCCGCAGATCGGCGATCTTCTTCGCCGCCGTCTCAGTCAGACTGACCATGCAATCCTCCTCGGAATCTCTCGGGGTGACTGTGCTCGCGACCCTGCGTTCAGTATACCAGAGCTTCCCGAAGCCGAGGCCCGAGGCCCCCGGAGGCCTCAGAGCACACCCCCCGCCGGCAGCAGGGTGATCTCCTCCAGCGCCGCGTTGGGCGCCTGCGCGGCCATCAGGAGCGCCGCCTCCGCCACCTGATCGGGCCGGAGCATCCGGGTCCGGTCCGGAGGGCTCGGCACGGCATCCCAGAGGGCGGTGTCCACGGCCCCCGCCGACAGCACCCCCACCCGCACCCCGTGGGGGCGCATCTCCTCCGCCAGCACCCGGGCGAGTCCCAGGAGCCCGTACTTCGAGGCCGTGTACGCCGAGGACCCGGAGAGCGTGCGGCTGGTCACCACGGAGCCGATGACGATGATCGTCCCGCTCCGCTGCTGCATCATGGCGGGCAGCGCCGCCCGGCAGCAGAGGAAGGGGGCGCGCAGGTTGACCGCCATCATCTCGTCCCAGGCGGGGGGGTGAGTCTCGACCAGGGGCCCGAACGCGGCCGTGCCGGCGGCGGCCACCAGCAGGTCGATGCGCCCGTACGCATCGAGCACACGCCGGACGAGAGCGGCGACGGCGGCCTCCTGCCGCACATCCGCCGGTAGAACGAGGGCCCGCCCGCCGGCTCCCTCGATCTCTCGCGCCACCGCGTCCAGCTCGGCAGCCGTGCGCGCCGCGAGCACCACGGTCGCCCCCTCGCGGGCGAACGCGAGCGCCACGGCGCGGCCGATGCCGCGCCCCGCCCCGGTGACCAGCGCCACCCGGCCGGCCAGCCTCACGCGCGGCCCCGCAAGCCCCGGCCCGTCAAATCATGGGCCCGCCGCGCGACTTGATCAGCTCCATGAACTCGGCGCGCGTCTCGGGGCGGTCGCGGAACGCCCCGAGCATGGCCGAGGTCACCGCCTTGGAGTTCTGCTTCTCCACCCCGCGCATGACCATGCACATGTGCAGGGCCTCCATCACCACCGCCACGCCGCGGGGCTGCAGCACCTCGTTGATGGTCTGCGCGATCTGGGTGGTGAGCCGCTCCTGCACCTGCAAGCGCCGGCTGAACATCTCCACGAGCCGCGGCATCTTCGACAGCCCCACGATCTTCTTCGACGGCATGTAGGCGATGTGGCACTTCCCGAAGAAGGGAAGCAAATGATGTTCACAATTATGCGTCAGGTGGCCGCCGATCAGGAAGGTCGGATACGGGGCGCAGGTGATGCTGTACACCGTGTGCGGCTTCTTGGCAGTGGGGAGATGCCGCAACTCCACGACCGCGGCGTACCCGCTGTCGAACGGCACGTAGAACTCACTCTCCTGACGGAAGCCGTGCCTGCCGTACCAGCCCGCCTGGTGCCATCGATCCGACACGTACACCCTGAAGCACTGGTTCGCGCCGTTCCGGGTCGTGGCGAGCGGCGTGCCCAGGTACTGGGCCAGGTCCTCGAGGAAATCCCGGTTCGCGCTGGTTATGAAGCGGCCGGAGGAGCCGACCGCGTGCCCGTCCCCGTCGCAGTATCCGTCGAGGAACCCCTGCATCATCTCCCGGGAGGAGGTCACGACCCTGGGAAACCTGAACGACTTCGTCTTGCTCCGGGATCCTGTCTCCGAGACGCCGAGCCAACGGCACAGCTTCTCTCCGACGTGCCGCGAGACGACGCGGACACGATACATCGGGACGTCTCTCCGGAGAAAACTGGATGGCACCGTCACCGGCTCCACGGTGGGCGTCGTGGACGGAAAGGCTTGAGCGAACAACTCTCGGTACTTCTCGGCGAAGGCGCGGCTCTTGACGGTAAGGCAGATCCGGCGGCCGTCCTGGATGCTCCCGTCTGCCGCCGTCGCGCCGAGCACGTATCCCAGGGCGTACCCCGGCTGGGGCTCATGGATCCTGCGGCAGAGCGAGCGCGGATTGATCCACTCCACTCGCGCCCCCTGCTTCAGCTCCCCCGCCTCGCGCCACCCGGTCTCCGTCATGACGGGATGGTCGGGCGTCACCTGGAAGCGGCCGCGCTCGGTCCTGACCTCGACGATGTCCCGGGTCTTCCGCGAGGTGACAGCCGTGACCTGAGTCTCCTTCAGATATCCGCGATCGAGCGTCCACAGGCGGTCCCCGGGCACGACCTCCCGGGCGGGCTTGGCGCCAGCCACGGCGTCCACGATCTGCTTGCTCGGAACGCAGAGGGAATAGAAGTCAATGTCCTTGACGATGACCATCTCGTCGTACTGCTCCGTGAAGAGCGCCTCGTTGAGCACCGCGCGCGCGTCCTGCTGGTAGCCGGAGGTGAGGTACTCCAGGGCCTTCGCCACCCGCGCGGGCGTCTTGTCGAGCCCCTCCCGGTCGGGGTCCTGCCCCAGCTCCTTCAGCAGATCCCGGATCACCTGCTCGAGCATGCCATCACCTCGCCGTCTCGCCCCGGTACTCGAAGGCGTTGTTGTCCGTCTCGATCACCGCGACGCGCGTGAGACTCCCCGGCGGCAGGGCCGGCTCGAGCCACTGCCAGAAGGCGCGGGCCAGGTTCTCGCCCGTGGTGATGACGCCGTCGAGGGCCGGCACCGTGCCGGACAGGTCATGGTGGTCCACCGGCTCCAGGATCACCCGCTTCACCGCGGCGTCGAGCAGCGCGAGGTCCGCCGCCATGCCCGTCTCCGGATCCAGGCGTCCCGCCAGCGTCACCTCGACGCGATAGTTGTGACCGTGCTGCCGGTAGCAGGGCCCGTAGACCCGCGCGTTCTCGGCGTCCGAGAGCGCCGGGCTCGCCAGGCGATGCCCGGCGCTGAAGTGATAGGTGCGGGTGAGCCGGAGCGCGCTCACGGGCCGAAGTACTCCACGTGGAAGGTGGGGTCCTCCCGGAGCCGCAGGCCGTGGAGGCGCTCGCCGCCCAGCGTGGGGACCAGCAAGTCCCAGATGGCACGGACGAGGTTCTCGGTGGTGGGGATCTGGCGCCGGGCGAAGAGCGGGTCGGCACTGAGATCGGCGTGATCGAAGCGCGCCAGGATCGCGTCGCCCACCACGCGCTTGAGCTCGCCGAGGTCCACCACCATCCCGGTTAGCGGGTCCACGGACCCGCGCAGCGTGACATCGAGCACGTAGTTGTGCCCGTGGGTGACCGTGAGCGGGCCGAACACGCGAGCGTTCTCCTCGGCGCTCCACTCGTCCCGCCAGTAGCGGTGGGCCGCGGAGAACGTGAACTTGCGCGTCACGTAGAGCAGGCCTGGATTCATGTCGATGCGACCTCTCCGATATGCAATCTTACCGCGTCCAGGAACCGCTCGGCGATCAGCGTGGGCGTGAGCTCCGCCGCGCGGCGGCGCCCCGCCTCGCCCAGCTCGCGCGCGCGCTCGGGTCGCCTCAGGAGGTCCGCCAGCGCCCGGGCCAGCGCCTCGGGGTCGCGGGGCGGCACCAGCACCCCCGTCTGGCCGTCCAGCACCACCTCCGGCACGGCGGCGGCCCGGCAGGCGACGACGGGGAGCCCCGCGGCCATGGCCTCGAGGAAGACGATGCCGAATCCTTCCTGGACGCTGGGGAGACAGAAGCAGTCGGCGTTGGCGTACTCCTCGGCCAGCCGCTCCCGCGAGATGTCGCCCAGCAGCGCCACCCGTTCCCCCAGGCCGAGCGCCCCGTGGAGCCGCACGAGCAGAGCCCACTCGGGACCCTTTCCTACGATGCGGATCCGCGCCGCGGGGATTCTCGACCGGAGCCACGCGGCGGCGTACAGCAGATCGCCGATGCGCTTGCGCGGGTACTGGCGCGCGACGCAGAGCACGACCGGCCCCGCCCGCGGGCGCTGCCCTGCGCGGGCGAAGCGCGCGCGCCAGCCCTCGACATCGATGGCCTCCGGTACAACGGCGAGCCGGGAGGCGGGGACGTCGTACTCCGCCCGCGCGATGTCGGCGGAGTAGCGGCTGGACAAGACGACCAGGTCGGCGCGCTCGGTGTTTCGCCGCTCCCAGCGGGCCTGGATCCCGAGGAGCGCCCGGACCCAGCCCCGCTCGTTCTTGCGCTCGTCGGCGATGATCCCCTTCAGCGTCGCCACGAAGGGGATGCGGCGCCGCCGCGCCCAGAGAAACCCGTCGAGGTCACAGCCGACGACCAGGTGCGCGCCGCGGGGAGGGGACAGCGCCACGCCCACGTTGTAGAGCCAGCGGTCGAGGGTGTGGAAGCCGGTGCGGACCCGAAGGGGGCGGAGCTCCACCTCGTGGCCGAGAGCGCGGAGCCCCCGGGACAAGGCATCGAGGCTGACGAACGTGCCGCTCCCCTCCAGCGGGTTGAACGGGGTCGAGGAGAGGACGGCGATTCGCAGCGGCTACCGCCCCTGGAACCTCGGCGGCCGCTTCTCGAGGAAGGCCCGGGTGCCTTCCCTGTAGTCCTCGCTCTCGAACGTCTCGATGCCCAGACGTCGAAGCTCGGCCCGGTGGGCCTCGGAGAGTCCGTCGAAGATGGCGCGCACTTGCGCCTTCGTGCCGCGCACGGACAGGGGGGCGTTGGCGGCCACCGTCTTCAGGTAGTCGTCGGTGTAGCCCTCCAGCTCGGCCGCCGGCAGCAGACGCTGGATGAAGCCGATGCGCAGCGCCTCCTCGGCGTCCACGGTGCGCGCCGAGTAGAGAATGTCCTTGGCATAGGCCGGCCCCACCAGGTCCACCAGCTGATGCACGGCGTCGAGGCCGTAAATGATGGACAGCTTCGCCGCCGGGATGCCGAACCGGGAGCCGACGGCGGCGAAGCGGAGGTCGCACGCCATGGCGATGGCCATGGCCCCCCCCATGCAGAACCCGAACACCATGGCCACGGTCGGCTTGGGACAGAGACGGATGCCGGTGTAGGCGGCGTCGGTTTGCGTGCCGTACCTGAGCGCGGTCGCGGTGTCCTTCCGGTGCTCGGTGAACTCGGAGATGTCGGCGCCGGAGGCGAAGGCCTCGTGGCCCGCGCCGCGGTAGACGATGGCGCGGACGCTGTCGTCCTTGGCGAGCCCCTCCGTGACCCGCGCGATCTCCGACCACATGGCCAGGCTGATGGCGTTGCGCATCTTGGGCCGGTTGAAGGTGACGGTGGCGATGCCGCCGTCGTGCGTCACCAGGATGTGGTCGGTCATGTGCGTCCTCCAGTGTACTGTTGCACGACGCCCGCCGCGATCAGGGCGTCGATGGACTCCGTGTCGTAGCCGAGGCCCGCGAGCGTCTCGCGCGTGTGCTCCCCCGTCATCGGGGCAGCGCGCTCGACGCGGGCCGGCGTGCGCGAGAGATGCACCGGCAGCGCGAGCACCTTGTGCGGGCCCCAGGTCGCGTTGGCCACCTCCTGCACGAGCCCGGCCATCCTCACCTGCGGGTCGGCGAAGACCTGGTCCACCGTGTAGATGGGGCCGCACGCCACGCCCGCCCGGTTCAGCGCCTCCACCCACTCGGCGGCGGGCCGCGTGCTCAGCACCTGCTCCAGGATCGCGTCCATCGCCGCGCGGTTCTTCACCCGGGTCAGCGCCCCGACGAAGCGCGGGTCGTCCACGAGCTCAGGAAGCCCCAGCGCCTCGCAGCAGCGCTTCCACATGTCGTCGTTGCCCACGGCCAGGTTGAAGTAGCCGTCCTTCCCCCGGTACACGCCCATGGGCGCGGTGAGCGGGTGATGGTTGCCCACGGGCGGCGGCACCTCGCCGGTGTTCACGTACTTCGCCGCCTGGAAGGAGAGACTGCCGGCCAGCGCCTCGAGGAGCGAGGTCTCCACCCGCTGCCCGCGGCCGGACTCTCCGCGCTCGACCAGGGCCACGAGGATGCCGAGGGCCGCGAAGTACCCCGCGAGCAGATCGCCGATGGGAATCCCAACGCGGAGCGGCGCCGTCTCGGCCGTGCCCGTGAGCCACATGAGCCCCGACATCCCCTGCACGATCTGGTCGTAGCCCGGCCGCTCGCGGTACGGACCCTCCTGGCCGAAGCCCGAGATGCTCGCATAGACGAGCCGCGGGTTGTCCCGGGAGAGTGTCTCGTAGTCGATGCCGAGCCGGTGCTTGACGTCGGGGCGGTAGTTCTCCACGACCACATCCGCCCCCGCCGCAAGCCGCTTCAGGACCTCGACGCCCCGCGGATCCTGCAGGTTCACCGCCGCGCTGCGCTTGTTGCGGTGCAGGTCCGCCGCGTCGAAGAACACGCGCTCGCGCCCCTCGCCGCCCGGCCGCTCCACGCGGAGCACCTGGGCGCCGAAGTCGGCCAGGATCTTGGTGCAGGTGGGGCCCGAGCGGACGGTGGTGAGATCCACCACGGTGAATCGGGCGAGGGGTCGGCGTGTGGCGCTCACGGGAGCCCCAGTGTAACTGCGGCGGAGCGTCGTTTCAAGGAGACCCGCCTGCGAAAGAAGGGGAAACGTGGTGGCGGCGGGAGGACTCGAACCTCCGACACGGGGCTTATGAGACCCCTGCTCTGCCACCTGAGCTACGCCGCCGCGCCGGTGGACGAGCAGCAAACTTACAGGCTTACGGAACCCGAGTCAAGCGAGCGTCGATCGTCTGGGGGGTCACTGTGCCCGGAATTGTGCCCGTGAGCCGGCGCGCTACGTCCTGGAGATCCCCGGGGCTCACGATGTGGTAGCGGTCGAACACGCTGCGCGTCTTGTGGCCGGTCACCGTCATAGCGACGCGCTCCGGAACACCAGCGTTGACCATGTTGCGGACCGCGCTCCGCCGCATGTCGTGGCGGAGCATCCCCGGCACGCCGGCCTTCCGGCACGCCGTAGCCCACGCTTTCTTGAAGTCACCGCGGCGTTCCCCGAGCACCGGGACGCGCCGCCGGCCAGGGTTCGGCTCGCGGGCGCCCCGGAGGTTGGGAAAAACCCAGGGGACGATACGCTGCAGCTTACGCTGCAGCCCGTCAACTCTCGCGAGCTGCGCCGCAACGGTCACCTTGACATCCGGGGGCATGTACACGATGCGCCCCTCGTCGTTCTTCGTCGAGCCGGGATCGAGGGCCAGGGTCCCGCGCTCGAGGTCCACGCGTCTGCGCTCGAGCCCGAGCACCTCCTGTACGCGCCACCCGAACACGTAGCCGACCGTGACCGCCACCCGAAGGTCCTCCGGGAGGTGCCGGCAGACCGCCGTAAACTGCGCAACTTCGAGAAAGCCGCTCCGCGGTGCCGCCTCCTTGAGCTTTCGGATCACGGGGAGCCGGAGCAGCTTCCCGTTCTCGTAGGCGAGCCGTAGCATCTTGCTCAAGACGGCCAGCTCGCGGTTGATGGTACCGTTGGCCGCTTCATCCTTCTGACGGTGGGCAACGTACGCGGCTGCATCCGCACCGCCGATGCTTGCCAGCCGGCGCCCAGAAAAGAACTGGTCGAGGTGCTTGAGACGCTTCTCTGCCTCGTCGGGATCACGCGAGCCCGTCGTCTCGTAGTGCTCGCGGAGATCTTTCGCCGCCTCGTCGTAGCGAACGCGGTCAGCGCGAGGCAGCACCGGCAAGCCCGCCGCGGCGCGCCCCTCGTGTGCCTTCAGAAACCGTTTTGCCTCCTGCGGTGGCGTGTCGCCATCCGACACGGCCCCTGTGCTCTCCCGGATCGGCCGACCGTTGAGGTAGAACTTGACCCACCAAACCCGTCCCCGCCGATAAAGCTGTCCCATGGGTCTCCCCTTTCCGTGGGGCTCGCCCGGTGGCCCTACTTGAGCAGGTCGGTCACCTTGATCCGGAGCGCCTTCGCCAGCTTCTCGACGGTGCCAACGGTCGGGTCATGACGCCCGGTTTCGAGCCGGGCGAGATACCCCCGGCTGACGCCCGCCTTTGCCGCGAGCGACTCTTGGCTCAGTCCTCGCTGCTCACGAAGGGCCTTGATCCGTTTAGCGAGCCTCTCCACGAGCATGATTGTTATCTATGAGTAACACTCTGTCAAGGGAAGACTTCCGTGTCTTCTTCTACGGTGCTGCGTCCTTCCACGCCCCGATGGCCCGGTCCAGGTCGTCCTTGTCGAAGAGCAGCTTGCGCAGCTCGCCCCCGCCCGGAAGTGGGACCCGCACTCGCGGAAGGACGCCGGCTGCTTCGAGGTCCCTTACGGTCCATGGGCTCACGCCAAGGTATGCGGATGCGGTCGGAAGGTCGAGCAGCCGGGGCGAGATCGGGCACAGCACGGGCACAGCCGCCTCGTAAGCCTTTAATCTGTCGGTAGCAGAAGAGAGAGCCGGGGCCTGCGGAGCCCGCGCGCTCCCGGAGGCTTGCGCCGTCCGCGGGCGGCCCGGTGGCCGGCGCAGTCGGGCAGACGCGGCGGCCAACGCAAGTGCCACCCCGGACCCGGGGGTGATGATCCCCGGTCGGCCCGCGTCGTGTCCCGATCTCGGGGGGCGTGCCATCCCTACGCTCGTGGCCCGGGAACATGACGGTGCAGCCTGGAACCGGACGACTGGGAGGGCGCGCCCATGTCTGTGCCTGTCTCGCCCGGCGAGATTGGCTCCTGGACCGCCGAAGTCGTTCCTGCACGTGCTCCACGGAGGCTCCTGGCCGCCTCCGGCGACAGGGGACGTCCTATCCGGCGCCTCCTTGCCTTGATGACTGCGGCCACCGGCTCGATGACCTTCGGGAGGAAGAGGGCGCGCATCTCTCGGTCCCCGGTCTGGTGCCGCCGAACGCCAGGAATCGCCCAGAGTCTCCGGAACAGCCGCGGCCGGTCGCAGTAGACCGCGAACTCCTGGCCTCCCGTCCACTCGATCTGACCGTAGCGCCCCGGGATCGCCGGGAAGCCTTCGGTATCCGCGCGCACGCGCAAGCAATGCGGCTCGGCGATGGCCCGAAGCTCGGCGAAGGCGCCCCGTTGCTCAGTAGTCCGCTTGCCCATTCGCTGTCTGGCCGAACACCGTGGGTATGGGCGCTCCGAGAGTCCGGACGGCCCGTGCTTGGTCATGACCATGGACACCCCTACGGGGTGATGACCAGGGTGTCCAAGGTCCAACCGTCCAAGGCTGGACAGGCTGGACACGGTTGGACATTGAGCGCATGTCCAAGGTGGAAATCTGAGCACGCATTAGCTTTTCACCGCGTAGAGCTTGGCCTGCTTGGACACGGTGCCCGTGACCAAGATGCGCTCGCCGTCGAGCAGGCGGTCCAGTGCTCTCCGGACGGTCTTATCACTGCGCTTGACAGCGGCGGCGAGGGCCTTGACGGAGACGCCAGGGGCTCCCGTGAGCGCCTCGGTCGGTGGCAGGGAGCCGAGCGCCTGGAACACGAGATCATCGGCCTCGGCGATGTCGGGCTCGCCCTCGGCGACCAGGCGCACGCAGTCCGGCGCCCAGAGCGGGCCCTCCGCGTCGATGCGGAGGCGAAAGGCGGGCTGAGGCGGGTTATCCTTGCTCTGGGCCTCGACACGCACCACACCTTGTTTGCGCCCGACCGGCTCGAAAAAGAGGCTGTTCTCGCCCCATGCACCGAGCACGTGGGAGCCGCTGATTTCCTGACTCCCGCGGCCGACGCGGAACCCCTGCACCTTGCGGTAGTGGGCGACGATGCGAAACACGACGCCGTAGCGGCGTCGGAGAGCATCGAGGATCGCCAGGAGCGCGCCGGCCTCGGCGGCCTTGTTTAGATCGCGGAGCGTCACCTTCCTGAGCACGTCCACGTAGCACACGGCCGGCTCAAATTCGAGGATTGCGACCTCGAGGCGCGCGACCATGGCCGGGTCGTCGAATGTGAACCCTTCCCACACGCTGACGCGGAGCCAGGCGTCGAGCTCGGCGCGGAGGTCCGCGTGGTCCGGGTCGTAGCCGTGGCCACGGAGGAGCGCCCGGAGTCGGCGGTGCGTGCGTCGAGGTGGGTCTTCCTCCTCGACCACGAGCACGCGCTGGCGCTCGCGCACGGCGAACCGGCCGCACACCGGCAGACCGAGCGCAAGGCACACGGCTTCCTCGAGCGCGTAGTACGTCTTGCCGACCTTCTCCTCGCCGGAGAGCCAGCCCCCGCCGTCGTCGGAGAGGATCCCCTCCACGAGCGGCCGGGGCGCCGCGAACGATTGCGCCAGGAACTGTCCGGCGCCGATCCCGAGCGGCGTCACGGGGCCTGCGGGGCCGTCCGCGCTCGGCTCAGCCGCGCGGCGATCCTTCTCGGCGAGGTCCTGGACGATCCGCCGGGCCTCGGCGGCGGGGAAGGCTGGCGTGGAGCGCACCGAGTAGCCGATCAGGATTTGCTCCACCTCAGCCGGCGGTAGACCCTTCCCGAGATAGTGTCCGGCGATCCGCGTGGCGACCGCGTGCCGCTCGCCCTCCGGGGCCCCGGTCAGGAGTGCGGTCCAATCCGTCGCCTCCGTCGTCGGCCCGCCATTCGGCGAGGGCGTCGGCCGGGCGAGCATGACGAGCATCCACGCCGGCACCGGGGCGAGCGGCGTCTCGAACAGTGCGCGATCCGCGTCGTCCGAGTAGCGCCGGCCGCTCGCGTGGCGCGCGGGCGGGATCAGCACATAGCCGCCGACGCCGCGGGTGTCGAGCCCGGGGCCGAGTTTGCCTGTGCTATTGCCGAGCGGAGGCGTCGGCATGTCGAAGTGGTGGTGGGTGCCGCCGCCCCCAGTGTGCACGAGCGGCGTCAGCGGGAGCGCGCCGTGCTGGCGCTCGAGCTCGGCGAGCGTCTCGTCACCGCCGTGGCGGGGGTCAACGTCGAGCACGAGGCGCGTCTCGGTGGGCGTCCCGATATTCGCGTCGGGCTCCTGCCCCCACCACGCGCGGATCGTAGCCTCGTCGGTTGTCGCGTCCTTGAACCCGTTGAGCGCGAGCCGGCCCACGGGATGCTTGCCGATGTTCTCGCATCCTGCGAGCCCGCACTGGCAGTCGCCGCCGGTCACGCCCCAGACCGGGAACACCGACACGCCGCGGCCCGCGTACTCGAGCGCGGCGGTGAGCATCTCGCTCACGCGCTGGTCTCCTCGAAGACGAGGAGCGCGTCGATCCAGAGTGAAAGCCGTCGCGACCACGGCGAAGCGTGAGCATCGAGCGCCGCCTCGATCACGCCCCGAGCAGCCTGGGCCGCTCTTGCGCGAGCGATCCGACCCGATGTAAGGTTCCGCATCCCGTTCTCCACGCGCCGTGGGCCATGGCCGGTGAGCCGCCCCGGCGCGTTCTTGTTTCAGGCCGACACAGGATTCGGGCGACCAGCTTTCTTCGATCGCACCCGCTGTGCACGGTCACGCTGACGTCGCAACTGCTCGACGGCTCCCGGCTCGAATAGCCGTCGGCCGGTGGCTGTCCGCATGGCCACGGGCAACGTGCCGTTGTCCGCAAGCTGGCGTACGCGAAAAGTCGAGACGCGCAACACGAGGGCCGCCTGGCCGGTTTCGAGAAGTGCGCTCTCCATCATGATCACCCTCCCTCTTTCTTCTCTTGGGTAGCGCATGGTAGAGTGGTGCGACAAGTGCGATAAAGTCCTGGGGGGCTTTCGCGCGGGTCAGGTGGGGCCTCGGGCGCCAGCCGCAGCGAGACTGAGAGGGCGGATGTGGACGTAGCGCCAAAGACCGATAGCGACACGCGGAGTCTCCTCGATCTCCTCCGCCGGCTGGTCGCTTCGGTGCAGTGCGTCGACGGGGGAGGCGCGCGGCCCCTTCCCCAAATCGAAACCTTGTCCGCGGGAGCCCTGGGGAGGCTCCTGCATCACCAGGACCCGCGCGTTAAGAAGCTTGCTGAGGACGAGCGCTCACGCCGAGCGAACCTGCGGCGGGGGCTGGCGAGATTCGATCGCATCACCGCTGCCTGGGCCCTGCGGCACTCACCGGCGCTCGCGGAGTGCAAGGCGGTGCTCGCCGCCCTTCCCCTGAACGACGCGGTGAAGGCGCGTATCTCCCGCTTACTTCGTCGCGCCCCCGTCCGTCGCTTCCGCGAGAGTCCAGAGGCCCCAGAGGCGGCCAAGCTCGTGCGCGAGATCCTCCGGGCGGCCCCAGCGTTTCACGATCTCCTCGAACTGCTCCCGCGGGCCGAAGAGTCTCAGCGACTACCTCCGGGCACGGCGAATGCTCTCGCCGAAGCTCGAACCACTGCCGACGGTTTCTTTGGCGCCGTCGCACGGTTCTCCTGGGAGCTTGAACTTGAACGGCTCGACCCCGAGATTCGCGGGTACATGGGCCGCCCGAGCGCGGCCCGCTGGACGAAGCTCGAGGATGCCATCGCCGCTGAGATCAGGCTAGAAAGTCCTCGACGGGTCTGGCCGATGGTTGCCGACTTACTTCGCCCATTGATCGAAGCGAGCGGGGACAAGATTCACACTGACGCGGTCCATATTCGACACCGCGTGGTTCGCCTCCATCGTCGTCAACGCCGAAAAGGGATCGATGAGGACCAAGCCACGATCGCATTGGCGGAATTCCTCGAATCCACTGAGATGAGTGACGAGCTGTGGGCCAAGATGAGGGCTACGCCCCAGGACGTCGCACGGAGACGAGTCAATGAAGGCTAGGCTCACGATGGAATATTGGCGCGACGGGGCGTGGTGGGTCGGCCAGCTCCGCGAAGTGCCCGGCGTCTTCAGCCAGGGGAAGACCCTCGCCGAGCTGGATGCGAACCTCCGCGACGCCTACCGGCTTGTACTGAAGGACCGGCAGCCCGTTCGGCGCCGGGGGGTCCGCCGAAGGCCCCTCGCGCTCGCCGTGTGAAACGTGCAGCGCTCCTGCGCGAGCTGGGGGACGCCGGCTGCGTGCTCAAGCGCCACGGGAAGCGCCATGATCTCTACACCAACCCTCACAACGGACGGAGTGCGCCGGTCCCCCGGCACACCGAAATCGCCAACACACTCTGTGAGGTGATCCGCAAGCAGCTCGGGATCTCAGTCTGAGGGGTGCCAGATGAAGCGACTGCTCGCTTGCATCTTGCTGGTCGCCACCGTCAGCGCCTGAGACAGCCACAGGCATATCGCCGCGTGATTAGGCTGCTCGGGATTGCCTGCGGGATCTGGCTAGGCTGGCACTGGGCGACCGGCGGTGGCTATACGCTGGCAATAGGGATCATCGCCACGGTCGTCCTCTCGTTAGGCAATCTCATGATCGCCCGGCGTGAATGGAAGATTCGACCCGGGCGAGTTGCGATCGAGGCCATCGAGAAGGCGTTCGTGTCTCCTGACGTGGGGGAGGTTGATCAAGTCCTTACCGACCTCGCTGAGATGCGTGCGACTGGAAGACCCACGGGCCGCGTCATCTGGCGCTATTTGGCGGTCACCGCGGTACAGAACGCCCTGACTCTCGTGGTTGCCGGTGGTATCGCGAGCGGTGTTTCGACGTTGGTAGCCGGGACCAGATGACCAAGGCGCTGACGTGCCCTCCCGCGCCAGCGAGAGAAAGCGACACCAAGGGCGTGACACGATGAGAGACCTCCCCTGCCCTGGTGGGTGCGGCAGAACCCTTCGGGCATCGGGCGAGCGCGCGGGGCAAGAAGCTCGCTGCCCGGGATGTGGGCACCGCTTTGCCTGGCCGAGGACACCATCCGCGTCAACGCCCTGGGCGCCGGGCCTGCCGATGCTTTCCGCGCCGAAGGAGAACACCATGGGCCGATTCTTAGTCGGCGCCGACCGACTCTTCCTGGTCTACGCCCTCGTCGTCGGATGGCTGTGCATCTACGTGCCGTGGAGAGGACCCGGTCCATACGGCAGCGGTCAGGATCTGGGGTACTGGTTTGTGTGGAACCCACCGAAGTGGGCGGGCAGCATCGACCTCACCCGCGTCGTGCTTGAGTTGGTGGCAGCGACGGCCGCGTTGGTGGCGCTCGCCGTGTGGCGCGAATGGCGGGGCCGGCGCCGCCTCCAGTCGAAGCCCACCTCAGCCGCAGAGCCGTTTTGGCTACGATGGGCAGGGGGATCCAGGCTCCTCGTCGTCTACGTGGTCAGCCTGGGCCTCGTCATCGTCGCAGTGATCCTCAACGCCATCGTGAGCCTGTTCTCGGGCGGCCGATAGGTAGTCCCTCGTCGCCGCGCTGGCAACGCGTCTGCGGTCCAGCCGACCCACCCGAGTTCTGAGCGGGGGTGGCTGGCCGGAGACACGTGGGCGGAGGCAGCACTTCGAGCACACGGGAGCGCCGTCGCCAGCGGACGGGGCCGCGCCGTTGCTCACCGGCCCGTCCACTCCTCGCTCACGCTTGTTCGTCGTTGGCCCTCCACACCCGGACCTCGCTCGCCGGCGGCCTCATCAGGCCCATGACGTCGGGCAACGGCTTCCCCCATCGGGCCCGGTTCGCGTTGCGCGCCCACTCCTTGCTCAGCTCGGGATAGTGCTGCTTCTGGGCCCGCGCCGCGCGCTTGCGCTGCATCCTCCGGCCCCACTGCGAGTTGCCCTTGCGGTCAGCGGCGCTCACCTTGCCGCCGAGACGTCCGAGGCGCTGCGCCTGCCGAGTGCTCAACCTCGTCACGGTTCGCTCCGCACGTATTATCGCCGATCGCGGGGTCGCCTCATCATGGCCGCTGTGTTTGTAGGCTCCCGTGGCGGGAACCCTCCCCATCGCGGAGCCGACGCCCTCAGCCCCGTCTCGTGCCCGTCGTCAGCGGGCCGCACGCCCATGATCCTGCACGGCGTCGGACATGTCCCGGGGGATTTTTTTGCCCGGATTTTTTCGAGAGTTTTTTCGCGAGCCCACCTCCTGTTTCAGGAGCCGCATTGGGGGGACCCGGCTTCCCTCGTTGGCGGGGTCGCGCCGGGGCAGCGGGCGGAGTCGGGGCAACGCGCGTCCTGCTCCCGTTGACGGGAGTGACGGCCTGAAGGGGCTCACTCCCTCTGGGGGGAATCCGTCCGGCTCCCGTTGACGGGAGTGAGCCTTCCCGCTGACGGGAGAGAGCCGACGCCTCCACTCCCGCTGACGGGAGTGAGGCGCCGGTCTGAAGGCCCGCCCCCACCCTCCCCGCCCTTCGACCTGACGCGGCTGGGTCGGGCAGGGGCCCGCTACTTTTCCAGCAGCGCGATGTGCTTCATGAGGGACGCGATGAGCTGCCGGGCCTCGGCAGGCGCCAGCGCCACCGCCAGCTCCGGGAAGTCGCCCCCCACCATCATGATCGTCACTCCATCGGCGGGGACGTTCTCCAGCTTGATGTTGGGGACGATGCGGACGTTCTTGTGCGGCGGGAGCGGGGTGGGATGGCCTTTCGCGGCGACGGCGGCAAGCGGCTTCCGTGGAGCCTCACCCATCACTGCTCCTTCGTCTTGAGTTCGAGAAGATGCGCCTCATGGTGTGTCCTCCTGGCGTTGCACTGTGCGAATCGCCCACGGCACGAGGTAGGACGGTGCGCCGAGACTAGCGCGGGCACGGCGGCAGGTCAACGTGGTTGCCGGGGAAGCCCGCTTGAGTGGGAGCGCCGAATCGCGATCTTGCGCGGGTCACCCCGGAGGGCTTGAATTCTTGGCGGAAATTCTCGGGTTGATTTTGGGATTGGGTTCGTTCGAGAGGCTACCTCCTGCTCTGAAAACGCACCCCAGGGGGAGGGGGTTCGGAGGATCCCGCGTGAGCGCCGTTCCTTCGCGTGACGCCTGTGGGGGCGAGCGACCAAGCGAAACTCGGCCCGGCCTCGATCCCCCGCGGACTGTGCCCACGAATGTGCCCGCGAGTACCCGGTTCCGGCCCCCACCAGCTACCGCCAGCCAAGACGGCAAACGAAAACCCCTCGGCAAGTTCGCGACTTACCGAGGGGCTTCTGTGTGCGCCCGAGCTTATGAGACCCCTGCTCTGCCACCTGAGCTACGCCGCCAGATTGGCGTGGACACGAGAATTCCGTCTGCTATAATCCCGCCGAGCGAAGACCAACAGTAACGAGTCCCATCTCTCAAGTCAAGACGGGAGCCGCCCGGAGGGACCATTCATGGCATGGACAAGCACGACGCCATGGTGCGACGACGAGCATCTGCTGCGAAGCCGCCCCGATGACGACGAGGACGAGCTCGACGACGAGGACGAGCTCGACGACGAGGACGAGCTCGACGACGACCTCGATGAGGAGGACGAGGACGAAGACGAGGACACGTAGCGCACGGGCAGACGGCGAACCTCTCTCCGGGAGGTGTCTATGGCACTGATGAGCGGCGATGGTGTGATGTTCCTCGTGCGGTGGATCCACTTCCTGGCCGGCATCACCTGGATCGGCCTTCTCTACTACTTCAATCTCGTCCAGACCCCGTTCGTCGGCGAGACCCAGCCGGCCGAGCGCGGCGCGCTGGTCTCCAAGCTGGTCCCGCGCGCGCTCTGGTGGTTCCGCTGGGGCGCCATGTTCACCTTCCTCTCCGGCTGGCTGATCATCCTGGACCGGATGGGCCGGGGCGGCTTCTTCGCGGGCTCCTACGGGTGGGCCATCCTGCTCGGCGGGCTGCTCGGCTCCATCATGTGGGCCAACGTCTGGTTCGTGATCTGGCCCAAGCAGAAGATCGTCATCCAGAACGCCCTCGACACCGGCGCCGGCAAACCGGCCAACCCGGCGGCCGCACCCGCCGGGGCGCGCGCCGGGCTGGCGTCCCGGACCAACACGCTGTTCTCGATCCCGATGCTCTTCTTCATGGGCGCGGCCAGCCACCTGACATTGCGCGTGCCGAGATCCGGCGCCACCTTCTGGATCGTCGCGCTGATCATCATGGCCGCCGTGGAGATCAACGCGCTGGCGGGGAAGCCGGGGACGGCGACCACGAAGATGCTCGCCACGGTGAAAGGCACGCTCTGGGCCGGCTTCATCCTGGCGGCGGTGTTCTATCTCTGGTTCGAGGTGATGCGCTGAGGGCCCCCCGCAGGAGGCGCGGCGGAGTGCCGCGCCTCCTGCGGGAGCTCTGCTGATCGCCCTCGCCCTGCTCGTGCCCGATCCGCCGCGACGTTACCGGAGGAAGGCCGCCAGGTCGGCGATGCTCCTGGCCAGATCGGGCCGCGCCGGCATGACCTTCGAGTCCCGCTTGGGGGTGTAGCCAGGCGGGTAGCCCCCACGCAGCAGACGCGCTTCCACCAGCGCCTCGGAGGAGCCTTTCACCGCCGGGCCGATCGGTCCGTCCTTCCCGGGATCGCGGTGGTGGCAGGTCACGCACTGAACGAGCCACACCTGCCGCCCCTTCTCGGCATCCCCCGCAGGCGGCGCGGCAGCGAAGCCCGGGGCCGGCTGAGGCGCGGCGGGGCCTGCCGCGGTCGGCGGCGGCTTCGGCTCCTCGCCGCACGCGGCGAGCAGCAGTCCGGCCGCCGTGAGCGCCGCGGCGCACCTCACGAGCCTCACGACGGATCCTCGCCCGTCACGCTCATCGAGGTCCGAGGCTAGCCGCCGCGCTCCGCACTGTCAAGGAAGCGCTGCGGCCTTCGCCGCCCTCGCGTTGCCCGCCGCGCCTGCCATGCAGTACACTGGCGACCTCAGGAGGACCTTCTCGGATGGCCCAGCCCTCTTGGCTCCGGATCGAGGGAGCCAGGCAGAACAACCTGAAGAACATCTCGCTCGACATCCCTCACGACCGGGTGACGGTCGTCACCGGCGTGTCCGGCTCGGGCAAGTCCTCGCTGGCCTTCGACACGCTCTTCGCCGAGGGGCAGTGGCGCTACGTGGAGTCCCTCTCCACCTACGCGCGCATGTTCATCGAGCGGCTCGACCGTCCCGACGTGGACCGCATCGAGCACATCCGCCCCGCCATCGCCATCGAGCAGAAGAACCCGGTGCGCACCGCGCGCTCCACCGTGGGAACCGCCACCGAGGTCTACGACTACCTGCGGCTCCTCTTCGCCCGGATCGGGCGGTTGCACTGCCCGCACTGCGGCACCGAGGCGCGCAGCGATTCCGCCGAGAGCGTGACCGAGGCCCTCCTCCGCGAGCACCCGGACGCGCGGGCGCTCATCTGCTTCCCCCTGCCCGCGGGAGTCGGCGCGGACCCGCAGGCGGCTCTGCAGGCGCTCCTCCGGCGCGGCTTCGCCCGGGTGAAGCTCGGTGACGCGGTGGTGGAGCTGGCGGATGCGGCGGGCCGGCCGGCCGCGCTGCCGCCGGTTCAGCCGGGGCAACGGATCCTGGTGGTCCTGGACCGCGTGGCGCTCGGGGCCGACGCCCGCCACCGGGTCACCGAGTCGCTGGAGTCGGCGCTGGCCGAGGGCGAGGGACGGGCCGAGGTCGACGTGCTCGGGCGGGCCGTGGTCGGCATCAGCCGGGAATTCCGCTGCCCGAGGTGCGAGACGCCCATCGCCCGCCCGCAGCCCCTGCTCTTCTCGTTCAACCACCCGCTGGGGGCCTGCCCCGAGTGCAAGGGGTTCGGCAACATCCTCCGCTACGACGAGACCCTCGTGGTGCCCGACCGGAGCCTGAGCCTCGCCGAGGGCGCCGTGGCGCCGTGGTCGCATCCGTCCGGCCAGCGGTATCAGAGGCAACTCCTCAAGGCGGCGCGCACGCGTGGCGTGGACGTGTCGCGGCCCTACGCCGAGCTCCCGGCCGAGGACCGCGCGTGGGTGTACTCGGGCGCCCGGGGCTTCACGGGCATCCAGGGCTTCTTCGAGGACGTCGAGTCCTACCGCTACAAGCTGCACGTCCGCGTCTTCCTCTCGCGCTATCGCAGCCAGTCGGAATGCCCCCGCTGCGCGGGCGCCCGCCTCACACCCGAGGCCCTGAGCGTCCGGGTGGGCGGCGCCAGCATCGCCCGGCTCTGCCAGCAGACGGTGGAGGATCTGGCAGGCTTCCTCGACGGCCTGCGGCTGTCGGCCTTCGAGGAGACGGTGGCGCGGGACGTCCTCAAGCCTCTGCGGGGGAAGCTGTCCTTCCTCCTGCGGGTGGGCCTGGGGTACCTCACCCTGGCGCGCCAGACGCGCACGCTGTCGGGCGGAGAGGCCCAGCGGATCAACCTCGCCAACCAGCTCGGGGCCCAGCTCGTGGGGACGCTCTACATTCTCGACGAGCCGTCCATCGGGCTGCATGCGCGGGACACCGAGCGGCTCGCGGAGGTGTGCAGCGAGCTGGCGGCCGCGGGCAACACGGTGGTCGTCGTCGAGCACGATCGCTCCTTCATCACGGCGGCCGACTACGTGGTGGAAATGGGGCCCGGCTCGGGAGACCGCGGCGGGACGGTGGTCTTCGCGGGCCCGCAGGCCACGTTCCTCGAGGATCCGCGGTCGCTGACGGCGCGCTATCTCACGGGCCGCGAGACGATCCCGGTGCCGCTGATCCGCCGCGAGGGCCGGCGCGCCCTCACGCTCGCCGGCGCGCGCGCCCACAACCTGAAGAACGTGACGCTCCGGCTCCCGCTCCACACGCTGACCTGCGTCACGGGCGTCTCGGGCTCCGGCAAGTCCACGCTCGTGCACGAGACCCTCTACCGGGCGGTGGCCCGGCACTTCAAGGTGGCCTTCAAGCCGCCCGGCGAGCACGGCGAGGTGCGCGGGCTCGAGTACCTCAAGGGCATCCGCCTCATCGATCAGGAGCCCATCGGCCGCACGCCGCGCTCCAACCCCGTGACCTACATCAAGGCCTTCGACGAGATCCGGAAGGTGTTCGCCGCGCTGCCGCGCGCCCAGGCGCTCGGGCTCAGCGCCGGCGCCTTCTCCTTCAACGTGGCCGGGGGGCGCTGCGAGAGCTGCGAGGGCGCGGGCTCCCAGAAGCTCGAGATGTACTTCTTCGAGGACGCGTACGTGACCTGCGCGGCCTGCGAGGGTCGCCGCTACCGCGCCGAGGTGCTCCAGGTCACCTGCAAGGGCCGGGACATCGCCCAGGTGCTCGAGCTCACGGTGGACGAGGCGGTGGACTTTTTCGCCGCGCATCCGGTCCTCGCGCGGCGTCTCAGGCTCCTGCAGGAGGTGGGGCTGGGCTACCTCAGACTCGGCCAGCCCGCGACGACGCTCTCCGGCGGCGAGGCGCAGCGCCTCAAGATCGCCGCCGAGCTGGGCACCCGCCGTACCGCCGACCACCTCTTCATCCTCGACGAGCCCACCACCGGGCTGCATCTGGACGACGTGAAGAGGCTGCTCGGGGTGCTCAACCGCTTGGTCGATGCCGGCAACACCGTGCTCGTCGTCGAGCACCACCTCGACGTCATCAAGACCGCAGACTGGGTGATCGACCTGGGGCCGGAGGGCGGCGAGGCCGGCGGCGCCATCATCGCCGAGGGCAACCCGGAGCAGGTGGCCCAGACGGACGGCTCCTACACCGGCAAGTTCCTGAGAGACCTCCTCCCGCGGCCCAACGGCCGGGGCGCCGGAGGACGCGGCGCATGAACCCGTATCACGCGATCGAGGCCATCGGCATCGTCATCTCCGGGCTCCTCTTCTACTCGTACACGCACTCGTGGTTCCCACCGGTCCATCCCAGGAGCCGCCTCCGCCGGGCGCTGCTCAACGGCGTCGCCTTCGGCGGCATCACGGTCGCCATGATGATCGCGCGCATCGAGGTGGAGCCGGGGATCTTCATCGACGCGCGGGCGGTGCCGGTGGCCCTCATCGCCCTCTTCGAGGGGGGGCCGGCCGGCCTCGTGGCGGCGCTCGTGGGCGCCGCCTACCGGCTCTGGCTGGGGGGCAGCGGGGCGTGGCCGGGCGTCGCCTCGCTGATCGGCACGGCCATGGTGGGCAAGCTCTGCCACGCCTGGGCGCGGCGCAGCGGAAGAGTCGGACCGCAGCACGCCCTCAGCCTCGCCGGGCTCACCTTCCTGGTGACCATGCTGGGTTTCTCCCTGCTGGGTGCGCGAGGGCTCGCCCTCTGGAGCCAGGTGTGGCTCGACTACCTGGTCACCCTCGGCATCGGCATCGGCATCGTCGCGCGGCTCTTCTACGACGTGACGGAGCAGCACCGCCTGGCGGCCACCCAGGCGCGCTTCCGCGCCATGCTCGACGAGGCCACGGACGCGATCCGCATCGTTGACGCCGACACGGGGACGATCCTCGACGTCAACCGGACGGACTGCGCGCTCTCCGGCTACCCGAGGGAGGAGCTGATCGGCAGGAACGTGCGCGACTTCTGGCCCCAGGATCCGGAGCTCCGGGCCAGGCGCGAGGCGGCGCGCGCCGAGACGCTGGCTCGCGGCTTCAGCCGCGCCTTCGCGGACCCCTACCAGACCCGGTCAGGAGAGATCGTGCCGGTGGACAGCACCCGCCGCATGGTCGAGCACCTTGGCCGGCACTACGAGATCGTGATCTTCCGGAGCGCCGGGGAGCGCCGGGCCGCCGAGACGGTCCAGCGGGAAGCCGGCGAGCTCCGCGCGGCGACCCTCCTGGCGCGGGCCGCCGCGCATGAGATCAATAACCCGCTGGCCGTCATCATGGGCTATCTGCAGATCATGGCCGAGCGGCCGGGAGAGGGCGCCAAGGACGGCAAGTCGGTGGCCCCCATGCTCGACGCCGCGAAGCGGATCCGCGACTCGGTGGAGCGGCTCAAGGGCATCATCCGGATCGAGCCGACAGAGGCCGGCGGCGGGGTCCCCCCGATCCTGGACACCCGCAAGTCGAGCGCCCCCGAGCCGGGCCCGGCCCCCAACTCCGCTCCCACTCCGTCGGTGCCTCCGCCCGGCTCCACGGGCCAGTGACCCGGCCCCTGTTCTACGGCTGGGTGGTCGTCGGAGGGGCCTTCGTCGTCCTCTTCCTCGCCTACGGCGCGCAGTACGCCTTCGGCGTGTTCTTCGCGGCGCTCCTCGACGAGTTCGGCTGGAGCCGCGCGAGCCTGGCCGGCGCCTTCTCGCTCTACGCCTTCACCTATAGCGGCTGCGGCGTCCTCGCCGGCCGGCTCACCGACCGGCTGGGGCCGCGCGCGGTGATCGCGCTGGGCGGAGGCTTCCTCGGGCTCGGCCTCATGGCGATGAGCCAGGTGACCGCGCTCTGGCAGCCTTTCGTCCTCTATGGCGGCGTGGCGGCGCTGGGCATGTCCACGGCCTATGTTCCCTGCACCGCGACCATCGTGCGCTGGTTCGTCGACCGGCGCGGTCTCGCCGTCGGCATCGCCTCGGCCGGCGGCAGCCTCGGCACCTTCGCGCTGCCGCCGGTCGCCCACCTGCTCGTCACCACCGTGGGCTGGCGCTGGGCCTACGTCATCTTCGGCGGCGTCATCCTGGTGGCGCTCAACCTCGTGGCCGTGGTCATGCGCCGCGATCCCGAAGCGCTGGGGCTCGCCCCTGACGGCAGGCCGCCGGGTGCGCCGACTCCGGGCGGCGGCCGCGCAGCGCGCGGGTACACGGTGAGCGAGGCGGCGCGCACCGGCGCCTTCTGGATGGTGTGGGCGGTCTTCGCGGCCACCTGGATCCCGGTCTTCGTCCCCCTCGTGCACCTGGTCCCCTTCGCGAGAGACCTCGGCGTGCCGGCCCTCTGGGCCGCCACGCTCGTGAGCGCGCTCGGCATCGCCGCCGTGGCGGGACGAGTCATCATGGGGGGCCTCTCGGACCGGATCGGGCGGCGGGGGACGCTGGCCGCCGGGCTCGTGCTCCAGGCCGTCGCCTTCGCGGGGTTCTCGACCGCGCGGACGCTGCCGGCGCTCTATGCGGCGGCGGTGCTCTTCGGCTTCTCGTACGGCACGATCTCCACGCTCTTCCCCGCCCTGGTGTCCGACTTCTTCGGCCGCGAGCACTCGGGCAGCCTGGTGGGCCTCCTCTTCGCCCTGGCCGCACCGGTGGCAGCCGCCGGTCCCGTCGGCGCCGGCTGGATCTACGACCACACCGGCAGCTACGGCCTCGCCTGGTGGCTCTCGGCCGGCTGTAACCTCCTGGCCCTCGCCCTGCTCGCCTTCGCGCGGCCGCCCGCCACGACATGATCTCCTCCCGCCGACCCACGGCTGCCCCTGGTGCGCGAGCCTTCAGTGGACGTGGCAGGAGGTGACCGGGCGCGGGCGCATCTACTCCTCCGAGATCGTGGTCCATGCCATCCAGCAGGCTGACCCAGGAATCTAGCGCAAACGGGGGATTACCTTCACCCCGACCTCCCGCGTATGGTGGCCTCGTCCTCACCGAGACCACGGGCCCCACCGAATGGAGGAACATCATGGCGCTCAGGGGGCTGGCCCGCGCGCGGGCCCTCTACGAAGGGCGGGACCAGCGGGCCCGCGAGCTCAAGGCGGAAGGGCGGAAGGTTGTCGGCTACCTCTGCTACTTCGCCCCGCCCGAGATCCTGGAGGCGGCGGGGCTCGTGCCCTACCGCATCCGGGGCGATGTCCGCCATCCGGTGACCCGGGCCGATGAGTACGTCGAGCCCTATGGCTGCCCCTTCGTCAGGAACACCTTCGACCTCGCCGTCACCGGGCGCTACGACTTCCTGGACGGCCTCGTGATGTCGCATGCCTGCGATAGTGTCCAGCGCATGTACGGGATCTGGACGCACTACAAGCCGCTGGCATTCAGCCACATGGTCAATGTCCCCCACACGGTCACCGAGGCCTCCGAGCGCTTCTACCGCCGGGAGCTCGGCTTCTTCAGGGAGCGGGTGGAGCAGTTGGCCGGTCGCCCCATCTCGGACGAGGCCCTTCACGAGAGCATCGCCTGCTACAACCGCACTCGCGAGCTGACGCGGGAGCTCTACGCGCTCCGCAAGTCCGACCCGCCCCGCCTCTCGGGGGCCGAGATGCTCGAGGTCCTCATCGCGGGCACGGGGCTCCCGGCGGCCGAGTTCGAGGATCTCCTCCGCGAGGTGCTGGCGGAGGTGAGGGCGCGCGCCGCGGCACCCGGAGTGAAGCGCGCCCGGCTCCTCTTCTACGGGTGCATCAACGACGACGTCTCGCTGATCCGCCTCGTCGAGGAGTGCTCGGCGCGCGTGGTGATGGACGACACCTGCATCGGGGCCCGGGGCATGGCGGGCACGGTGCCCGACGGCGCCGACCCCATGGGCGGGTTCGTCCAGTACTACTTCCGCGGCTTCCAGTGCCCCCGCACCTACCGCGGCACCGATCTCTCGCGCTTCGATTACGTCGTGGAGGCGGCGCGGGAGTACGGCGCCCAGGGGGTCATCCTCTACATCCTGTCCTTCTGCGACCCCCACAAGTTCGACCTCGTGGAGGTCCGCCGGCACCTCGAGCAGGCGGGCCTCGCGAGCCTCGTCCTCGAGGACGACTACACCCTGGCCAACGTCGAGTCCATGCGGACCCGCATCCAGGCCTTCGTGGAGATGCTGTCGTGAGCGGAACGCCGACCCGGAGGACGCCATGACGGAGCTGCGCCGCGCGACCAAGTCGCTGGACACCGTGCGCCGGGCGAGGGAGATGCTCGGGAGCTATTACAAGCGCGCCGAGCGGCGCCGGGAGGGGGCGCCGCTGGCCTGGTGCATGGCCGGCGTCCCGTCAGAGGTGCTCCAGGCCTTCGACCTCTCCTGCGAGTGGCCCGAGAACTTCGGCACGGTCTGCGCCGCGCGAGGGGTGGCCGCGGAGCTCTGCGAGCGCGCCGAGGGCGAAGGCTACTCCCAGGACCTCTGCTCCTATGTGCGCAACAGCATCGGCTATGTGAGCCGCCTGCTGGAGCTCGGGCAGGTCCCACCCGAAGCCCCGCGCGGCGGCCTGGGGACGGCCACCATGCTCCTGGGCTCGGGCGCCCTCTGCGATCCGCGGATCAAGTGGTTCCAGTCGCTCTCCTCGCAGTACCTGCCGCTGCCGGTCTTTCACATCGACCCCATGAGCCCGCCCCACGACAGCCATGTGGACGACCCGCGCATCGAGGCCCACTACAAGGAGATCCTGAGCGAGACCCTCCACGAGCAGGTGGCCTTCCTCGAGCGGACGCTGGGCCGCCCCATGGACACGGAGCGCCTCCGCGCGGCCCTCGGCAATGCCCAGGAGACGATCGCGCTCCTCTGGGAGATCCAGTCTCTCCGTCGCGCCGTGCCCTGCCCCATGGGCTCGGAGGACTTCTTCACGGGCGGCGTGGTCCCGCTCCTCTTCATGCTCGGGGAGCGGGATGCCGTGGAGTACTTCCGCTGCCTCCGGGACGAGGTGCGCGACCGCGTGGCCCGGGGAGTCGGCGTGATCCCCGACGAGCGCTTCCGGCTCCTCTGGATGGGGATCCCGCCCTGGTACAACCTGGGCTTCTTCAACTCGCTGGGCGAGCTGGGGGCCGTGTTCCCCGCGGAGACCTCGTACTACGTGGGGGCGCCGGTGGAGATCGACCTCTCGGATCCGCTCGAGGCTCTGGTGGACCGGACCTGGAAGCGGGCGGTGTGGATCACCCGGTGGGGCGCCGAGGTGATCCCCGAGAACCTGAGCCCCTCGGGCTTCTCGCAGCCGGGGACCAGGCTGATCCGCCAGTGGGTGCACGACTACCGCCTCGACGGAGCCGTCATGCACCGCACACGCTCCTGCCGCGCCGTGAGCTGGGGGCAGATTCACATCAAGAACCAGCTCGAGGAGGAGGGCATCCCCTCGCTCATCTTCGAGAGCGACATGGCCGACCCGCGGAGCTGGGCCGACACCATCATCATGGGGCAGATCCAGGGCTTCCTCGAGGCCATCGCCGCGGGCCGGCGGGAGCGCGCCCGGGCATCGTGAGCGCCCCGGCCGGTCTCTGCGTCGCCGGGGTGGACGTGGGCTCCACCTTGACCAAGGTGGTGGTCCACAACGGCGACTTCCTCGCCTCGGTGATCGACCGCACCCAGGTGGACTATGTCGGGGCGGCGCAACGACTCCTGGCCGAGGCGCTCGGGCGCGCGGGGCGGTCGCCGGACGACCTCGCCTGCGTCGTGGCCACGGGCTACGGCCGGCGGCGGCTCCCCTTCGCCAGCCGCGAGATCACCGAGATCACTTGCCACGCCCGCGGGGTCCGCGAGCTCTTCCCCGCAGCCCGGACCGTCATCGACGTCGGCGGCCAGGACGCCAAGGGGATCAAGCTCGGCCCGCAGGGCAAGGTCGTGAACTTCGCGATGAACGACAAGTGCGCGGCCGGCACCGGGCGCTTCCTGGAAGTGATGGCGGCCTCGCTGGGCCTGCCCCTCGACGAGCTGGGGACGCGGGGCCTCGGCGCGGGCTCGCCGGTGAGCGTGTCGAGCGTCTGCACGGTCTTCGCGGAGCAGGAGGTGGCGCAGCACCTGGCCGCAGGCGTCCCCGTCGAGGATGTCCTGGCGGGGCTTCACGCGGCACTGGCGAGCCGGATTCTCGTGATGGTTCGCCGGCTCGGGATCGAGCGCCAGGTCATCCTTACCGGAGGCTGCGCCCTCAACCCGGCCCTGGTCCGCGCCCTCGAGGAGCGCCTCGGGACCCCGGTGGTCACCCCGCCCGAGCCCATGTTCACGGGCGCGCTCGGCGCCGCGCTCCTGGCCCGCGAGGCCGTCGAGCGAGGCGAGGTGCCGGCCGGGCGCGTCAGCCTCGCCGCGGGAGGGGCAATCCGCGTGGCCACCTCAGTGGCGCTGGCCCCGGACGCTGGCTCCGGACTGCCAGCCTCGCTCACCCGCGCGCGCTCGCGCCCCCAGGCCTTCGACGGCGACTTCCGGCTCCCCGGAGCCGCGATCGCCGCCGCCGCGCCCACGGCGGGGGTGGACGTGGGAGCGCTCTTCACCAAGGCGGCGGTGTTCCTCGGCGACCGCGTCGCCTTCGCTGTGGTCCCCTCGGAAGGCAGTTACGCCTCCGCCGGGGGGCAGGCGCTCGGGCGCGCGCTCGACCGGCTCGGGCTCGGCCGCGGCGATCTCGCGGGGCTTGTCGCCACCGGGCTCGGCGCCGCCTCCCTCTGCGGGGCAAGGGCGCTGAGCGAGGTCTCCTGTCTCGCGCGGGGCATGGCGCTCCTCTGTCCCGAGGCGGGCCAGGTCATCGACATCGGCGCCCACGGGACACGGGTGATCCGCCTGGCCGCACCGGGCATCGTCAAGGACTTCTCCGTGAGCGGCCAATGCGCGGCGGGCAGCGCCAGGATCCTCGAGGTCGTCGCTCACCTCCTGGGACTCGAGGTGGCCGAGCTGGGCGCGCTCTCGCTCCGCGCGACCCGGCCCGCCGACTACTCGGCGGGCTGCGCCGTCTTCGCCGAGACCGAGGCCATCTCGCTCCTCACCCGCGGGGTCTCGCGCGAAGACCTCCTGGCCGGCCTCCACCACTCGCTGGCCCAGAAGATCGCGGCCCTGGCCCGGGGCCGTGCCGCGGCGGGGGCATGCGCCGTGGCGGGGGGCGGGGCGAAGGACGCAGGGCTCCTGGCCCGGCTCGAAGCCAGCCTCGGGGCGCTCCTGCGACCCCCCGAGCCCATGGTCGTGGCCGCCCTCGGCGGGGCGCTTCTCGCTGCCGACGGAGTGTCGTGACGTGGGCGATTACCCGCCGCTCACCCTCACCTTCCCCGACATGCGGGACTGGGTCTTCCCGCGCATCCTCGAAATCCGCGCGCGGATGCACGGGGACCGCCCCTTCATCCAGGCCCTCGGGGGCGCGGCGCTCACCTACGCCGAGACCGACCGCCTCGTCAATCGTCTCGCCCACGGGCTCGCGGCCCAGGGCGTCGGCCGGGGCGACCGCGTGCTCGTCATGCTCCCCAACTGCGTGGAGTTCATGCTGGTCTGGTGGGCGATCAACCGCCTCGGGGCCGTCGAGGTCTCGGTCAACAACGCCTACAAGGGCTACTTCCTCGAGCACCTGGTGTCCAACTCCGGCGGGCGGCTCCTCGTGGCCGCCGCCGAGTTCCTCGATCGCCTCGCGGCCGTCGAGGACAGCTGCCCGGACCTCGAGACGGTGGTCGCGTGGGAGCCGCCGGGCGCGGCGCCGGCGCCCCGGCCCCGGTTCACGCGGCTCCGCACCGTCGCGTTCGAGGAGCTGCCGGCGCGCCGGGATGACCCGCCGGACGTCGAGGTGAGCCACCGCGACCTCTGCGCCATCATGTACACCTCGGGGACCACGGGCCCCTCCAAGGGCGTCATGCTGCCCCACGCCCACTGCACCCTCTTCTGCGAGGCCACGGCGAACCTCACCCGCTTCACGCAGGACGACACCTACCTCGTCGCCACGCCGCTCTACCACGGCAACGCTCCCATCATGCAGGTGTACCCCGCGCTTCTCCGCGGCGGGCGGGCGGTGATCTGCCCGCGCTTCAGCGCCAGCGAGTGGGTGGACCAGGTGCGCGCCTCCGTCGCCACCGTGACGAACCTCCTGGGCGTGATGATGGACTTCATCTTCCGCCAGTCGCCCCGCGAGGGCGACCGCGACCACCGCCTGCGTGTGGTCCTGGGCCAGCCCGCGCCCGCCGCCATCGTCGAGGACTTCAAGCGCCGGTTCGGGATCGGCCGTGTCCTCGAATACTACGGGATGACCGAGATCGGCGTCGTGACCATGATGCCGTGGGACGAGGTGCGCCCGGGCTCGTGCGGGAAGGCGGTATCGGAGTGGTACGATCTGCGGATCGCCGATCCCGAGACTGACGAGGAAGTGGCGCCGGGCCAGAGCGGGGAATTGCTGGTGCGGCCCCGGGCACCCTGGGCCTTCAGCCAGGGATACTGGCGGATGCCCGACAAGACGCTCGAGGCGCTCCGGAACGTCTGGTACCACACGGGGGACGCCCTCAAGCGCGACGCCGACGGCTACTACTACTTCGTGGACCGCCTGCGGGACGTCATCCGCCGCCGCGCCGTGAACATCTCCTCCTACGACGTCGAGAAGGTGGTGGCCGAGCACGTGGCGGTGGCGGAGTGCGCCGCCGTGGGAGTGCCCTCCGAGTTCGTCGGGGGCGAGGATGAGATCAAGCTCTGCGTGGTGCTCCGCGAGGGGGCCCGCTTCGTGCCCGAGGAGTTTCTCGCCTGGTGCGAGGAGCGGCTCCCGTACTTCGCTGTCCCGCGCTACCTGGACGTCATCCCCGAGCTGCCGCGTACACCCAGCAACAAGCTGCAGAAGTACCTGCTGCGCCAGCGGGGCGTGACGGCGACGACCTGGGACCGCGTGGCCGCAGGCTACCGGCTCCAGGAAGAGATCCGGCGCGCCGAGCGCAAGCGCGCGCCCTCGGGGAGCGCCCTGGCCCCGCCCCCCGCCTAGCCTGCCTCACGCGTGAACGGACGCCCTACCCTCACCCCGGCCCTCTCCCTCCAGAGGGAGAGGGGGTCCTCGCGGTGCCCTCGCCCCCGGAGGGGGAGAGGGGCAGGGTGAGGGGGCGCCCAGGACGCTGAAGACGCGTTCGCGAATGGAGCGGGCTAGTCTGCCTCACGTACAGTGAGCCGCGTGCCGGTTTCGCTTCCGCTGGCGGCGCTGCGTGGTTCCGCAGGCGGAGTGAGGGAGTTGCAAACACCTCTCTCAGGTGACGCGCGGGTCGAGGGCGTCGCGGAGGCGGTCGCCCACCATGTTGATGGCGAGCACGGTGAGCAGGATGGCGAGCCCGGGGAAGGTGGGGAGCCACCACGCCACGCTCACGAAGTCGCGGCCCAGCGCGATCATCTGGCCCCAGGTCGGATAGGCGCTGCCCGTGCCCACGCCGAGGAAGGAGAGCGCCGCCTCCTGGAGGATGGCCTGGGCGACCTGGAGCGTGGACATGACGATGATCGACGAGAAGGTGTTGGGCAGCAGGTGGCGGAAGAGCATCCGCAGCCAGCCCACGCCCATCGCGCGCGCAGCCTCGACGAAGTCCTTCTCCCTGAGCGCGAGCACCTCCGCCCGGACGACGCGCGTGTAGCGCTCCCAGCCGGTGAGCCCGAGGACGACGATGATGGTCACGAGGCTCGGGCCGAGCGCGGCGACGAAGGCGAGCGCCAGGAGGAGCTGGGGGAAGGACAGCGTGACGTCCACGATCGTCATGATGACGGTGTCCACCCGCCCGCCCGTGAACCCGCTCAAGAGGCCGAGCGTGACGCCCACGAGGAGGCTCACCACCACGGCCGCGGTGCCCACGATCAGCGAGACCCGCGCGCCGTGGATCATGCGGCTCAGGATGTCGCGGCCCACCTGATCGGTGCCGAGGAGATAGGCGGGGTTGCCGCCCTTGGCCCAGACGGGCGGCGTGAAGCGCCGGATGAGGTTCTGCCGCGTGGGCTGGTGCGGGGCCACGTAGGGGGCGAAGACGGCGGCGCCGATGACGACGAGGAGAACCAGCGCCCCCGCGAGGGCCACCGGACTCCGGACGAGCTTGCGCTGCACGCGCGAGCGCTCGACCGCGCGGGCGGGGCCAGCGGCGAGGGCGGGCTCGGCGGCCGGGTGGGTCGCGATGACCATGGCGGTCAGCGCACCCGGATCTGAGGGTTCAGATAGATGTACAGCATGTCCACCGTGAAGTTGACGACGACCACGATTAGCGCGAGGAGGAAGACGCCTGCCTGGACGATCGGGAAGTCGAGCTGGCGGATCGCGCCGACGATGAGCCGGCCGACGCCGGGCACGGCGAAGACGGTCTCGGTGATGACGGCGCCCCCGAGCAAGAGCCCGAACTGGAGCCCCGCCACGGTGACCAGCGGCAGCGCGGCATTGACGAGGGCGTGCCGGCAGATGACGAACCACTCGGTGACACCCTTGGCGCGTGCTGTCCGCACATAGTCGAGGTTGATGACTTCCAGCATGCTCGAGCGGACGATGCGCATGAGGAGCGGGGCTGAGAAGGTGCCGAGCGTGAAGGCGGGCAGGACGAGCGAGGCCCAGCTATCCCAGCCGGACACGGGGAGCAGCCGCCACTGCACGGCGAAGAGCAACATCAGCATGATTCCCGTCCAGAACACGGGCATGGACTGGCCAAGGAAGACGACGAGCGTGGCGCCGTGGTCGAGGAGGGAGTTGCGCCTCACGGCGCCGTAGATGCCGACGGGCAGGGCGACGCCCAGGGCGAGGAGCATGGCGAGCACGGTGAGCAGCAGCGTGGTCGGCATGCGCGCGAGGACGAGCGGCAGCGCCGGCTCCCGGTAGAAGAAAGACTGGCCGAAGTCGCCGCGCGCGGTGTTGCGCAGGAAGCGCGCGAACTGGAGCGGCAGGGGGTCGTTGAAGCCCATGGCCTGGCGGAGCACGGCGCGGTCGGCCTCGGGCGCCTCCGACATCATCAGGGACACCGGGTCGCCGCTCACGTGGAGGATCGCGAAGGTGACCAGCGACACCCCCGCCAGCACCACGAGCAGGCGGACGAGCCGGCGGACGACCACGGTCAGCATCGGGGCATCGCCGGCGCGCCCGCCCGCCTGCTGCTAGCGCTTGGGCTTGGCGTCAAAGAGCCAGAGCCACTCGTCCCCGCGCGCCGCGTACTCGACCTTGCGGGAGATCGCGAGCGTGTCGTACTGGGTCCAGAGGAAGATCGCCGGGGCCTCCTCGCGGATCAGGTTCTGGATTCGCGAGTAGGTGCGCTTGCGCCTCGCCTGGTCCACGGTGGAGCGGGCCTCGTCGATGAGCCCATCGAGTCCCTCGACGCGCGTGTACCACTTGCCGATCCAGCTCCCCGGCTCGGTGTGATAGAGCGGGTGGAGCACGGCGTCGGCGTCGAAGACCGAGTAGTTGCCCCAGCTCCCGTAGTAGCCGTTGGTGGCCTTGCCCTCGCCCTGGAGGACCTTGTTCCACGCCGGGCCCGGGTCCCACACCTTCGCGTTGGTGCGGATCCCCACCTCGGTGAGCATCTGGGTGATCGCCTCGAAGACGGGCCGGAACTCCACGAACGCGCTGTGCAGGGTGATGTCCACGCCGTTCGGGTAGCCGGCCTGGG
>MGBT01000164.1 GCA_001788395.1 Candidatus Rokubacteria bacterium GWA2_70_23
CCTTTCTCGAGATCCTCGATCGCGACAGCCTTCAAGTCCTGGCCGTCCGCCTTGATCGTGGGGAGATATGAGACCCTCGCGGAGGCCGCTGGAGGGCCACGGCGAGGGAGTTTGATGATACGATCTACCCAGCGGAGAACCTCATCGGAGAGTGATTCGATCTCACGCCGGGCTGAAGGCTAGATCAGGACGGCATACGTGACGGTCGCCCGGTTGAGCATAGGCGGGATAAAGGTCCTCGTCCCGACACGCCGTCCTCGCCCCACATGCCCGTTGGCGCCGGCAGGTCGTCAGCGACGGCCACCCCGCGCCCGACCCGAACGCGCACGAGGTCGACACCACCCCGCACAGCGCCGACGGCCCCTCGCGCTCCAGGACCTGGGTACCGTTGATGCGCCGCATGTTCGCCCTCGCCGGCTTGGCCTGCCCGCGCTGTGGCGGCCGCCTGCCCATCATCGCCACCATCCAGGACCCGGTCGCCGTGCGCACGATCCTCGCCCACCTCGGCCCCTCGGGCGCTGCCGAGCCTCCCGGCCCGGCCCCACCCGCCCCCATCCCGATCGGCTCGCCCGGCCACTCGGCCCCGCTCTCCACGCTCGCCGGTGCCCCACTCAGGCCCCACGGCCGCTCCTTGACCGCGCGCCGCTGACGGGCGCAGGATCGCGTGCGACCACAGGGCTCTCGGGGCGGGCGACGCTCGCCTTTCCCCCACGATGCCCCCATTCCCGCGTGCCGGGCCGGGGTTCGCAGCGGAGGCCGCATCCCGGCCCCCCGGGTCGCGCGGCCAGGGAGCCGAGGGAGCAGCGTTTGTCCGTCCTATGCCCCATGCCGCGATCGCCCTCTCACCGGGGGAGCCCCCCGGTGCTGGCCCCGGGCACGGAGGCGTCAGGCTGATTGGAGCAGGCGACCACCTCGCCGGGAAAGGGGTGGCGGAGTGGAACGGGCCGGAGGTATCGTGGGTCCATGCGAAGCGAGACGGCGTCCCGCCTCCGACGCGAGATCCAGCCCGCGGCCCCGGTCATCCCGTCCGTCTGCCCGCACGATTGCACCAGCACGTGCGCGCTCGACGTGGAGCGGCTCGACGCGCGCACGATCGGCCGGGTGCGCGGCTCCACGCGCAACCCGTACACGGCGGGCGTGATCTGCGAGAAGGTCTCCCGCTACGCCGAGCGCGTGCACCATCCCGATCGCCTCCTCTCCCCGCTCAAGCGCGTCGGTCCCAAGGGCTCGCGACAGTTCACGCGCATCTCATGGGACGAGGCGCTGGACCTGGTCGCCCACGCCTTCACCGAGCAGGCCGCGCGATTCGGCCCGGCTGCGGTGTGGCCGTACTACTACGCGGGCACCATGGGTCTCGTGCAGCGCGACGGCATCAACCGCCTGCGCCACGTCATGAAGTACTCGCGCTGGAAATCGACCATCTGCGTGGCCGTGGCGGATACCGGCTGGACCGCGGGCACCGGAGTCAAGCGCGGGGTCGATGTCCGCGAGGTGGGCGAGCACTCGGAGCTGGTGGTGATCTGGGGCGGCAACCCGGTGAACACCCAGGTCAACATGGTGACCCACGCCATGCGCGCCCGCCGGCGCGGCGCTCCGATCGTGGTGGTCGATCCCTACCGCACCGGCACGGCGGAGCAGGCCGACATGCACCTCGCCCTGCGTCCGGGCACCGACGGCGCGCTGGCCTGCGCGGTGATGCATGTCCTGTTCGCCGAGGGCCACGCGGACTGGGCGTACCTCCGCAAGTACACGGACGCCCCCGACGAGCTGGCCGCGCACGTCGCGACCCGCTCGCCGGAGTGGGCCGCGCGCATCACCGGCCTGGCGGTCGAGGAGATCGTGACGTTCGCCCGGCTCTACGGGCGCACCAAGCGCAGTTTCATCCGCTGCCACCACGGCTTCAGCCGGTCGCGCAACGGCGCGGTCAACATGCATGCCGTGACGTGCCTGCCCGCGGTCACCGGCGCCTGGCAGTATCCGGGTGGCGGCGCCCTCTACGGCCAGACGGCCATCTACCCGCTCGACCTCACGCTGATCGAAGGGCTCGACGCCGTGGACCGCTCCGTGCGCCAGCTCGATCAGTCCCGCCTGGGGCCGATTCTCACGGGCGATCCCGAGGCTCTCGGGTACGGCCCCCCGGTCACCGCCATGCTGGTTCAGAACACCAACCCGGCCATGGTGTGCCCCGACCTCACGCTCGTGCACAAGGGCCTCGCGCGCGAGGATCTGTTTCTCTGCGTGCACGAGCAGTTCCTCACGGAGACCGCGGCATTCGCCGACGTGGTGCTGCCGGCCACCATGTTCGTCGAGCACGACGATTTCTACACGGCGAGCGGTCACACCTACTTCCAGGTCACCCGGCGCATCATCGAGCCGCCCGGCGAGTGCCGCGAGAACCACTGGGTGATCGCGGAGCTGGCCCGACGCCTCGGCGCGCGGCATCGCGGCTTCGAGATGACGCCGTGGGAGATCATGGACTGGACGCTCCGCCAGTCCGGCATGTGGGACGCCCAGACGAACTGGGAGGGTGGTGGCCAGGACATGGCCCTGCCGTTCGAGACGGCGCACTTCCTGGATGGCTTCGCCTGGCCCGACGGCAAGTTCCGCTTCAAGCCCGACTGGTCGGCCTACGGCGGGCGCGGGCAGGAGATGCCCACGCTCCCCGACCACTTCGCGGTGACCGACGAGGCCACGCCCGCGCGGCCGTTCCGCCTCGTGGCCGCGCCGGCGCGGACGTTCCTCAACTCCACCTTCACCGAGACACCAGGGTCGCTGCGCCGCGAGGTGCGGCCGACCGCGCTGCTGCATCCCGAGGACTGCGCCGCGCTCGGCGTGGTCGAGGGAGACCGGGTCGTGCTCGGCAACGAGCGCGGCACGGTGACGGTCCACGCCAGGCCGAGGGCCGGCCAGCAGCGGGGCGTCGTGATCGTCGAGGGGATCTGGCCGAACCGCCACTTCGAGAACGAGATCGGCATCAACGCCCTCACCAGCGCCGACCCGGCCTGGCCGGCCGGCGGCGCCGCGTTCCACGACACGGCGGTCTGGATTCGAAAGCGAGCGTAGGGGTGGCCTCCGAAGGGCGCACACGGATCGGAGATCGAGTACATGAACGGCTACGTCGTGGCGCGGGGGCACGAGGTCGGAGTGCCTACGCCGGTCTCGGCGGCGGTGGTCGGCCTCGTGCGCGAGATCGACGCGGGTGCCCGCACGCCCTCGCCCTCCCTGATCGACCAGGCGCTGCAGGCGGCCGGCTTCTGGCGGGGCGGCGGGCAGAAGCGGATGGTTGCGGAATGGGTTGCGACTGGCCGCAGGCTGTGCCCTGCGAGGAGGGCTGTCCCGATGGCAGAGGACCGCGAGTACATCGAGGTGGCGCTTCACGGCCGGGGCGGGCAGGGCGTGAAGACCGCCGGCGACCTTGTCGTCTACGCGCTGTCTGCCGCCGGCTATCGCGTCAACGGGCAACCTCTCTACGGCGGCGAGCGCATGGGTGCGCCGGTGATGTACTTTATCCGGTTCAAGCGCTCGGCGACGCCGATCGATGATCGCAGTCTCGTGCGCCAGCCGCAGGTCATGCTGATCTTCGACGCCACGATGCTGGCTGCCACGCCGCGCATGGTCGCAAGCCTCGATCCGGGCGGCGTCCTTCTGGTGAACAGTCGGAAGACGGCGGAGGAACTCGCCCTTCTCGGGCGCCGCGTCGCGACAGTGCGGGCCAGCCAGATCGCCAAGGAGTGCGGTCTGGTGCGGGGGAGCGTGCCCATTGTGGGGCCGGTGATGGTGGGGGCCTTCGCGCGCTTGACAGGCCTGGTCTCGCTTCCCACGCTGGAGCAATGCGTGGAGAAGGTGACAGGGGACATGCCCCAGGACCGCATCGAGGGCAACTTCACCGGGTTGCGACGCGGATACGAGGCGGTCGCTCCGCTGGCATGGCGGGGCGGGGAAAGGGCATAGCGACCATGGGTACCGTGTTCGAGACGACCCTCCGGTACCGCTCCTGGCGGCCTCATACGGAGAACAAGACCGGCGCTCAGCGCTACGAGCGACCGGTCTACGACTACACCTCGAAGACCTCGCCCTGCCGAGAGGGTTGTCCGACCGGACACGACATCGCGCTGGCGTTGCTGCTCATCGCGCGTGGACGCCCCGAGCTGGCCTACCGCGTCTTCCGGGAGGAGAGTCCCTTCCCGGCCATCACGGGGCGGGTGTGCTATCACCCCTGCGAAGCGCCCTGCAATCGCGAGCAGTATGACCACCCGCTGTCCATCGCGCGGCTCGAACGATACGCGGCCGAGCACGCGGGCGACGAGGCGCCGGCGGCGGGCATCGCGCATGACACCCGGGTGGCCGTAGTCGGGAGCGGGCCGGCGGGGCTCGCCTGCGCCTATCATCTGCGGCGCCTCGGTTACCCGGTGACGGTGTACGAGGCGAGCAGCCAGCCCGGCGGGGCGCTGCGCCACGGCATCCCCGCGTACCGGCTGCCCCGCCCCGTGCTCGACCTGGAGATCGCGCGGCTCGAGGCCCAGGGGGTGTCCTTCCGCTGCGGCGTGCGCATCGGCGAGAGCATGAGCTTCGGTCGGCTGCGCGAGGACTACGGCGCCGTGTTCCTCGGCGTCGGGCTCTCCCGGCCGCGGCGCCTCCCCGTCCCTGGCGCGGACCGGCAGGGGATCCTGTCCGGCCTCGAGCTGCTCCGACAGGTCAACCAGGGCGCGGGCCTGCGCCTCGGGCGGCGGGTGCTGGTGATCGGCGGCGGCGATGTCGCGGTGGACGTCGCCCGCGTGGCCCGGCGGCTCGGCGCCGCCGAGGTCGTGATGTGTGCCGTGGAGGGGGCCTCCGAGCTGCCGGCGCATCCCGACGAGGTGGCCGCGGCCAGCCAGGAGGGCGTTCGCGTCGAGGCCGGCTGGGCGCCGCTGGAAGTCCTCGCGCAGGACGGCGCGCTCGGCGTGGCGATGGCGCGCGTGACGGGCGTCCAGCGTGACCGGTCCGGAGCGGTCACCTTCCAGGTGGATCCTGCGGATGTGCGACAGCTCGCCGCCGAAACCGTCATCTACGCCATCGGTCAGGAACTGGAGCGGGAGAGCCTCCCCGAAGGCTTGCCGGCAGGGGCACGCGTGGCCGTCGGCGAATGGGGTGACACGGCCCTGCCCGGAGTCTTCGCCGGGGGCGACGCCGGCGGGACGTACAACGTCGTGCAGGCCCTGGGCGCCGGCAAGCGAGCGGCGATCGGCATCGACCTCTACCTGCAACGGCGCACCCAGGCGGACCTCGCGGGCCGCATCGGCGTCGGCGCCCGGGGGGCGCTCTCGTTCTCTTCCTATCTCGCGCTCATCGCGGGCCGGCCGGAGCCGACGCGCGCCCACGTGGTCGCCTTCCCGGAAATCAACCTCGACTACTTCAGGCCGGCGGCGCGGGTGGCGAACCCCGAGGCCGACGTGGCCACGAGGCTGGCGGGCTTCGCCGAGGTGGCGGCGCCGCTGGACGGGCGCGCGGCGCAAGGCGAGGCAAGACGCTGCTTCACCTGCGGGTTCTGCAGCATGTGCGGCAACTGCTTCACGTACTGCCCCGATGCCGCGATCGCGCAGCGGGCCGACTGGGGCTTCGAGATCGATCTCGACTACTGCAAGGGGTGCGGCGTCTGCGTCCAGGAGTGTCCGCGGTCCGCAATGACCATGATCCCTGAGGAGGAGTCGTAACCATGGCGATCAACCAGGACTCCGGCATCGCCTCGAGCAAGCGGGTGATCGTCTCCGGGGCCGAGGCCATGTCGCTCGCCTACGAGCTGGCGGGCGTTCGAATCGCGTACGTTTTCCCCATCACGCCGCAGACCGAGGTCCTGGAGACCATGACCCGCAGCGAGCGGGTGCGGGTCATCCCCTCCGACTCCGAGTACAACGCGATCGCCTCGGCGGAGGGCGTCTTCTGGGGTGGCGAGCGCTGCGCCATCTACACCTCCTCGCAGGGTCTCGTGCTCATGAGCGAGGTCATGTGGGAGGTGGCGGGAAACCGGCTGCCGATGGTGATGGGCGTCTTCAATCGCGCCCTCCGGGGGCCCGCCTGGACGCTCGGCCCGCAGCAGAACGACTCGCTCTTCATGCGCGACACCGGATGGCTGCAGTTCTTCTGCGAGACGGCCCAGGACGTCTTCGACTTCATCCTGCTGGCGATGCGGGTGGCGGAGCGCGTGTGCCTGCCCGCGCTGGTCTGCGGCGACGGCTTCTACCTCTCGCACCAGAAGGAGGAGATCGAGATCCCGGACGAGGCGGCCGTGCGCGGCTTCGTCGGCGAGCTGGCCGTGCCCGACCTGCCCGACTCGAGCCACCCGGCAACGTTCGGCGGCGTCGTGTCCACCGCGCAGCAGTATTTCAGCCTCTCGGAGCGGATGCACCGCGACGTGGTGGCGTCGCAGGACGTGTTCCTCGAGGTGGCCAAGGGCTTCGAGGTGCTCTTCGGGCGCCGCCGAACGCTCACCGAGCCCTACGCGATGGAGGACGCCGAGCTCGTGCTGATCGCGAGCGGCGCGAGTTGCGGCGCGGCGCGCGAGGAGGTCATGCGGCGCCGCCGGCGCGGCCAGAAGGTCGGGCTGCTGAAGCTCTGCAGCATCCGGCCGCTGCCGGTGGGTGAGATGCTCCGACACCTGCGGCCGGGGCAGAAGATCGCGGTCCTGGACCGCAACCTCACCACCGGCGTGGGCGGCATCTTCCACTGCGAGATCTCGGCGGCGCTCCGCGGCCTCGTCGACGACATCGTGCTGCTCGGCTGCATCACGGGGCTGGGAGGGGTGGACCTGACGCCCGAGGCCACGGGCGAGCTGATCGACTACCTCGCCGCGGCCGGCCCCGCGCAGCAGGGGCTGGTCCACTTCCTGGACGAAGAGGGGCTCCACGCCGTCGGGAGGGCCGAGCGATGCAATTGACCACGACCGAGCTGGGCGTCCGGCCGTTCAGCAAGGAGCGATACTTCGGCGGGCACGGGGCCTGCCCGGGATGTGGCGCGGTCAGCATGCTGCGCCAGGTGATGCAGGCCGTCGGCCCCAGGGCCTATTACTTCATCCTGGCGAGCTGCGCCGGCAGCTACTTTCCCGGCGAGTTCACGGTGTGCGACAGCTCCATCGTGTTCACCGTCTACGCGGCCGGCTTCGCCCAGGCCGAAGGCATGTCCCAGGCCCTCGAGCTGCGCGGGCGCACCGGCGAGACGGTGGTGGCCTACTCGGGAGACGGCGGGGCGTTCGACATCGGGCTGGGGGGGCTGTCCGGCATCGCCGAGCGGAACGCCAACGTGCTCGTCATCGTGAACGACAACCAGGGCTACCAGAACACAGGCGGCCAGCAGTCGGGGGGCACCCCGCGGGGCATCATCACCAAGTCGACACAGCCGTTCCATCAGGCGCCCCCCGCGGCGCGCAACCGCAAGGACCTGCTGGAGATCCTCGCCGCGCACCGGGTGCCGTACCTGGCCACCGCGTCGGCGGCCTTCCCGAGAGATCTCGACCAGAAGGTGAAGAAAGCCCTCACCTACCGGGGCTTCAAGCTCGTCCATCTGGTGACGGCCTGCGTGAACTGGGGCTTCGAGTCCCGCCTCGCGATCCGCGTCGCGCGCCTCGCCGTGGAGACGGGCTTCCATCCGCTCTACGAGATCGAGGGGGGGCGGCGCTATCGCATCACCCACGAGCCGGCCTTCGCGCCGCTCGAGGAGTTCACGGGCCTGCAGCGCCGCTTTCAGGGCGTCGACCTGGCGCTCCTGGGGCGCGACGCCGCCGAGCGGTGGGAGGACCTGCGCTACAAGGCCGCGCGCGAGTGGCCGGCGGCGGAACCGTCCAGCCTGGGCTGACGGCCTGGGATTCCCGCCCGGAGGTGCCGCCGCTCGAGCTGCGGACGTTGGGCTAGAACCCGGTCGCCGTGCGCACCATCCTCGCCCACCTCGGCCCCTCGGGCGCTGCCGAGCCTCCCGGCCCGGCCCCACCCGCCCCCATCGCGATCGACTCGCCCCGCCACTCGCCCCCGCTCTCCACGCTCGCCGGTGCCCCACTCAGGCCCCACGGCCGCTCCTTCACCGCGCGCCGCTGACAAGCGCAGGAGGGCCTGCGGCCACAGGGCTTTCGGGGCGGGCGACGCTCGCCTTCCCCCCTCCGATGCCCGCATTCCCGGGTGCCGGGCCGGGGTTCGCAGGGGAGGCCGCATCCCGGCCCCCGGGTCGCGCGGCGAGGGAGCCGAGGGAGCAGCGTTTGTCCGTCCTATGCCCTCACCCGGCCATCTTGGGGTCCAGCAGATCGCGCAGCCCGTCCCCCAGGAGGTTGAGCCCGAGGACGGTCACGGCGATGGCGCCGCCCGGGAAGATGGCGAACCACGGGTTCAACCCGAGGAAGGCCTGGGCCTCGCGCAGCATGAGCCCCCAGGACGGGTGCGGCGGCTGGGTGCCGAGCCCGAGATAGGCAAGCCCGGCCTCGGCAAGGATGGCGACGGGAAAGCTGATGGTGGCCTGAACGATGAGCGGCGACAGCGTGTTGGGCAGGATGTGGCGGGCGATGAGGGCCGCGTCTCCCGCCCCGAGCGCCCGCGCCGCCGCCACGAAGTCCCGGTCGCGGAGCTCGAGGAACGCCGCCCGCGTCAGCCGCGCGAAGACGGGAAGGAAGGCCACCCCGATCGCCACCATGCTGATGGTGATGCTCGGGCGGAAGACGGCCGTGATCAGCAGCGCCGACAGGATCGCCGGGAAGCCCTGGACGGCGTCCATGAGGCGCATGAACCCCTCGTCGAGCCAGCCGCCGAAGTAGCCGGAGAGCATGCCGAGGAACACGCCCACGCCCATCCCGATGCCCACGGCGATCACGCCCACGAGGATGGAGGTGACGGCCCCGGTCATGATGCGGGAGAGCAGGTCGCGCCCGAACTGGTCCGTCCCGAGCAGATGGTGCCCCGAGGGCCCCTGGAGCCGGCCGCCGATGGACATCTCGAGCGGGTCCTGCGGCGTGTAGACGAGGCTGAGCGCGGCCGTCGCCAGCAGGCACAGCGTGATGACCAACCCGAGGGTGAAGGTCACGTGCCTCAGCGGCCGCATCCGCCGGGACAGCGCGCGCTCACTCATAGCGGATGCGGGGGTCCAGGAAACCGTAGAGGATGTCCACCGCCACGTTGATCGTCACGATCACCGAGGCGACGAAGAGCACCACCCCCTGGACCACGGGCAGGTCCCGGGCGCTGATGGCGCCCAGCGCGAGGCGGCCGAGGCCGGGCAGGTAGAAGACCGACTCCAGGATGATGCTCCCCGCCATGAGCTGGCCGAGCTGGACGCCGGCCACGGTGAGAACCGGGATCATGGCGTTCCGCAGGGTGTGTCTGAAGAGCACCGTGCGCTCCGGCACGCCCTTGGCGCGGGCCGTCGTCACGTACTCCTCCCTCAGCACCTCCAGGATGGCCGACCGCGTCGTGCGCGCCAGCACCGCGAACTGGAAGAGCCCGAGGGCCACTGCCGGCAGCAGCAGCGACTTGAGCGCGGACCCCACGCCCTGCGCCCAGCCGTCGAAGCCGCCGGAGTGAAACCAGCCGAGCCGCACCGAGAAGAGGAGGATCAGCAGCAGGCCCGCCCAGAAACCCGGCACGGCCACGCCGATCTGGGAGAGGGTCATGCTGAGGTAGTCCCCCCAGCGACGCTGGTGGGTGGCCGCGAACACGCCGACGGGGATGGCGGCCAACGCCATGAAGCCCGCCGCCATGAGGGTGAGGGGAAGCGTCACCGAGAGCCGCGAGAGGATGAGGCCGCCGACAGGCACGTCGTACTGGATCGAGCGGCCGAGGTCTCCCACGAGCGCCCGCGCCATCCAGTCGAGATACTGGACCACGAGCGGCCGGTTGAGCCCCATCGCCTCGCGCAGGCGCGCCGCGGCCTCCCCGCTCCCCTCGGTGCCCATGATGACGAGGGCCGGATCGCCCGGGAGAATGCGCACCACCACGAACACGAGGACCGAGACGAAAAGGAGGGTGGCCACGAGTGCGGCCACCCTCCTCAGGATGAAGCGGCGCAATGCGCTCGGGCCGGGCGGGCCCGCCTACTTCTGCCAGGCGACCTCGGAGAGGTCGAGAACCGGGAGCGGGAGGTCCTTCCAGATCCCCGTCACGCCCTTCTTGGTCACCACGAGCCGCGGGTGCATGTACAGCCAGACGGCCGGCGCCTCGTCAGCCAGCATCTTCTGCATCTTCACGTACAGCTCGCGGCGCTGCTTGTCGTCCACCGTGACCTGGGACTCGGCGAACAGCTTCTGGAACTCCGGGCTGTCCCAGCGGAAGTAGTACTTGGGGTTGGCGAAGTTGCCGATGTCGAACGCCTCGGCATGCCCGATGATCGACATGTCGTAGTCGGGGTTCTGGCAGGGCGCCAGGCAGAAGACCTGGGAGAGCCACTGCCCCCACTCGATCTGCTGGATCGTGGCCCGGATGCCCACCTTGGCGAACTGGCTCACCAGCACCTCGGCCGAACGCACGGTGTAGTAGTACTGCGGCGCCACCTTGAGCACCACGTCGAAGCCGTTCGGGTAGCCGGCCTCGGCCAGGAGTTTCTTCGCCTTGGCCGGGTCATAGGGCTTCTCCTTCGACATGTCCACGTAGTAGGGGTTGGTGGGGTCCACGTTCGAGCCCAGGATCTTCCCGTGGCCGAACATGGCACCCTTGAGGACCTCGTCCTTGTTGATGGCATGCGTGATGGCCAGCCGCACGCGCTTGTCGGAGAACGGCTTCTTGCTGTTGTTCATGGACAGCGTCACGTCGTTGGTGGTGTCCCCGACGATGACCTGGAAGCGCGGGTCCTTCTTCAGCTCGTCCACGCTCTCGGGGCCGATCCCGAAGGCGGACACGTCGATGTCGCCCGTCTTGAGCGCGGCCAACGTGGCGTTGGGGTCCGGGATGAAGCGGTAGGTGACCTTGTCCAGGCGCGGCAGCCCCTTGACCCAGTAGTCCTTGTTCCTGGCCAGCACGATCCGGTCGCCGCGCACCCACTCGGCGACCGTGAAGGGCCCGGTGCCGAGCGGCTGGGTCTTGAGAGAGTCCATCGCTTCTCTCGGATAGATCACCGAGCCCTGGCGCGCCATCGTGTAAAGAAACGTCGCGTCGACACGCTTCAGCGCGATGGTGATGGTGTAGTCGTCCTTGACGATCACGTCGCCGATGACGTCGTACTGCACGCGGTACGGGTGCTTGGTCTCCGGGTTCACCGCGCGGTCCAGCGCGAACTTCACGTCGGCGGCGCGGACCTCGCGGCCGTTGTGGAAGCGGACGCCCTTCCGCAGGAAGAACGTGTAGTTCTTGCTGTCGGTGGTGTACCAGCGCTCGGCCAGCCAGGGCACGATCTTCCCCATCTTGTCGACCTTGACGAGGCCTTCCTGGACATTGTCGAAGATGACGGCGGCGATCGCCGAGGACGGGTTGGTCGTGAGATCCAGCCCCGGCGGCTCCGTCGCCACCTGCACGACAAGAGTCCCGCCCGGCTGCTGGGCCTGGGCCACCGGCGACCCCGCCACCGCCGCGGCCACTGCCAGAGCGAGCACCATCATCACAACCCGGAGAGTCATCGCTTGCCTCCCGTGAAGAAGTCCACCGTCCGACGCAGCCCCTGGTCGAAGTCCACCAGGGGCTCGTAGCCAAAGTCGCGCTTGGCGGCACCGATGTCGGCCAGGGTGTGCGGCACATCGCCCACCCGCCGGGGCAGGTGCTTCCGCCGGAGCGGCCGCCCGAGCAGCCCCTCGAGCATTGAGATGACCTCGAGGAGGCTGATCCGGCTGCCGCACCCCACGTTGTAGGACTTGCCGGAGACGGCCGCCGCCGGCGCGCGGGCCGCCAAGAGGTTGGCGGACACCACGTTGTCGATATAGGTGAAGTCCCGGGACTGGGTCCCGTCGCCATGGATCTGGAGCGGCCGGCCGCGCATCCCCCAGAGAATGAAGCGCGGAATCACCGCGGCGTACTCGCTCTTGGGGTCCTGGCGGGGGCCGAACACGTTGAAGTAGCGCAGGCCCACCGTCTCCACGCCGAAGAGGCGGCTCCACACGCGCGCGTAGATCTCCCCCGCGACCTTGGTGGCCGCATACGGGGAGATCGGGGCCAGGGGCTGATCCTCGCGCTTCGGCAGGTCCGGGCGCTCGCCGTACACGGACGAGGAGGAGGCGTAGACCAGGCGCGGCTTCCTGCGCTGGCCGGCCGCGGCGTGGAGCAGGTGCAGGAAGCCGGTGACGTTGGAGGCGTTGGCGCCCAGCGGGTCGGCGACGGAGCGCGGCACGGAGCGCATGGCCGCCTGGTTGAAGATCACGGACACGCCGGCCACCGCCCGCTTCACCGCGGCGAGGTTGACCAGGTCCCCGCGGACCACCTGGAGGCGCCGCTCGCCCCGCGCGAAGTCGAGGTTGGCTCGGCTGCCGGTGGAGAAGTTGTCGAAGACCCGCACCCGGTGGCCGTCGGCCAGCAGCCGCTCCACCAGGTGGGAGCCGATGAAGCCCGCTCCGCCGGTCACCAGCACGAGTGATGTGGTCGTCATCGAAGGCGCGTGAACGCGGCCAATTATGGTGGCGGGGCGGCTGCATTGTCAATCTTGCGTCTCGCGGTCGGAGCGCCCGGGGGAATGCCGCAGCGCGGTTTGACAAGCGGTTGCGCCGTGGCTAGTATGTGGCCCTCGTGCCACACCGACCCCGCTGCTCCGCCCCGAAGACGAAGGAGGTTGCCATGCATCGTGCCCTCACGCTCTCCACCGCGCTGATTCTGGCGCTCGGCGTCGCCACCCCGGCGGCCATCGACGCCCAGACCAAGGACGACACCATCGTCTACGCGCTCCAGTCGGACATCGCGACATGGGACCCGCCCAACGACGTGCTGCGCGAGGCGATCATCCTCGGCTACCACGTCTTCGACCACCTGGCCGCGCGCGACGTCAAGACGGGCAAGGTGGGCCCGAACCTGGCCACCTCGTGGAAGGCGCTCGACGACACGACCTGGGAGGTCAAGCTGCGCCAGGGCGTGAAGTTCCACGACGGGACACCGTTCGGCGCCAAGGACGTCAAGGCGACCTTCGAGCGGGTGCTGGACCCCAAGAACAAGCTCACGGCCCGCGGGAACCACGCCAAGATCAAGAGCGTGGAGGCCGTGGACGACTCCACCGTGCGCTTCAAGACCGATGGCCCCTACCCGCTCTTCGTCGAGCGCATGACCGCGCAGGTGATGCAGTCGGCCAAGGTCATCGCCGAGAAGGGCCATGACTGGATGCAGGAGAACCCCGTCGGCACCGGACCGTACAAGCTCGTGAAGTGGAGCCGGAAGCAGGAGCACCTGCTGGTCCGCAACGACGATTACTGGGGCCCGAAGCCCCACTTCAAGTACGTGCGCATCCGCATCATCCCCGAGCAGGCCACCCAGATCGCCGAGCTGCTCTCCGGCGGCGTGGACGTGATCAAGGCCGTGCCGCCCGACCAGATGGACGTGATCAACAAGTCGGGCAGCTCGCGCACCGCCAGCTCACCCATCCTCCGGACCGCCATGCTCCAGCTCGACCAGGCGGGGCGCGGCGGGCAGAACCCCTTCCAGGACCGGCGTGTGCGGCAGGCGGCGAACCTGGCGGTGGACATCGACGGCGTCATCAAGTACGTGCTCAACGGCCTGGGGGACCGCGTCGCCACTGGTGTCAATCCCATGGCCTTCGGCTGGGACCCGAGCCTCAAGCCCTACACGCAGGATCTTGCCCGCGCCAAGAAGCTCCTGGCCGAGGCCGGCTTCCCGAACGGCGTGGACATCACCTTCCACGAGGGCCCCCCCGTGGTGGAGCCTGCGACCCAGCAGACCAACGACGCCATCGTGAGCGACCTGACGAAGGCGGGCTTCCGCGTCAAGCGCAACTACACGGGCGACAACACGGTGTTCGTCGCGCGGGTGAAGGAGAACAAGGCGAGCCCCATGTTCAACTGGTCCTGGGGCTACTACTCGATCTTCGACGCCGACGCCATCCTGTACGACGTGTTCAAGTGCGGCGAGACGTGGAGCTACTACTGCAACAAGGAGCTGGACGACCTGATCCACGCGGGACGCTCCAGCCTCGACCCGAAGAAGCGGGCCGAGATCTACGTCAAGGCCCAGAAGCTCCTCTTCGATGACGCCGCCTACCTCTTCAAGTGGGGCCTCCGCGGCGTCTGGGGCATCTCGAACCGCATCGAGTACGCGGCGCCGCGCGACGAGATCGACCGCATGTTCCTCGCGACCCCGCGCAAGAAGTAGCGGGAACCTCTCCGGATCGGAGCGAACGCCCCCTCCCCTCTCCCCCGAACTGGGGAGAGGGGACCGAAGGGCCCGCTCCCGCACTCCCGCAGATGCGGCGCTACATCACCCGTCAGCTGGTCCAGCTCGTCGTCGTCATCATCGGCATCTCCCTCCTGGCCTTCTCCATCCTCCACGTCATCGGCGACCCCGTCCTCCTCCTCCTCCCCCAGAACGCGGGCAAGGAGGAGTACGAGCGCTACAACAAGATCCTCGGGCTCGACCAGCCGGTCTACGTCCAGTACTGGAAGTTCGTCAGCCGCGCCGTCGTGGGCGACTTCGGCAAGTCGTGGTACACCAGCACGCCGGCCTTCTCGCTGGTGCTCGAGCGCATGCCGCCCACGCTGTACCTCACGTTCGCCGGGCTCGGCGCCGCCATGCTCATCGCCCTGCCGCTCGGGATCCTGGCCGCGCTCAAGCGCCACTCCTTCGTGGATACCCTCTGCACGATGCTCGCGGTGGCGGGCCAGGCCGTGCCCATCTTCTGGCTCGGCATCATGCTCATCATCGTCTTCGCCGTGCGCCTCAAGGCGCTGCCGGCCTCGGGCTACGGGACGTGGCAGCACTTCCTGATGCCGGCCTTCAGCCTCGGCACGTTCCTGGCACCCATCACCATGCGGCTGGTGCGCTCGGGGGTGATCGAGGTCATGAACATGGAGTACATCAAGACGGCCCGGGCCAAGGGCGTGGCCGAGCGGATGGTGGTGATCAAGCACGCCTTCCGCAACGCCTGCATCCCGGTCATCACGGTGGTGGGGCTGCAGTTCGGCCAGCTCCTGGGCGGCGCCATCGTGACGGAGACCGTCTTCGCCTGGCCCGGGGTGGCAACGCTCACCGTGGAGTCCATCCGGAACCAGGACTTCCCGGTGGTCCAGTGCGCCGTGGTGCTCCTCGCCCTCGTCATCGTCACCGTGAACCTGATCGTGGACGTCATCGTCGGCCTCATCGACCCGCGGATCCGGGTGGGTGGATGAAGGCGGCGAGCGGAGGGATGGGGGCTGCCGTGGCACCGGACGACCTCGAGCGCGGCGGGGGGCTCCCGGCGGAGACGCGCGGCTCGCTGCGGCGGCTGTGGCGGCTCAAGTGGGGCGTGGCCGCGGCGGCCCTCATGCTGGCGATCGTGGGCACCACCGTGCTGGCGCCCTGGCTGGCCCCGCACGACCCCATCGCCGTCAACATCCGTCTCCGGCTCGCTCCCCCCGCGTGGATGGACGGGGGCGCGTCCAAGCACCTCCTGGGCACCGACCAGGTGGGACGGGACCTCCTCTCGCGGGTGATCTACGGCGGGCGTGTGTCCCTCCTGGTGGGCGTGGCGGCCGTGCTGCTCTCGGCCACCATCGGCGTGCCCCTGGGGCTCACGGCCGGCTACTTCGGCCCGCGCGTCGATTGGATCATCATGACGCTCATCAACGTGATGCTGACCTTCCCCTTCGTCCTCCTGGCCCTGGCGGTGATCGCCGTCCTCGGGCCCAGCCTGCCGAACATGATCGCCGTGCTGGGAGCGGCCGGCTGGCCGATCTACGCCCGTGTGGTGCGGGCCGAGACCCTGTCCATCCGGGAGCGGGACTTCGTCGTGGCGAGCCGGGCGCTGGGCATGGGCCACCTCCGCATCATCTTCCGGCAGATCCTCCCCAATCTGGTCTCCGCCGTCGTCGTGATCGCGACGCTCCAGGTGGCCCAGGTGATCATCCTGGAGTCCTTCCTGTCCTTCCTGGGCCTCGGGATCCAACCACCCACGCCCGCCTGGGGCAACATGCTGGGCGAGGGGCGGGTCTACATGCTCACCTCGTGGTGGATCGCGGCCTTCCCGGGCCTCGCCATCTTCGTGACCACGCTGGTGATCAACCTGATGGGCAATGCGCTGCGGGACTGGCTCGACCCGCACATGAAGCTATAGTGCCGGCCCAATGAACTTCGCCACGGCTCGCTCACACTCGCCGGATTCCCACATCCGGTCGCCTCGCCTCCGGCTGCGGCTCGCCCTGCCACGTTCTCGGTCGGCGCGGGCGCTTAACGTACACCCACGTACGCCTCGCGCCCGCGCCGGCTCGCTCCGCTCGCCGCAGTGTCCCTCTCCGCTCGCCTCGGCGCGCTTCGCGCTCTCTCAATCCATCGGCTCGGCTCGCCTTCGGCTGCGCCTCGCACCGCGGGCTGCGGCTTGCCCTGCGGGGCCTCGTCTGGCTCGTTCCTTGGCCCGGCACGGTGCGGTCGCGCGCGTGGAGTCGCTGACACTCGTTGGACATGCACTCGCAGGAGGGCGGCGGCGAGGCGACCTACTTGTAGCCGGTGCCGGCCTGCTTGTACTCCTCGCGGGGGGGCGAGAAGATGTCGAGCACCAGGGCCCGCGCGTTGGGCAGGGCCCGCCCGCCGTGGGAGACGTCGGGCGGCGTCTGCCAGAAGTCTCCGGCCTTGACGTGATGCTCGACGCCGTCCTGGATCCGGATCCACTCGCCCTCGAGGCAGACGCCCCACTGCTCGTTGGGATGCGCGTGGACGGGCGACACCGAGCCTGGCTCGATCTCGACCACCGAGAGCATGAGGTGGACGCCGGGGAAGACGCGGGCGCGAATCCCCTCGGTGAGCTGGCGCGGGATCCCGCCGGTCGCGAGGTGATGGAAGTGCGACGCATCGGTCATGGATGGCTCCTTTCACGGGTGAATGCCGCCAGTGTAACGGCTGGCGGCACCGAGGCGAACGGTTGACAACGACTCAGATCGGGCGAGCGAACCGGTGAGACTCTTTCTGGCCATGATGTCCCACGAGACGAACACGTTCAGCAACGTGCCCACCGACAGGGCCCAGTTCGAGGCGCGCAACCTCCACTACGGCGACGACATCGTGGAGGCCTTCCGCAGCACCGGCACCTGCCTGGGTGGCATGATCGACGCGGCCGAGCGACGCGGCGTCCGCCTCGTGCCCTCGGTGGCGGCCGCGGCTTCCCCGGCCGGGCGCGTCACGAGCGAGATCTACGCGCACGTCAAGGAGCGCCTGCTCGCCGATCTCCAGGCCGCGAGCCCGGTGGACGGGGTGCTCCTCGACCTGCACGGCGCCATGGTGCCCGAGGGGCTCGACGACGGGGAGGGCGACCTCATCGAGGCGGTGCGCAAGGTCGTCGGCCCGCGCATCCCCGTCGCCGTGACGCTCGACCACAACATCCTCGTGGTCAAGTCCACCATCCACTACCGGGCGGCCTTCGAGCCCATCGCCCGGGAGATC
>MGBT01000165.1:0-3875 GCA_001788395.1 Candidatus Rokubacteria bacterium GWA2_70_23
CCTCGTGGAAGTCAAGGGACTCTACGACGAGGATCAGGGCTGCCTCCTCGAGATCGAGGGCGTGGCGATCCTCGACTGAGGCGCGTGGGACCGCCATGAACGTCACGATTCTCGGCGGCGGCCCCGCAGGACTCTACCTCGCCATCCTGCTCAAGAAGCAGGACCCGAGGCACCGCATCACCATCGTCGAGCGCGACGGCCCCGAGGACACGTTCGGCTGGGGCATCGTCTTCTCTGAGCGCACCGTCGGCATCCTCCGGGACAGCGACGCACAGAGCTACACCGCCATCACCCGGGCGTCCGAGACCTGGGACAGCGTGGACACCGTCCACCGGGGCGAGCGCGTCTCGGTCCAGGGCAACGGCTTCTCGGGAATCGCCCGGCTCGCCTTCCTGAACATTCTCCAGAAGCGCTGCCTCGGCCTCGGCGTGGACCTGCGCTTCCGCACGCCCATCGCCGGCCTGGACGATCTGGGCGACGCCGACCTCCTGGTGGGCGCCGACGGCGCGAACAGCCTCGTGCGCCAGACCCACGCGGGATTCTTCCTCCCCTCGGTGGAGATCCGCCAGAACCGGTACATCTGGCTCGGGACGCCCCGGTCCTTCGACAGCCTCTCCATGATCTTCCGCGAGAGCGCGGCCGGCCTCTTCATCGCCCACGCCTACCGCTTCAGCCCCACGACCAGCACCTTCATCGTCGAGTGCCCGCCGGCCACCTGGACCCAGGCGGGATTCGAGCGCATGTCCGACGACGAGACCTGTCGCTACCTGGCCCAGGTATTCGCGGCTGATCTGGGCGGCCAGCCGCTGCTGTCGAACAGCTTCGTCCGCTGGATCAACTTCCCCCTGATCCGTTGTCGCCGCTGGCACCACCGGAACGTGGTCCTGCTGGGTGACGCGGCGCACACGGCGCACTTCTCCATCGGCTCGGGGACCAAGCTCGCGCTGGAGGACGCCATCGCGCTGGCCGGCGCCTTCGCGGGCCACCCGGATGTCGCCGAGGCGCTCCCGGCCTTCGAGCGCGCGCGCAAGCCCGTCGTGGACGGCTTCCAGCAGGCGGCCACACAGAGCCTCACCTGGCTCGAGAACGTGGAGCTGCATCTCGCGCTCGAGCCTGTCCCCTTCACCTACAAGCTCATGACGCGGAGCCGCCGCGTGGGCTACGCGCGGCTCCTGGCCCAGGCCCCCGAGTTCGTCGCCCGCTACGACGAGTGGCGGACACAGCAGCCGCCGGCCCCGGGACCGATCCCGGCCGAGTTCCTGGATCTCTTCGACAAGGCCACCTTCGCCCATCTGGCCACGCTCATGCCTGACGGAACGCCGCACGTGACGCCGGTCTGGGTGGACTACGACGGCCGTCACATCCTGGTGAACTCCGCCGCCGGACGGCAGAAAGACCTCAACATGGCGAAGCGCCGCCACGTCGCCATCGAGATCCCGGACCCGGACAATCCGAACCGCTACGTCCATGTCCGTGGCTCCGTCGTGGAGATCACGGAAGCAGGGGCCGAGGAGCACCTGCACCGGATGGCCCGGCGCTACCTGAACCGCGACCGGTATCCGGACGCCTGGCGCTTCCCCGGCGAGGTGAGGCGCATCTACCGGATCGAGCCCAGGCGCGTGAGCACCTGGGATCCGTTCGGGTAACGCCCATGTCGGACGTCGTCTCCATCGCCGACGGGCTCCCGGCCCCGGGCCTGCGCCCGGAACAGGTCTTCACCCTGCCCGAGCTCCAGTATCCGGCTCGGCTCAACGTGGCTCGCGAGCTCCTGGACGCCAACGCCGACGGCGGCCGCGCAGGCCGACCGGCCATCGTCGCCGGTGAGCGGACGATCACCTACGCCGAGCTGCAGAAACAGGTCAATCGCCTGGCCCACGGCCTCAGGGCCCAGGGCCTCGACCGCGGCGACCGCGTCCTGCTGCGAATGCCCAATGTCCCGGAGTTCATCCTGACCTGGCTCGCCTGCCAGAAGGTCGGCATCGTGACCGTCTCCACCATGCCCATGCTCCGGGCGCGGGAGCTCGCCGCCATCGCGGGCGACGCGGGCACCACGGCCGCGGTGGTCTGGGGCGGGCTTCGCGAGGAGCTCGAGCGGGCGCAGAGCCAGGTCCCGCATCTCACGAAGCTGATCGTCGCCGGCGAGGCCACCGGCAGCGACATCGCGCTCGGCTCCCTCATGGACGGGCAGCCCGAGCGCTTCGACGCGGCCGACACCGCGCGGGACGAGGTGGCCATGATCGCCTACACCTCGGGCTCGACCGGGGTGCCCAAGGGCTGCGTCCACTATCACTCGGACATCCTCTCCTCGGCTGACTCCTACGCCCGCCATCTCCTCCGTCCCACCGAGGCCGATCGCTTCGGCGGCCATCCGACGCTCGCCTTCACCTTCGGCACGGGCGGCCTGCTCGTCTTCCCGTTCCGCTTCGGGGCCTCCACCGTGCTCAGCGGCCCGTTCACGCCCGAGTCCATGCTCGAGACCTTCGCCCGCCAGCGCGTCACCATCTGCTTCTGCGCGCCGACCTCGTACCGGCTCATGCTGCGCGTCCCGAACATGAGCCAGCGCTTCGATCTCTCGAGTCTGCGGCTCGGCGTGTCGGCGGCCGAGCCCCTCCCGGCCGCCACCTACCTCGAGTGGATCGGCACCACCGGCATCGAGCTGCTGGACGGGATCGGCTCCACGGAGATGTTCCACATCTTCGTCTCCTCGGTGGCCGGGCGCGTGCGGCCCGGCGCCACGGGCCTCCCCGTGCCCGGCTACGAGTGCCGCGTCGTGGATGACGACGGGCGGGACATGCCGGCCGGCCAGTCGGGCCTCATCGCCATCAAGGGCCCCACGGGCTGCAAGTACTGGCGCAAGCCGGACCGCCAGGCGGAGTACGTGCGCTTCGGCGGCTTCAACGTGACGGGCGACGTCTACGTGCGGGATGCCGACGGTTCCCTCACCTACCAGTGCCGCTCCGACGACATGATCGTCTCCGGGGGCTACAAGATCCCCGGGCCCGAGGTGGAGCACGTGCTGGACGAGCACGCCGCCGTGGCCGAGTCCGCGGTGGTGGCGGCCCCCGACGCCACGCGCGGCTTCATCGTCAAGGCCTTCGTGGTCCTCAAGCCCGGGCGCAACCCCTCGGACGCCCTGGCCACCGAGCTGCAGGAGCATTGCAAGCGAGAGCTGGCCCCGTACAAGTACCCGCGCGTGGTCGAGTTCGCGGAGCGGCTCCCCCGCACCGAGACCGGCAAGATCCGACGCTTCGAGCTCCGCTCCCGGTCCGCCCGCCCGGGTTGACGGTGACGGCCGGCGCGCGAGAGGGGTCGCGCGGCGGGGAGTGGCGGCGGAGTTGGGTGTGGCGAAGCCCGGGTGCCCACCCCAGGGGAACCGCGGCTGAGATTGCGCGAATGCAGTGGCGAAGCGTGAGATGCCGGCGGGGGCGGGCTGGCGACAGCCCGGGTGCCCGCCCCGGGTGAAGGAGCTTCCACATGGCCATCGATCCGCGCTTCGTGACCACGGCCCTGGGCTTCGACGGGTACCGCATCTCATCCCACCGCGGCGTCGTGCGCGGGATCACCGTCCGCTCGCGCAACATCATCGCCAACATCGGCGCCTCCATCCAGACGCTGTTCGGCGGCAACATCACGCTCTACACGGAGCTGTGCGAGAAGGCGCGCGAGGAGGCCTTCGCCCTCATGGTGCAGCACGCGGCGGCGGTGGGCGCCAATGCGGTTATCGGCATGCGCTACGACGCCAACGAGATCGCCGCGGGGGTGACCGAGGTGCTGGCCTATGGCACGGCTGTGGTGATCGAGCCCGAGCGCCGGTAGTCCCCGCGGGGCCGCGCGCCAGCAGCAACCGCCCGCGCGCCGACGGGCGCCCGGCCCGC
>MGBT01000165.1:3939-4555 GCA_001788395.1 Candidatus Rokubacteria bacterium GWA2_70_23
CCTCCCCGCCGTCCGCGACTGGTTCACCGAGGCCTTCGGCGAGCCGACGCGCCCGCAGGCGGAAGGGTGGCCGCATATCGCGGCCGGCCAGCACACGCTGATCATCGCGCCCACGGGCTCGGGCAAGACGCTCGCCGCGTTCCTGTGGGGCATCGACGCCCTCTGTCGCGCGGCCCGCCAGCGCCAGCTCGACGACCGCGTCCACCTCGTCTACGTCTCCCCGCTCAAGGCGCTCAACAACGACATCGAGAAGAACCTGCGCGCGCCCCTTCAGGGCATCAGGGACAAGGCGGCCGCGGCCGGCGAGCCGCTGCCCGAGATCCGCGTGGCGGTGCGGACGGGCGACACCCTGGCGCACGTGCGCCAGGCCATGGTTCGCCGGCCCCCCCACATCCTGATCACCACGCCCGAGTCGCTCTACCTCCTGCTCACGTCCGAGAAGTTCCGCCCCGCGCTCGGACACGTCAGGACCGTGATCGTGGACGAGGTCCACGCGCTGGCGGGCAGCAAGCGCGGCGCTCACCTGGCCATCACGCTGGAGCGCCTGGGCGCCCTCGCCGGCGCACCGATACAGCGTATCGGCTGCTCGGCCACGGTCCACCCCCCTGATGTGGCG
>MGBT01000165.1:4618-15385 GCA_001788395.1 Candidatus Rokubacteria bacterium GWA2_70_23
CTTCAGGGCTGGATCGAGAGCCACCGGACGACGCTCATCTTCACGCCGAGCCGCAGGATGGCCGAGCGGCTCGCGCGCAATCTCAACGAGCGGCTGCCCGAGGGCCAGGTGGCGGCCCATCACGGCTCGCTGTCGCGCCGGGCGCGGCTCGAGGCCGAGGACCGGCTCAAGCGGGGGGAGATCCGGGCGCTGGTCGCCACCTCCTCGCTGGAGCTCGGGATCGACGTGGGCGCCATCGATCTCGTCGTCCAGCTGCAGTCGCCCCGCAACATCGCCGCCGCGCTGCAACGCATCGGGCGCGCGGGGCATGCCCTGTCGCGCACCTCCAAGGGCCGCATCCTGGTCACCAAGGGCGACGAGCTCGTCGAGGCGGCGGCGGTGGTCCGCGCCATCCGCGAGCAGGAGCTGGACCGGCTCACGCTGCTCGAGGCACCGCTCGATGTCCTGGCGCAGCAGATCGTGGCCTGCGTGGCCGTCGAGCCGTGGCGCGTCGAGGACCTCCGTGCCCTCGTGTGCCTAGCGACGCCCTACGCCTCGCTCGAGCGCGAGGCCTTCCTGGCGGTGGTGCGGTCGCTGGCCGAGCCGCTTCCGGCCGAGGTGAAGGGCATGGCGCCGCGGATCCTCTGGGACCGGATCAACGGCCGACTCCACCCGCGGCGCGGCAGCCGGCTCCTGGCGCTGACCTCCGGCGGCACCATCCCGGACGCGGGGCTCTTCGACGTCTACCTGGCCGACACCGACGTCAAGCTCGGCACCCTCGACGAGGAGTTCGTCAGCGAGAGCCTGCCGGGCGACGTCTTCCTCCTGGGCTCCCACCCGTGGCGCCTGGTCAAGACGAAGCCCGATCGCGTCCTCGTGGAGGACGCCCACGGCATGTCTCCCACGATCCCCTTCTGGAAGGGCGAGCACCCCTCGCGAAGCTGGGAGCTTGGCCGGCTCTGCGGACGGCTGAGGCGGGAGGCGACCGAGCGTCTGGACGATGGGAACTTCGAGGGCTGGGCGCGCGAGAGTTGCGGGCTGGAGTTTCGCGCGGCGGCGGCGCTCTCCGCCTGGCTCAGGAAGTGCCGGGATGTCCTCGGCGAGATCCCCGACGACGAGCGCATCGTGGTGGAGTCCCTGCCTGACGAGCTGGGCGGCCGCCACCTGGCCATCCATTCGGTGTTCGGCATGCGCGTGAACGGCGCCTGGGGCATCGCCCTCAAGGAAGCGCTGCGGCGGCGGCTCGGCATCATCGCCGAGGCCAGTCACACCGACGACGCGATCCTGCTGTCGTTCGCGCCGGGGCAAACCCCGCCCGCTCCCGACCGCCTGCTCAGCCTCGTGGATCCCGGCGAAGCCGAGGCCCTCGTCGCCCGCGGCCTCGTGGGCGCCCCGCTCTTCACGACCCGCTTCCGCCATGCGGCGGTGCGCGCGCTCTTCATCGCGCGCATGAGGAACGGCCAGCGAATCCCCGCGTGGCTGCAGCGGCTCAAGGCCGACGCCCTCCTCGAAGCGGTGGGCGGTCGCCCGGACTTTCCCCTGGTCGCCGAAACCCTCCGGGAGTGCTGTCGCGACGCATTGGACGTGCCCCGGCTCGAGGGGCTGCTCGCGCGCCTGCAGGACGGCGAGCTGGCCTGCTCATCCGTCCACTCGGCCATGCCTTCTCCGTTCCTCTACCCCCTGCTCCTGGCCTGGGACTGGGCGTCTCTCGACGCCGGCCACGCCGAGGAGCGCCGGAGCGACGCGATCCCCATGCTGAAGGCGCTCGCCGCGCCCACCGGGCCCTATGATCCCGCGCTGGTGGCGCAGGTGGAGGCGGAGCTGCAGCACGCGACTCCGTCGCGGCGGGCGCGGGACGCCAATGAGCTGGCCGCCGTGCTGGAGACGCTCGGCGACCTGGACGAGAGCGAGGTAGCGGAGCGGGTCACGGGCGACCCGGCAGGGCTCATCATGGCGCTCCGCGAGGAGGGACGCATCGCTCCCATCCGTTTCTCCGGCGGACGGACGGCGTGGATCGGCGCCTCAGAAGTCCCGCTCTGGCAGTCACTTGAGACGGGTGGGCTCAAGGAGATCTTGAGCCGCTGCCTGAGACACCGCGCGCCGGTGACGGGGGCGTGGATCGCCGCCCGGTACGGGGTGAGCGGCGAGATGCTTCAATCGGCGCTCGACGCCCTCCTGGCCGAGGGAGTCATCGCGGCAGGGCGATTCCTTCCCGGCGCTCCGGGCATCGAGTACTGCCACATCGCCGTGCACGATCAGCTGGGCCAACGGGCGGCAGTGGCGAGACGGCGCGCAACGGAGGTGGCCTCGTCCGAGGAGTTCTGCGCCTTCCTCCTGCGGTGGCAGCATGTCCATCCGGAGCGACGCCTCGCAGGCTCCGGCGGGCTCTTGCGGGTGCTGGGGCAGCTCGAGGGCGAGGACTTTCCGCTGCGCTTCTGGGAGCAGGAGCTGCTCCCGGCGCGGCTCGATCGCTACGAGCCCCGCGATCTCGACGCCCTTGGGCTCTCGGGCCAGGTGATCTGGACCCCGTTCGCTCCGGGAGCACCGGGACGGGTGGGAGTGGCGCTCAGCGAGGATCTCGGGTGGCTCAGGCCGGCCGCGGACGCGGAGGCCGACCTGGATGCCGCGTCGAAGAACGTGCTGCGCCACCTGGAGCTCGCGGGCGCCTCCTTCGTCCGGGATCTCCTGCGCGGCACCGGGCTCGCCGAGCACGAGGTCATGCGCATCCTCTGGTCGCTCTTCTGGAAAGGGCTTTGCACCCCCGACGCCTTCGAGCCGATCCGCCGGGCCCGGACCCACGCCAGGGCCGAGGCGCAGCCGACCCGAAGGCCCTCGGGCTGGCCAGGCAGGCGCGAGGCGGCGCGGCGAGCGCGCCAGCGGCTCTCGCCGACGGGCCCGCTCCTCGGGCGCTGGTCGGCGCTCCGGAGCGAGGCGCCCACGCTCGCCCCCGAGGAGCGCGCCGAGAAGCGGGCTCGCCTGCTGCTCGAGCGCTTCGGCGTCGTGGCACGCGAGCTTGCCGGAACGGAGTGGAGCGCCGTGAGACATGCGCTCACGCGACTCGAGTACGCCGGCGAGGTCGAGCGCGGCTACTTCGTCGAGGGGCTGTCGGGCGAGCAGTACGCGCTGGGCGAAGCGGTCCCGCAGCTCCCCGCTCCGTCGCGCCGCAGAGAACCCGCCGTGCGCGTGAGCCTGGCCGATCCCGCGAGCCTGTGGCCCGGCATCTTCCCGCTCTCTCGACCGGACGGCAGCCGGGTGCCGGTCGCGCGCCTGCCGCAGAACGTGATCGTGGCCCGCGGCGGGCGAGCGCTTCTCCTGGCCGAGGGGCAAGGTCGATCGCTCACGCCCCTGCACGGCTTCGAGCCCGACGCGCTCCCGGACCTCATCGAGGCGCTCCAGGAGCCGTGGAGCCGGCCGCCCGAGCAGCGCCCGGTGAGGCGGATGGAGGTCCGCCTCTGGGACGGCGCGCCGGTGCGCCGCTCTCCCGCCGCGGCGGCGCTCCTCGCGGCCGGCTTCTTTGCTGATGGCGACCGCCTCTCCTTCGACGGCTTCCCCGGCCCGCAACCCTCCAGGCCATGATCAGGACCAAGCGCATCTACGAGCCGGGACAGATCCAGGACGGCAACCGCGTGCTGGTGATGCGGCTGTGGCCTCGCGGCATCCGCAAGGAGACCGTCGACCTGTGGCTCAGGGACCTCGGCGCGGACCCGGCCAATATCAAGGCGTGGAAGGCGGGCAGGCTCGAGTGGCCCGAGATGAGGCGGCGCTATCTGGCTGGGCTCCGCCGGCCCGAGGCCCAGGCCTCCCTCGCCAAGCTGCGGGCGCTCGCCCGCCTCGGGCGGGTGACGCTCCTCTGCTCCTGCGAGGACGAGACGCGCTGCCACCGGGGCCTGCTCAAGCAAGCGCTCAACCGGGCGCCGCGAAGAACGCAGAAGCACGCGGGCGGCACCGATCCTTGACAGTGGTGAGGGCCCTTCCCTACACTGAGCACCGTGACAGGCAAGTTCGCGGGATTCCTTGCCTTCCTCTTTTTGCTGATCGCCGCATCCGAGGCCTATCCCGAGCACGAGGTCCATTATCGTTATACGGTCTTGGGCTACCTCAAGGATGCCAAGGGGAAACCGAGAGCGGGGGTGCCGGTGGAGCTGGTGAGGGAGAAGACGGGCTTCTCCTATCTCGGCGAGAGCGACAGGGCCGGGCTCTACGTCATCGTGGCCCGGCTCGGTGACGAGAGCGTGGGCGAGCGCTTGGCGCTCCGCGCGGGAGACCAGAGCGCGTCCATCACCGTCCGCTTCGACCCGCAGAACCGCACCCAGGAGCGAGGGACGCGTATCGACGTCGTCGGCTCCAAGACCATGGAGCGCCCCACCTGGTTCCTCGCCACCCTCAAGCGCTTCGTCTCCGAGTGATGGCTGCGCCGGGGACCCCCGAGCGCCTGGGCGCCCTGTACGCCTTCGTCCGGCTCGTGGGCCGCTTCTGGATCTGGTTCTTCTTCAAGACCGTGGACGTGCGCCACCCCGAGCGCGTCCCGGCGACGGGGCCCGTGCTCCTCTGCATCAACCACCCGAACAACCTGATCGACTCCCTCCTGGTGGGGGCGGTCCTCTCCCGCAAGGTCCACTTCCTCGCGACGGCCTCGCTCTTCGGACAGCCGCTCGTGTCCCGCTTCCTCCTCGCCTGCGGCGCCATCCCCGTCTACCGCAAGCAGGACGAGCCCCGCGCCGACGGAGCCGCCGGCGCGGACCGGAACATCGAGGCCTTCGCCGCCTGCTTCCACACCCTCGGCGAGGGCGGCCTCATCGGGATCTACCCGGAGGGCACCACGCACGCCGAGCCGCGCGTCCAGCGCATCAAGACCGGCGCGGCGCGCATCGCACTGGAGCGCGAGGGCCGCCGCGCCGGCGACCAGACCCGGCCGCAGCCGCTGGCGGTGGTCCCGGTGGGGCTCACGTTCGAGGCGCGCAAGTCCTTTGGCGGGCGGGTGCTCGTCTCCTTCGGCGAGCCCATCCCGGTGGCGCCCTATCTCGAGCACTACGCCGACGATCCCGCCAAGGCGGTGGACGCCCTCACCACGGCCATCCAGTGGGGCATGGAGTCGCAGGTGATCAGCGTCAAGCGTATCGACTCGGCAGCGCTGATCCGCGCGGTGGACGATCTGTACCGGGGCGAGCTCGTCCGCGAGCTCCAGGCGGAGCGCGGGCTGTCCACCGGGCAGATCGACACCCTCCGCCTGTCGCGGGCCATCGTGGACGCGGCCCACTTCTTCGAGGAGCGCGACCCCGAGCGCGTGGAGCGGCTCTGGCAGCGGATCCAGGGCTACCGCGCCATCCTGGCGGTGTACCGTATCCGCGACGAGGCCGTGCGGAGCCGCCTGCGCCGTCCCGAGCGGGCGGGGCTGCTCCGCCGCGGTGGGCAGGCGTCCGTCGGACTGCCGTTCTTCGCCTACGGGGTCCTGGTGAGCGGTCTGCCGTATTTCGTCCCGCGCTTGATTGCCCGGCGCATGTCCCGCAAGGAGACGGACTATGCGACCACGCGGCTCCTGGCGAGCGTCATCGCCGTCCCCCTCTTCTGGGGCGCCGAGACCTGGCTCGTGTGGCGCTTCCTCGGCGCCGCGTGGGCCCTGGCCTTCGCGCTGTCCCTGCCGCTCGGAAGCCTCGCCGCCTACCGCTACCTGGGGGGCGTCGGCCGCCTGCGCGGGGAGCTCCGGCTCGGGGCGCTGGCGCTCACCCGCCGCCAGGCCGCCTCGCGGCTCCTGGCCGCCCGCCAGGAGATCATCGCCGAGCTCGAGCAGGCCAAGAACGATTACCTCGCCGCCACGACAGGGAGCAGCTTTTGAGCGTTCATCTCCTGGAGGAGCTGTCCACCCCGGCGCTCGACGCGCTGGACCGGAGCCGCACCGTCATCATCCTCACCGTGAGCCCGCTCGAGCAGCACGGCCCGCATCTTCCGCTCGGAGTGGACGCGTTTGCGGCGCGCTACTTCGCCGAGGCCATCGCCGAGCGCCTCGTCCAGGCGCGCCCTGGCTGGGCGGTGGTCCTGGCGCCGACCCTGCACATGGGTTCCTTCACGTTCCACGCGGTGGGCACGGTGACCATACGGCAGCGGGCGGTGCGCGACACGGTGATCGACTACGGGGAGTCGCTGGCGCGCGCGGGGTTCCGCTACATCCTCGTCTCCAACGGTCACGGCGGCCCGGGCCACCTGGTGGCGCTGGAAGAAGCCGCGGGCATCGTCTCGCGCCGGCGCGGCATCACCATGGCGTCCCTGACGGGGCGCCTCGTGTGGGACTTCCTGCGCGGCCGCCACCTCCCCGAGATCGAGGAGGCCCTCGGCCGCCCGCTCTCCGGGGAGGAGCGCAGCGCGCTCGCGGAGGATGTCCACGCCGGGCTCTGGGAAACTTCGTTCATGCTGTGGCTGCGGCCCGATCTCGTGGACGCGGACTTCAGGGCGCTGTCCGCCGCGGCATACCCGCTCCATCACCGTCTGGCGCCCAACTACCCGCTCAGGAACGGGGGGCTCGGCTACGTGGGGCATCCCGCGCTCGCTGATCCGGCCTTCGCCCAGGCCACCACCGAGGTCTTCCTGAGCCGCGCCATGACGCTCGTGGAGGGCCTGCTGGACGGGCGGATCCGGCCCGCGGAGCGCCGCTCCCCCTTCTTCGCGATCCCGTTCTTCCGCACCAACTTCTGGCCGGCGCTGGGCGGAGCCGCAGCGCTCGCCGCGATCTTCGTCTGGTCACGGACACGATGATGCTCTCGGTGCACATCAGGCACGCAGAGATCTTCCTGTCGTGCCGGCTCTTCCTGCCGAAGCGCTCCAACGGGATCGGCGTGGCCTACTCGCATGGCTGGGGCGGCGCCCACGTCTTCGACGACCTGCACTCGGCGCTGGCAGGCTGGGGCTTCACCGTGGCCTCCATCGAGCAGCGGGGGTACGGCGCCTCCACCGGAAAGGCGCGGCTGTCGGCCTGGCCCGAGGATCTGGGGGCCGCGGCCACGTGGCTCCAGCAGCGGGGGCTCCAGGTGTGGGCCGCGGGGCTCTCCACCGGCGGGACGATGGCGCTGGTGACGGCGGCCAAGCGGCCCGACCTCCTGGGCGCCATCGCCATCTCCCCCTTCGCCACGCTGGAGCGGATCCGCGAGGACTACCCGGGTTGCCGCGAGATCCTCAGAAAGCGCTTCGGCCGCTTCGGCCCCGCGGACTTCGCCACCGCCGACGCGCTCCGGTGGGCGCCGCGCATCGCGCCGCGGCGCGCGGTGGTGCTCCACTGCACGGCAGACCAGACCGTGCCCTTCGCGCATGCCGAAGCCATTCGCGACGCCGGGCGCAGGAAGATCGAGCTGTGGCGGATCGAGGGCGGCGACCACCGCCTCGAGACCATCAACCGGGCGCCGCTCTTCACCAGGATCCGGCGCGTGCTCACCACCCAGAGAGGAGACCTGCGATGAAAGCGTATGTGCTCATCGAGTCGGCGGCGGGAAAGACCAAGGGCGTGAAGAAGGCGCTGGCGAAGATCAAGAACGCCCGGGCTACCGTGGTGGCCATGGACGCCGTGACCGGCCCCTACGACTTCATCGCGATGGTGGACGGGGCCACGCTGGACGCCATCGGCAACCTGGTGACGGAGTCCATCGGCACCATCGACGGCGTCACGCGCACGACGACCTGCGTGGCGGTCGCCATCGGATGAGGGGCCGGCTCCCGCTCCCCTGAGGGCCGGGCCCGACGGCCGCGGGACCATGCTCCCCTCCTATGCCGATGCCACAGCAACGGAGTTCACGGCCATTCGATGATCGCGCCGGCGACGGGCACGATCGGCCTCCGATGCCAGACGAACCGGTTGGCGCTCAGGATGATCCCGGCGGGGGGCGCGCTCCGCTCTGTCCTCGCGCCTCGTGCCCACGCGCGCCGCTTGATCTGTATGCCTGTTCCCGCTAAGATGTATGCATGCCGCTGAACACCGGCGGCCGGGAGGGTCCCATGGCACGAGCAACGGCACTCAAGCGGAAGTCCTTCTTCGTCGACGAGCGAGCGCTCCGGCGCGCGAAGAAGGTGCTGGGGGTCGCCACGGACGCCGAGGTCGTGCGCGCGTCCGTCGAGCGGATCGCCGAGATGGAGGCGTTCTGGCAGTTCATGAAGACCACCCGTCGAACGCTCAAGCCCGGGAGCCTCCGAAGGCCGTAGCGTGCCCTGGGCCCTCCTCGACACCAGCGTGTACATCGGCCACTGGGAGCGTGGGTTGTACCGTGAGACCCTGGCAGCGGTCCAGCAAACCTTCGTCGTCCGTCATTCAGCGGTGGTGCTCTCCGAGCTTCGCCGGGGAGCCCGCACCCCGACGGCCCGGCGGCTCGTGGACGCCCTCTTCCGTGTCGCCGTGGTCCAGTGGGAGCCGACAGCCGGAGATTGGTGGAACGCAGGGAAGCTCATTCAGGCCATCGGTGATGCGCAAGGATGGGACGGGGCCAAGCGACGGGACTTCCAGAACGACGCCCTGATCGCACTGACCGCCCGACGCCATGGGGCCACCGTCGTGACCGCCAACCGACGGGACTTCGCCCTCCTGGAAGGGGTGCTTCGAGTCACCGTTCTTCCGGTGTGGACGAGTACACGCGCCAGGAGCTGGATCGCTACCAGTCGCGCTGGGAACTCCTCACCTGAGGCGAGACAGCCCCCCGCGGTCCCGCTCGCAGACCACTTAGCCGCCAACCGGCCAGGGCCACCGGCCCAATGTCGGCGCACGGCCCCACCGTAGCCACCCACGCCCCGTATCGGAATTTCCACGTTGCGCGACGGAGACCCATCGCTTACGCTCGTGACCCACAGGGCCGAGGCGGGGCATGGTGAGCGTGCAGAGGAATCCCACGTTGTCGTATGTGGTCCTCCCCGAGGGCACTCGGCGCGGCTCCGTGTTCACAGTCCACGAGACCGGTGCTCCCGTCCTGCCGAAGCCACGCCTCCTCGACCGCGTGCGCGCGGCCCTCCGCATCCGCCATTACAGCCGCCGCACGGAGAAGGCGTACGTCGCCTGGATCCTCCGGTACATTCTCTTTCACGGCAAACGTCACCCGGTCGAGATGGGCGCGCCCGAGCTCACACGGTTCCTGAGCTCGCTGGCGGTCGACAGGAAGGGCGCGGCCTCCACCCAGAACCAGGCGCTGAGCGCACTCCTGTTCCTCTACCGTAGGGACGTCAGCACCACACAGATCTACACGCACGTGCTCAACCGGGGGCCGGCCGGAGTGCGGAGCCCAGCAGACCGGCTCTTCAATGCGTGAGGCCCCCGTGCCCTGCCGTGCCTGCCGGGATAGGCCGACGGGATACGCCGCGACGGGGCGCTGCAGAACACCGCAGCCCCGGGGGCCCGCGCCAGCCTGCAAGTGACTGGAAGAACAGGGAGGGACGCGAGCGGCACTGACGTGCTGATCCGTGATAGGCTGCGGCCTGCTGCAGCCTTTGCCGCGCTACACAGTTCCGCATAATCCGAGACCGAATTATAGTTATGCGCACGGCGAACGGTCGAGCGCGTCGAACGACGATCGTCGACACCGAGAACGACATGATGTTCCGATCGCTTGGCTGGTATGGCGAGCCCGAGGTCGCCCCTGTTGCCGCGGCGGCCTCGAAAAACACGGCGACCCCCGGCTCTACAATGCCGAGGGTCGTCGGTGGCCCTTACACTCGGGATTTTACCTTTACCTTCCTCTTGCTTTTTGCTCTCTTCGCATTTACCGATTTCTGGATATGGCGCTTGCCAGCTTTTTCATCATCCAAGTTAAACATTCGCCTTACGCGTTTTCTTCCATCATGCTCAACAAGTGAAGTGAGTTCTTTACGCATTCCATTGATCCATGCACCGATTATGGAAGCTAAGCTGTAAGCTAAGTACAGTAAAGATGACACAATAAGGGTAAATAGGACCTGGTTGGCCCCGTCGCCCATCGTGTCCCCCTTGTCAAAGAACCGACGATATTCTACATGGCGTTTACAGATCGCGACGGGGAAACTTCAACGCCGGGTAAATGGTGGATGCAACAGGGGTTTTGGGCCGCTACAGAGCCCTACGATCGGCAGCGTCATGCGCCAAACGCCCGAACGGACAGGGCCCATAACTTCACGTTCGACCGGACCGGTTGCCGGCGGCGTTGCCGCTGGCAACCGGCCGGTCATCGTGGGCGTTATCCGGATTGGCGTCGTGCGGAGGTGAATTGAGGGAGGAATGCCGACTGTTCTGCGGAGCGGGCCGTATCGGATCTACTTCGTGAGCCACGACCTGAACGAGCCACCCCAGGTCCACGTGGACCGAGATGATCAGTCAGCGAAGTTCTGGTTGGCGCCAGTGGCACTGGCGCGTAACCTTGGTTTCAACGCGGTCGAGCTGCGACGCGTGCAGGGGCTCGTCGCCGAGCACGAGCCGCAATTGTTGGAGGCGTGGAATGAGTACTTCAGAAGGTCGGCCGGGTGAGCGCGTCAAGGACGTCCGGTTCACGGACGACGTCCTAGTCGTCGATCTCCTGGACGGCCGTACGATCTCGGTGCCGCTCGTGTGGTACCCCCGTCTGCTTTCGGCGACGCGCGAGCAACGCGCGAATTGGCGCGTGGCCGGCGGAGGATTCGGCGTCCACTGGCCAGACGTGGATGAAGACTTGAGTACCGAGGGCCTCCTTCATGGTGCGCCCGCTCCAAGGGGATCCGCGGCGGTCGGGCGAGCAACCGGCTAACTCGCGCATGAAGCCGCCGGCGCTTCGCGCCGCGGCTTATCCGCCGCGTTGATATGACTTCCACTGTCAAGTA
>MGBT01000166.1:0-299 GCA_001788395.1 Candidatus Rokubacteria bacterium GWA2_70_23
ATCGCACCGGCTCCACCGACATGGGCGACCTCGCCCAGGTGATGCCGATCCTCCACATCGCACCGGCTCCACCGACATGGGCGACCTCGCCCAGGTGATGCCGATCCTCCACCCCTACGTGGGCGGGGCGAAGGGCACCTCGCACGGGGCCGATTACGCGATCGAGGACCAGACCCTGATGTACCTGACCAACGCCAAGGCGCTGGCGTCCATGGTGGTGGACCTGCTGTGCGACGGGGCCGCGGTGGGGCGTGAGGTCCTGGCCAGGGCGAAGCCCCCGATGACGAAGGAGGCCTACC
>MGBT01000166.1:346-6246 GCA_001788395.1 Candidatus Rokubacteria bacterium GWA2_70_23
GCGATGATCCGGGTCCTGACGGGAGCCACCTTGATCGACGGCACCGGCGCGGCGTCGGTGCCGGACGCCGCCGTGGTCATCGACGGCGACCGCATCGCCGCCGCCGGGCCCCGGCCGGCCATGGCCTGGCCCGCGAATGCCGAGATCATCGACGTGCGGGGCCGGACCCTGATCCCCGGGCTGATCGATGCCCACGACCACCTGGCGTCCCACGGCTACGCCCTCGCCACGCGCTGGGGCCTCGACGAGCCCGCCAGCACCTCGCACATGCGCACCGCGCGCGTGCTCGCCGAGGCGCTCGCCATGGGCTACACCACGATCCGCGACGGCGGCGGGCTCGACACAGGTTTCAAGCTCGCCATCGAGCAGGGGCTGATCCCGGGGCCGCGCCTGGTGCTCGGGATCCAGATCGTCTCGCCGACGGGCGGCATCGGCGACCGCGTCAGCCCCTCGGGCCACGCCTGCTGCGCCGTCTACGACCCGCTGCTGCCGAACAGCGTGGGCAACGGGTCCGACGAGGTGCGGGATGTGGTGCGGACCATGGTGCGGGCCGGCGCGGACGTGATCAAGACAGCCACCACCGGGGGCGCGAGCTCGCGGGCGGGGCACGGACCGCGGGACGCGGCCTTCTCGCTTCCGGAGATGCAGGCCCTGGTGACGGAGTCGCACGCCCTCGGGCGGCGGGTGATGTGCCACGCCCTCGGGGGCCCGGGGCTCTCGACCGCGCTCGTGGCCGGTGTCGACTCGATCGAGCACGGGTGCTACCTGGACGAGGAGCCCGAGCTGATGACGCGGATGGCCGCGCAGGGCACCTTCTTCGTGCCCACGCTCACGGTGTACGTGTACCACCGGGAGAGCGCCTCGCCCCACGTGCGGGCGCGCGCCATCGAGCTCTACCCCCACCACGTCGCCAGCGTGCGGCGGGCGCTCGAGCTGGGCGTGCCGATCGCCGCCGGCACCGACGCCGGCGGCCACGGCCACCCGAAGAACGCGCTGGAGCTCCAGTGCCTGGTCGAGGCGGGGCTCACGCCCATGCAGGCCCTGCAGGCGGCCACGCAGTGGGCGGCCCGCTGCCTCGGGCTCGAGCGCGAGCTCGGCACGATCGAGAAGGGGCGCCTGGCCGACCTCGTCGTGGTGAACGGCAACCCCCTGGACGACGTCAAGATCCTGCTCGATCCCGCGGGGATCGCCCTGGTGCTGAAGGGCGGGGCGGTGTGCGCCGACCGGCGCGCGGCGCCCGCGCGCTAGCGCGTCCCCTCGCCCCGGCGCCGCGATGCTGCCCACATCGTACGGTGACATGTTCACTGGACATAGGTGAGGGGGTCATCATGCCAGCCCGAGAGGGCGGTGGAAGGGCCGTGTCGGCCGCGACGTGGCGGCTACGAAGCCCTTGCGCGGCCCCGATCCTCAGCGCGGCCGACGCTCCGGCCGCTCCCGTGCTCCGCGATGCGGAGGAGTCTGCGCCGGAGCGGCCTGGGCCGGCCCGCTACTCGATGGCCTGCGCCGACTGCACCTGCTCGCGCAGGACGAACTTCTGCAGCTTGCCGGTGGAGGTCTTCGGCACCACGCCGAACAGCACCGCGCGTGGCGCCTTGAAGTGGGCCAAGTGGGCGCGGCAATGCTCGATCATCTCCGCCTCGGTCGCCTCGGCGCCGGGCTTGAGCTCGACGAAGGCGCAGGGGATCTCGCCCCACTTGGGGTCGGGCCGGGCGACGACGGCGGCGGCCAGCACGGCCGGATGGCGGTACAGCACGTCCTCGACCTCCAGCGACGAGATGTTCTCGCCGCCCGAGATGATGATGTCCTTGGCCCGGTCCTTGATCTTGACGTAGCCGTCGGGCTGCATCACGGCCAGGTCGCCCGAGTGGAACCAGCCGCCCGCGAAGGCCTCGTGCGTCGCCTTGGGGTTCTTCAGGTACCCCTTCATGGTGATGTTGCCGCGGAACATGATCTCCCCCATCGTCTGGCCGTCCGGGGGCGTGGGCGTCATGGTCTCCGGGTCCATCACCGTCAGCCCTTCCTCCACGAGGTAGCGCACGCCCTGCCGGCCATTGCGCTCGGCGCGCCGGGCGATGTCGAGGTCCTTCCACTCCTCGTGCTTCGCGCAGACGGTCGCCGGCCCGTAGGTCTCCGTGAGCCCGTAGACGTGCGTGAGGTCGAAGCCGATCCGCTCCATCCCCTCGATCATCGTCGCCGGGGGCGCGGCCGCCGCGACCATCGCCGAGACCCTGTGGGAGATGCCCTCGCGCAGGGCGGGTTCGGCGTTGATCAGCGTGGTGTGCACGATCGGCGCACCGCAGTAGTGCGTGACCCGGTGCTCCTTCATCAGCCGGAAGATCAGCGCCGCGTCGATCTTCCGCAGGCAGACGCTGGTGCCGGCATTGGCCGCCATCGTCCACGGGAAGCACCAGCCGTTGCAGTGGAACATCGGCAGCGTCCACAGGTACACCGCGTGCTGCGGCATGCCCCAGGTGAGGATGTTGCCGACGCCGTTCAGGTAGGCGCCGCGATGGTGGTAGACGACGCCCTTCGGGTTGCCTGTGGTCCCCGACGTGTAGTTGAGCGAGATCGCGTTCCACTCGTCGGCGGGCGGCCGCCACGGAAACTCCGGATCGCCGCTCGCGATGAAGGTCTCGTACTCGACCTGGCCGAGCCGCGAGCCCGGCCCCGTGTGCTCCGGGTCGTCCACGTCCACGACGAAGGGCCGCGTCGTGACCTTCTCCAGCGCCCGCGCCACGGTGTCCGAGAACTCGCGGTCGGTGATCAGCACCTTCGCCTCGCCGTGATCGAGCATGAAGGCGATGGCCTCCGCGTCGAGCCGGGTGTTGAGCGTGTTGAGCACGGCCCCCGTCATCGGGACGCCGAAGTGGCACTCGTTCATCTCCGGCGTGTTGGCGAGCATGACCGCCACCGTGTCGCCCACGCCGATGCCCCGCCGGGCGAGCGCGGAGGCGAGGCGCCGGCACCGGGCATAGGTCTCGGCCCAGGTGAAGCGCCGCGTCCCGTGGATCACCGCGAGCCGGTCGGGATAGACGTGGGCCGCGCGCTCGATGAACGTCAGCGGCGTCAGCGGCGCGTAGTTGCCGGGGTTCTTGTCGAGATCCCGCTCGTAGGGGTTGGCCGTGCCCGGAGCCGTCATCGCAGTTCCTCCGCTGTGGTCAGGTGTCATCCGGAACTCAGGAGAGGTCGGGGGCGATCTCCGAGGCGAAGGCCTCCAGGTGCTCTATCTCGTCGAAGACGGGGTTGAGCATCAGCATCCGCGCGCCGGCCGCCACCACCTCCCCGAGCCGGTCGGCGCACTCGCGCGGCGGGCCCCACACGCACACCTCCTCGGCCATCTGCGGCCGGCCATAGAAGGCGCCGAACCAGTCGCGCAGCCGGCTGCCGGCGCGCGCCTTGTCCCGGTCCACGGCAATGTACACGCGCTTGGCGATGGGGAAGGCCGCGGGGTCGCGCCGCGCCTCGGCGAGGAAGCCGCGGAGCATCTGCACCTCCTCGGCGAACTTCGCCGTGGACAGCGAGCCCGCGCCCATGAAGCCGTCGCCCAGCTCGGCTGTGCGCCTGAGCGCGTTCGGGTGATGCGCGCCGAACCAGAGCGGCGGGTGCGGCTGCTGCACGGGCTTGGGCTCCATGGAGGCGTTCTGGAGGCGGAAGAACTTGCCCTCGAAGGTGACACGCGGCTCCGTCCAGAGGCGCTTCATGAGGCGGAGGCCCTCGGCGAAGCGCGCCGCGCGGCGGTCGGCGGTGAAGCCGTAGGCCGGGTAGATGTTCGGGTTGCCGCCGAGCCCGACGCCCACGTCGAGGCGCCCGCCGCTCAGATGGTCGAGCGTGGCCAGGCTCTTGGCGAGGTGGACCGGGCTGCGGAGCGCGGTGAGCAGCACCGCCGTCCCGAGCCTGAGCCGCTCGGTCACCGCCGCGGCATAGGTGAGCAGCTCGACGGGCTCGAGGCTCGGGGTCGAGCCCAGGACCTGCTCCACGACCCAGGCGCTGTGGAAGCCGAGCGCCTCCGCGCGGGCGAGATAGGCGCGGATCGCGCCCACATCCACGGCGCGGTCCTGGAAGGTCTGCGGAATCGAGACGGCCAGTGCCACGCGAGCGCTCATGCTGGATCCTCCTGCTGGCGGGCGAGACGCGCCGACAGCTCGGTCACGAACTCGTCGGGCGGGCTCGGCGAGATCACGACGAGCCCCCGGGCGGTGTGAAGATACACGAGATCCCGGGTGTTGGTGATGGCGAGATAGTGCAGCCCCGTGCGCGGGTTCCAGCGGAGGCCGTAGGAGCCGAAGAGCCCGTTGAGCCCCAGCGCCAGGAGCCCGCCGATGGGGCGCGGCGTCCGGTCCACGGCGCGGATGGCCGAGTACGGCAGCCGCCGCGGCAGCCACCGCCGCTCGATACGCACCCCTCGCCCCTCCAGCGTGAACCCCGCGGGGGCCAGCCCCTGGATGGCCCAGACGAGCCCCAGGAACGGCAGCGGGAAGATGACGAAGACCGGATCGCCGCTCGAGGCGAGGAGCGCGACGGAGAGCACGATGGGGACTCCCACACCCAGGCCCAGCCCGATCACCCCCGCGATGATCCGCTGTCGGGTACCGAGGACGGCCGGGAAGAACAGCCTGGCGGGCTGAATCAGCGCGAGTGGATCTCGAGGGCGCCGAAGAAGTACGGGATCTCGAAGGCGGCCGACTCGGGCGAGTCGGAGCCGTGCACCGCGTTGGCCTCGATGGAGGCGGCGAAGTCGCGGCGGATGGTCCCGGGCGCGGCCTTGGCCGGGTCCGTGGCGCCCATCAGATCGCGGAGCCGGACGACGGCGTTCTCGCCCTCGAGCACGATGGGCAGGCAGGGCCCGGACGTCATGAAGGCGCAGAGGCTGGCGTAGAACGGCCGCTCCTTGTGGACGATGTAGAAGCCGCCCGCCTGGGCGGGGCTCAAGTGCAGGAGCCTGGCCGCCAGGACCTTGAGGCCGGCCTGCTCGAACCGGCTGATGATCTGGCCGATCACGCCCCTGGCGACGGCATCGGGCTTGATGATGGTCAGCGTGCGCTCGAGGGCCATGGACCGCGGCCTAACTTCTCTTGCCGAGGATCCGGGCGACGGTGGCGCCCATGTCCGCGGGGCTCTTCACGGTGGTGATGCCGGCGGCCTCCAGGGCCTTCATCTTCTCGGCGGCCGTCCCCTTCCCACCCGCGATGATGGCCCCGGCATGGCCCATGCGGCGACCCGGGGGCGCCGTCTGGCCGCAGATGAAGCCCACCACGGGCTTCCGCACATGCGCCTTCACGAAGGCGGCGGCCTCTTCCTCCGCGGTGCCGCCGATCTCGCCGATCATCATGATGGCGGAGGTGCCCGGGTCGTCCTGGAAGAGGCGCAGGACGTCGATGAAGCTCGTGCCGTTGACGGGGTCGCCCCCGATGCCGACGCACGAGGACTGGCCGAGGTCGCGCTGGGTCAGCTGGTGCACCACCTCGTAGGTGAGCGTGCCGCTGCGCGAGACCACCCCCACGGGCCCTGCCTTGTGGATGTGCCCGGGCATGATGCCGATCTTCGCCTTGCCCGGCGAGATGAGCCCTGGGCAGTTGGGGCCGATGAGCCGGCTCGTCGTGCCCGCGAGGACGGCCTTGACCTTGACCATGTCGGCCACCGGCACGCCCTCGGTGATGCAGACGATGAGCGGCAGGCCCGCGTCGGCGGCCTCCAGGATGGCGTCGGCGGCGGCCGGCGGCGGCACGAAGATCAGCGCGCAGTCCGCGCCCGCGGCCTTGACCGAGTCCTCCACGGTGTTCCAGATGGGAAAGCCCTCGTGGGTGGTGCCGCCCTTGCCGGGCCTGACGCCGCCCACCACCTGGGTCCCGTACTCCTTGCAGCGGAGCGCGTGGAAGGCGCCCTCCTTGCCGGTGATCCCC